>JAFRKJ010000070.1 GCA_017431785.1 Bacillota bacterium | reverse complement strand
GGTTCCAGTTCAGAGTAAACATCCGAAAGAACATCCACAAGATATTCTTTCCTCTCGTTGAGCGGCTTGCACCTTAATAGATCCGCATCGACCTGAGGATAGAAATACGGTAAAGCATCCGCCTGATTCGGTGCTGTATCATCTGTCTGAAACAGCATAATGCTATCGATTGAATGCTCAAACCCTGGGTTTTTGTATGTAATTCGCATCTTGTACCTCCGTATAATATTTGGCTGTCATTTCAGCAGTCTTAGGCAATCCCGAGTCAATTCGTAAATCTTGTCAGGGACTTCATCAATATATTTTCTGTCATGTGAAACACTTATTATCGCGCCGCTGAAACCTGCAAGCATCTTTCTGATCACCGGCCCTGATAAAGGGGAAAAATTGCGCGTCGGCTCATCGAGAAGCAGGATATCAGCATCTGATAGTGTCAATGAAAGCAGAAGGAGTTTGCCCTTTTGTCCTCCGGAGAGTTCTTTGATCTTCCTTGTCATATCTTCCGGCGTAAACCTTAGAGATGCCAGTCTGTTATTGATAATGACGTTTTCCTCCTTACTGCCGTCTTTCGTCAGGAACTCAACAGGAGTAATGTCCGGATCCAGCATCTCTTCATAATTTTGAGGCATATACGCAAAAGAACTATCTTCGCGCTTTTCCAGCTCATCCCTGATGCACCGCATCAGTGTAGTTTTACCGGCACCATTCTTACCGGTAATGCAAACCTTTTCACTGCCCCGGATATCCAGCCTGATATTTCTGGACAATACCCGTCTTTCACCATTTTCAGCGATACTCAGCTCAGGTATCGCAAGAGTCAGGAGGGCCTTTGTCCTTGGGATACTTGTCTCATAATCAAACATCAGATTTATCTCGAACTCATAGTGTGGTATTTCTGTCCGGTTCTCCTTCTGTTTCTCCAGACGCCTTCCCTGCGATTTCACCGCATGCATCTTCTTTTTAAGAAGCCTGCCGCCTGACGGATCAGCACGTGTTATTACATTCTGCTCATGCTCCACCCTCTGATAGATCTTCCGCCACTTTTCCTCTGCGATACGTTGATGCCGCTTTTCCATCTTAGCCTGTGCTTCCTGCAGTTCAAAGCCATGCAAACGTTCTGCAACATACCGCCTGTAAGGCATGTTGGCGACCGTGTGCCTTGGCACGCTCTTGTGATCCAGCTGTTCAATATGTATGACCCTGTTTGCGGTGTTCTCGATCAAAGTTTCATCATGCGAAACGAAGAGTATACCCATCTTCGATCGGTTGATAAACGACTCGAGCCATTCCAGCGTTTCTACATCGATATCATTTGACGGTTCGTCCAGCAGAAGTATGGACGGTCTTGACGCAAGCAGCCTGGCAAACTGCACTTTGACCTTCTCCCCACCTGAAAGCGTTCCCATGATCTGATCAGAATAGAGCATATCGGGATCTAGTCCTACCTCTCTGGCTATCCTTGCGATTTCTGCAGGATTCATCTCCACGAATTGGTCTTCGGCTGACATGAATTCGAATATAGTCAACCCTCTTGACTCAATGGGGAGTTCCTGTGGAAGATACGCGACCTTTTCACCCGGGGCAATTATTGTTCCGCTTGCTTCAGCATAGGGTTCTATCAGACCGGGATCAATGATCCACTTGAGCAATGTTGATTTTCCGTCGCCCTCTTCTCCTATAACGACTATCTTATCTCCCGGGTTCACAGCAAAGGTCAGCCCGTCTATCAGGGTCCGGTAATCTTTATCATGTATTATTCTCAAATTGTTTATTTGCAGCATATAAACACCTCCATTACTTGTGAGTGTTTATCGTGATGTTATTAAAAAAGCTATTCCGTTTCCGAAATAGCTGTGCATGTTTCATGTTCCGTTTTGATTTGACCGCAGTGTATCAAACCATTTGGTCCTCAGACCACAAAAATAGGAGCTGCCTGCACAGATAATCGGAAACACGAAAAAACATCACTGATAACAATGTCAGTATTATTGATCGTGTTACAAATTATCTGCTGATCACTCCGTTAGTCCTCCTATGTTTTTTATCACTATACAATCAATAATCTGGGGTGTCAATCATATCTCTCGTAATAATACAGAGCCGTTATGAGAATTGAGGCTCCTCCTTCGCATCTCATTCAAAGCCTCCTCGAATGGGATGACTCTCGTGAAGTGCGCGAGAGTCGAAGTTGCAGCTTCGACTCTCCTCATATACCACGAGACACCCCACAAAAAACCTCCTTCGAACGGCGATTTCCGGCGTTTATTGGCTTTTTTTCGCTTTATGCGGCGAAATGGTCATTGGCTAAAAATGTTGTAATTTCAACGAAAATCGTCATAACAAAATGACTTCGAAAACCAATTCGAAGCCATTTTTTGGAGCTGATGGGGGGAGTCGAACAAATTAACAATTCTGAAACCATTGAAATTTCAAGGAAGGAGAGACGTCCCTCACACAGTGTATCCAGAAGTGTATCCATGATGGTTTCTGGAGGATGATCAGGGGCTCGATTGCGGATTTACCCTGATCCCCTAATGGCTCTAAGCGTTGAAAAGAAAGGAGTTGACACCGTCCACAGGGTGTCCCTTTTTCGGAGTGTAACACTTAAAGATTGAGTAGCTTCCTCTTTTTTTCATTGAATTCTTCTTCTGTGAACACTCCTCGGTCATAAAGTGCTT
>JAFRKJ010000069.1 GCA_017431785.1 Bacillota bacterium | reverse complement strand
CTCGGCCTTGGCAAGCTTGCCAGTATAGACAGAGGCGCGGAGCTTTTCAGCGTCGTGGCAGCTGGACAGACCGGAAATCTTCTTGATCAGGCATTCTGTTTTCTTCGGGCTGATGAACACAGAAGACTCAACGGCGTCGATCAGCGTTCGCAGCTCGGCGATGTCAAATTCCCGGCAGCCATAGTTGTAGTATTTTTTCCGGCCATCCATGGTTGAAATCACATCGAAGCCGTAGGAACAGAGCACGCTGATGTCATTGCTGATCAGATGCCGATCACATCCGTGGCCTGATTCAGCACACAGATCGGCCAGTTCCTGCTGAGACACCCGATGCTCGTCGTCTGTATTATTGATCAGATACTGGAGAATGAAGAGAAGACGATCCTTTCTCTTTCCACGCTCACTTGCCATCCTGCTCCCACTCCTCCTGAAAACATGTCTGCAGCCATGCTGCGTTTTCATTCCGCGAATATCATCCGTTCTGAAGCACAGGTGCTTCTACAAACCATCTGCCTACCATGGACGCATCGTCCGAATCCGTTGGACGTTCAAAGAAGAGATACCGTTCCTGATTCTCCAGCATCACGGTGTAACGATCTCCCTGACCGCCAGCTTTCAACGCCGGGGATGGGACAATGGCCTTCACTTTGGAAATCGTGTATTTGCGGCCGTCTGTCCAATGAATGATGCGCGGGAGCATCTGCCCGGAAGCGCTGATCGCTACATCCACATCGATGTACTGCTTCCTGTATTTCATGCTGATCCCTCACTTCTGTGCCTGGAAATCCCTGATTTCCGCTTCGCTGGCAAAATCGCCATCTTCCATCATGCCTATGACACGCCCGATAATCCTGATTTCCCCGAACTTCTTTGACAGCATCGGAGGATATTTCGGATTGATGGAATGCAGCCCGTCCGGCTGGCATTCTTTGTTGAACAGCGTGCCATCCACAGAGAAGATACCGATGTCGCCTGTGTCCACATCGTTGCTTTTCTGTACCATCACGGTGCAACCGTCGGGATAGGTCGGCTCCATGCTGTCGCCGTTGACATGGAACAGGATGTCCGCTTCGCGCAGCTGCGGTGTATCGTGAACGTAGCACTGCCGACAGTTTGCTTCAAAGCCGTCTGCTCCAACACCGGCAGCAACCGCATCCTCGGCATATGGCAGGGATAGCAGACGAATCCGGGGAGCATGCACCTGCACAGGGACATCCATCTCTTCCAGTTCACCGGCCATCTTAATGATGAACCGCTGATGCTTGTCATTCATGTTCCGGTAGGAACGGATCAGCTGGGACTCAGCACTGTTCAGGCCTGTGTCGCTTCCGGTAGAGAAGAAGAACTGTGAGATCGGGACATTCAGCACCCGGCAGAGGGCGGGAATGTTGCTGATGTCCGGGCGCGTCCGTCCCAGCTCCCAGTTCAGCACGGAAGACCTGGACAGGCCCAGTCTGCTGGCCAGTTCAGATTGCGTCACACCGGCTGCTGTCCGCAGCGCCTTGACCCGTTCCGCATAGAACAGTTTATTGTCACATACACCGGCTCCCTGGGGTTCCAGCTTGACTTTCTTCTGGCTGCCATCCTGAGCGGCTTCAAATTTACGGCGTGCCATACTCTCAACCTCCAAAGACATTAACTGCGTCAATCATAGAAGCAAAAAGCGCCCTTGTCAATGCCTATTTTCAATGTGGCGTCAAATGACGCCAATAGGCGCTTGCCATCTTGAAAATGATGATTAACTGCGTCTATAATGTGCGCTGTCGATGTGGACACCGGAAGGAAGTGATGCTCATGATGATTCTCCATTCCGATGCTAACTGCTTCTATGCATCAGTAGAGATGGTTGAGAATCCGGATCTGCGGAATCAGCGAATCGCGGTATGCGGCGATCCGGAACAGCGACACGGGATTGTTCTGACTGCAAACTATCCCGCAAAACGGATGGGCGTGAAAACCGGCATGGCAAACTGGCAGGCCATGCAGGCATGCCCCGGTCTGGTCAAAGTCAAGCCCCACTATGACCTGTACCTGAAATACTCGAAACTGCTTCAGCGCATCTATAAGCGCTACAGCGACAATGTTGAGCCCTTCGGCATGGATGAGTGCTGGATCAGTCTTCCTTATGACGAGGATGACGCTGTCAGTGTCGCTGAGGAGATCCGTCAGACGGTGAAGGATGAAACCGGACTGACAGTTTCTATCGGCGCGTCCTTCAGCAAGGCACTGGCCAAGCTGGGAAGCGACATGAAGAAGCCTGACGCGCTTACGGTTCTCCGGAAATCAGACTTCAAAGAGAAGTGCTGGGATCTCCCAGTATCGGATCTGCTCTATGTGGGTCCGCGAACAACAAAAAAGCTGAATAACATCGCCATTACAACCATTGGGCAGCTGGCGAATGCCCCCTCCGATATCATTGCCCGGAAATTCGGAAAGAACGGCCTCATGGTTCAGGCTTTCGCCAACGGCACAGACTGTTCGGCTGTTGCACCGGTGGATTACAGTCCGGCCCCAAAGTCTATCGGACACGGCGCAACATGCACCAGAGATTTGGAAGACAACTATTCTGTCTGGTTGGCACTGGATGAGCTGGCGCAGGACGTCAGTCACCGGATGATTGCCAGCGAGTGCAAAACGAAAGCTGTACACCTTTATGTGAAGGACAACAGCTTCATGTACCACGAATACGTTGCGCCTATCCATTATCCTACGCAGAGCGCAGCGATCATCGCCCAGGCGGCCTATGAGCTTTTCCTGCTTTACTACCGTTGGGAAAAGCCTGTTAGAGCGCTGACGATCACCGCCTCAAAGCTTCAGGATGAGAAACTGCCTGACCAGCTGGATATGTTCGGCGATTATCTGATATTCGACAAGCGGAATCGGCTGGATCGTGCGATCGACGATATCCGCAACCGTTTCGGCAAGGATGCGATCTACAGTGCTTGTCACTGCAGGCGCAGAACGGATCTTGCCACCGATAAATGTGAAACTGTCAAAATGCCCGGCGTGATGTATCATTGAGGAGAAGCAGCCAATGTCCACCAAAAGCAAACCTGTCGAAATGGCCCCTGTTTTGCAGGGCCTGAAAGAATACCTCGCAAATCACTACATGGATGATCTGCTGGAAGAGATCAAAGCAGCTATGTCCCTGAACCTTGTGGAAGGTCTGGATGTGGACTGCAAAGACTCGGAAATCGTTATCGACACCAACAGTACGGAGCTGTTGCGTGCCGAACCCTGGCGCGTTGACCGAACCAATCTGATTGCCGACTGCAAAATGCGGATCAAGTTCGGACTGCCCAAAGACGGCAGTATTCCAAGATTCATCATCCGCTTTATCAACTTTACAGCAGAGATCACATTGGATGGCGGCATCACGCTGCACCGGGGACTGAAAGACTTCACTACGCATGTTCTGCCCGAGCGTAACCTGCCCAAGCTGACAAAATATCTGGTTCCCGTACTCTCCTACGAAGAAATGGAAGTGCTGGTGCTGGAGATGCTCCAGAAATACCTGGGCGAAAGTGGTGTGCAGAAGGACAGAGAAAACGGTGCCTATGAGCTGGCTGAAGCCATGGGACTGAAGATCAAAGTGGCATCCCTGTACAGGAATCATTACACCGGTGCCATTCTCTATCTCAAGGAAGGACATGCCCGGGTTGTCGCCTCCGGCGCATCCGGCACAGCCACAGATGATGAAGATTTCACAGATATTACGATCCCCGGAAAGACGATCCTGATCAATGAGAATCGCGAACATCGTGGGGATATCGACCGTGACGTCTACCATGAGTGCGGGCATTATGAATGGCACTCCATGTTCTTTGAACTGCAGAATCTGCATGCATCAGATCTGCGGATGCTGGATTATCAGGAAGCGGATGATGCTTCCAAACCGGCTGAAAAGGACATCCGCTGGGTAGAGCGTCAGGCCAGCTTTGTTGGTATTGCAGCGATGTTTCCGCGCCCTGTTTTTGAGCCGATGGTCAGGAAATACTGGAAGGAAGTTGCAAACAATCAGGATAATCTTGGCCAGAAGCTGGCTGGGATCATCAGCAAGATAGCTTCTGATAAGCAAAAGGCCCGTTCGATTATCAAGACCCGGATGATCACAATGGGCACTTCTGGCGCAAAGGGTGCGCTCAACTATATTGACGGCCATTACATTGCAAACTTTGCCTTCGATGCAGACAGCCTTTCCTCCGGGGAAACCTTTGTTATCAGTCGGTCACAGTTCACGGAGATGTATGAGAAGGACGCGCATTTCCGTGAAGTGATCAACTCTCGTGCTTTCGTTTATGCGGATGGGCACATCTGCCTGAACCAATCACAATATGTCGGCAGTACGAAAAAAGGGTACTTGATGACCAAATGGGCGCTCGGTCACGTAGATCAGTGCTGCATGAAGTTTTCGCGAACCTATCATATCTCTGCGGATCATTATCGGGTCGGTGAGCTTCACTACGATGACGAGTACAACGAGTGCTATCTCATGGTTCACTCTCTCGATATATCCGGTATGTCCAGGGATGAGCTGGAAGAAAAGAATCTGGAATATCTGGACTCTCTCCCGCGTCGCCCATCCAAGGCACTGACGAAGCTGCTCAAGGACCGGGTCAAGACGCAGCGTGGCCTTGCCGCTGCCACGGGATTGAGCGAGGCCAAGATCAGCCGTATGTGCAATGAGGATGATTATGAGTACAGCATTCAGGATGTTACCCGGCTTATCATTGGGTTGCAGCTTCCGCCGTTGCTGTCATCCTTGTTTCTGGAAATGACCAGGTTTACCCGTACTGTGATGGTTCGGTATTATCGTTACCAGTGTATTATTGACTGCCTTTTCATGGAGGATATCGAAACAGTTGTTGAGAGCCATAAAAAGCTCTTTGATGAATAACAGCAACAGCCCGGCTGATTAACGTTCAGTCGGGCTGTTTGCTATCTTAAGATTTGCCAAATTGCTAGAATTCCGATAAGCAGAAATCGAATTGTGCCTGCCTTCAGCCTTGTTCTTACACTCGGTACTGACTGATAGAAAGATTATTTTCCGAGATTCTCGATTATTATGGAAGAAGCTTGCGAACAATAACTTCTTCATCATAGCCACGTGTAAAAGTACTGATTTCCAGAACCGTACCGGTTTTCCCATCCACATAGGCGGTTGCTATACAATTCTTTTGTTCCCATTCCATGGGGTCTGTCACATCCCACCAGGTGAAATGCCAGATGCCGGATTCCCCAAATATCTCTTGTTCTCCCTGACGATCCATGTTTTTGATTTCGTCCAGCAGATACGGATAATCGTCGATGTATTCACTGGCAAGCCAGTAGTCATCAAGCTGCTCATTTGTCAGTTGTGAATCATAAGTGAGCAATTTGGCAGCAGCGAATGCCAAAGCATCATCGAAAGGGACATCTGTTTCATTAGGCCGGATTCTTTTGATGTTTACATCTTTGGCAATCATATATGTAGCAGAATGGCCGTATTCTTCCTGGAAATCAGCGTTTTGCTCCCAATTCCACAGATCGAATCTCAAGCCTAGTTGCTGTTCGCGTTCCATAGTCTTAGATTTGATTATTTCGCTTTCAACTTAGGTCAGTTTACAAGGAACTACACGCAGACCGTGAAACGGGCTGCTGACAACAAACGGCGCTATGCTCCCGGCTGGGTGCAT
>JAFRKJ010000068.1 GCA_017431785.1 Bacillota bacterium | reverse complement strand
TGGTAAAAGAGTGGGATGCGATGTACAACATGGAAGAAAAGATCGGATTTGGTGATGTGCACTTCACATGGTCAGATGACGACCCATGGGCAGAGCTCGAAGTCGTAAGAGTACTGGGAGCATCCCTGCAGACAGGTGAATATGTCATGATGGGACCTTGTGAGTATGAGGAAGTTGATCCGGAAGAATTCGCACCGTATGCATTCTATGGATGGGATCACAGTCCAATTTGGTAAATTGAATAAGGGATGGATGGAAAGGAGGTATTATCATGGCAGATTGGTTGAGTCAAACCAATAGGGAATACATTGCTAGTTTAATACCAAAAGATTTGCCCGATTGGAAAGCAGCATGGCAGGAAGGATTTGATGAAGGGAAGAAAATACCCAAGGTTGTCACTCCATTCTGCAAGGAACATGGTGTTACAAACGAGGTTGATTACAGGCTTCAACAGGCAGCCAAAGGGAAACTGACATGGAGAATTATTATTGGTTTGTCATCTCTTGAAGAAGAAATTGAAGGGATGAAAGCTATTCAACAATTCAATGAGGAAACGGGTCTTCACCTCGATATTGCGCATCAGATACCAATGCTGTTAACAGGAACACCAGCAAAGTACAGAGAGAATCTTCCTAAAGCGTTAGGTTATTTACTTGATCAGCCCGAAGACTGGGATAGGATAGTGAATGCTTCCAATGTCCAAGCTAGTTTTAACGATTGTCACATTGGAACGCCAAATGCTTATAACAACACCCTGAATGCTCTCAAAGCCGGTGCAACATATAATGGGGTATTTACACAGTTTGGATGGGATTTCGATGGATGTCCGGATGATGTTGAAAACTTTTTGAGTAACATCAAAGCAATAGGTTTGGTTGCGTCGAAATATGATGAAAAAGCTGTAACGGATTCATACATGGATGAATCGATGCCTGCATACTTTTTAGATCAATCATCTTATTTAGCATGGGGAATGTTAGAACATTATCTGGTTTCAGATCTTATGAAATCAAGATACTCCTTTAGCTTTGGACATTACGAAAACAAATTGATTCCTAAAATGGCATTATGGCTTGCCGGGAGCGATACGTTTAAGCTTGATGATCAGCCGGGTGTCTCATATCTTCAGGCAGATTCGATATCCCACTGGGAGAATTACGTTGAAGCAAACTATGGTTTTGCAATTCCTGAAGCACTGCTGGCAATCTTAGTTGAAAAAAGGTATAAAACTGGATTATCTTGGCTTTCAATACCTATTACTGAAAAGGTGACAATTCCAACACTTGAAGGTATATTGAATATGTCTGCAGCATGTCAACGAGCAGAAGAAAAGGCAATAGAATATGAACCGCTCATTGATTTTACTGCTATAGAAAATCTGCGTGACAAAATCAAAGATTATGGTACGAAGATGTTCAATAATATGATGGAAGGGTTGGAAGCTGCCGGTGTTGATATGACAAATCCACTGGAGATCATGATCGTTCTTAAGCGGATGGATCCTGCCAAAATTGAACAGTTTTTCCATTCATCAGTGGTAAATGAGGGACATTCTGAGGTAGTACCACTCATCCCTGCGACACTTTGGGAACGAGCAGCAATAGAGAAAGACCAAATCATCAATAGAGTGAAAGACACTCCGACCGGTAAAAAAATCAAAGATAAGAAAATGCTGGTTGTGTCTGCAGATGTCCACTCATTTGGTGCATACGTAGTATATTCTGTTCTGGAAGGTCTTGGCGCTGAAGTTGTGCATGGTGGAGTATCATTGGAAGCGTTAGACGTTTTAGATATCGCAGACGAGTATGGTATGACAGATATCTGCATCAGCTTGCACAACGGTCAAATGCTTGACTATTCAAAGTTAATACTGGAATTAGCAGCAAATAGGGGGAAAGATTATCATTTCTATTTCGGTGGTAATTTCATGTGTTATATGAATGAAGGGGATACAGAACCAACAGACATAAAACACCTTATCGATGAGCAGGGAATCACAACGATTGACACTGTAGAAGAACTGTTGGATGAACTAGTAAAATAATCAGAAATACACCTTCGTAGACGGAACTCTCTTGCAACATGATTGCTTGTTGCAAGAGAGTTCTAGTTTGCACATTTTTTAAGAAATCGGCTCTTGGTCTACAGTCTGAAACACCACTTATGTCAACTATGACGTTCGGTGCTTTTGCATATAAAGAATCTTAATGTTAAGATATATCAAAAGCTAGTTGATCAAAGGCCTTTCAAAGGAGAGCGAATGATGAAGAAAAAGACGATGTTGGTAATAGGATTAGTTGTATCTCTCGCTGCAGTGATTTTGTGTGCGGGATGCGGCAGCCAGGACAGCAATGATGAGGCATCGCTGAGTAATGAGGAAGCAGCGCTGGATAACGCTGAAACATCGCTGAAGATACACGTCATTTCCGATTACAATCTGGGTGAAGACTGGATCAGTCAGTTTGAACAGGGCGCCCGGGAAGAGATCATCGGACAAAGAGCTGATGCAGAAGTGGAATGCGGCGTGATCAAAGACACCACTGTGGCAGATCAGATTCTGGGATATGGTCTGAGCGGCGGGTTTGACGGATTGCTCATCGCTGCCGATACGCAGGACGCAGAAACGGCCGAAGCCGTCGCGCAGGCCAGAGAGCAGGGTGTTTCGGTTGTAGGATTTGGCGATAACGTGAATAACGGATACAATACAGCCGCGCCTGATGATCTTGCAAAATCTATGACTCAGGTGCTGGTTGCGCAGGTAGCACTCCGCCAGGGTGCGGATGCCTGGGGCCAATCGGATTTCGGCGACCAGCTCGGCCGCGCTGTGCAAGGCAGCTGGACTACATTGAACAGTTCCGAAGATAAGAAACTGTTTGTGCCTCCGTACGTCATGGAATGCAGCAAAAACAACGAGGGCAGATACGAAATGAACCGGGTTTCTCTGATTTCGGATATTGGAGACACGCCGGATGGAAAAGGCTACAACTACATTCTGAATACAGGAAACAACTATTACCTTTATCCGGAGAATCCGGGACAGCTGGAATGCCACTGGGAACCAGATGGGTATTCCGGTTCTGACAGTTTGATGAAAACGACCGATGACACCGGCATCGACGGCGGCGGAAACAGCACCTTCTTTTTGGATATGAATACCTATGGCTACAGCGAGGAATATTTCCAGGGAACGATCAGCACCTTTGAAGGATATGGGGCAATGGGAAATGAGCCGGAAGAGTGCATCGCGCTGAATCTTGAATCGCCGGTCAGAGTCCTTCTGACAGACGGCAGAGACATTCTGCTCAGTGTCATTCAGCTCAACGCCAGTCAGCTCGATACAGAGCAGTCGTTGTCGAATCTCGCAAACAATGGAACCGTCGTAACGGTGACAGGCGAATTGTTTGAGGCCGAAACAGACCATCACTTCACGCCAGTTCTTATGAATGTAACCGGCGTGGAATAAAAAGAGTCGGATGTTGAAACAGAAAACCTGCCTTTGCATCACGCATTGGCAGGTTTTTCTTTGGAGTGCTTTTGTTTGTGAGTCATCCTTTGCAGGTTTGAGCCCGTAATACCGCCTCTCCGTTTTGGCCACTCGGTTTATCCAACTCGCCACAGTCACCCCACCCCAATCAACCCGCCGTACAAGTTTTGTAGCTTTTTTCACTCATACTCATACAGCTATACGAGAATAAACCTATTTTTAATCCATTCTCGTATATATGCGAGGCTTAGGCCTTTGGCCATACGAAAAATAACGCATTCATCTCATTTTCTCGTATAGCAGCCAAGAATTAATACGAGTTTTACGACAAAAGCACACAATTTTCGTACAGCCATACGAGTTTCGAATGCTTTTGCTTGTTTTCTCGTACGGGCGAATTGCGTGTGTACGGCGGCATGGTGGAGTAGTATTTTAATTTCCCCCACAGGGATCAGTACTAATGGTATGTTCAGAAAAACGGAGTACCAATCGATCGGTACTCCGTTTTAGTATGTGCGAATTGACGACGGTCTCTGGCTCAGAGGAGTTGGAACAAATGGTTCCTGAGGTCGTGTCAATTGCAATGCTGTTTCATGTGCTCTGTGATTTAATTTGAGCCCGTGAAGATGTTGTTGTCTGAGCAGCACATATCATAGACGGCTTCATCTACATCTCCAACGCATTCCCAAGTGTTATCTTCGATTTCTTCATAGTCGACGGCATCGCTTTCATCATAGTCGTAATCATAGTCTTCGTCGGTACCATAGTCATAATCATCGTCGGTGTCATAGTCATCGCCGGTGTCATAGTCTGTATCATAGTCATAATCATCGTTGGCGTCATAATCCGTATCATCGCCGTTATCGTAGTCGTTATCATAATCATCGTCAAAGGATTCGTCAGCGCCTTCTTCGTCGGCATCGTAGTTATAATCATAGTCATTGTAAGTGCTGTCATAGTCGTTGCTCTCACTGTACTCATTGGACTCACTTGCATAGACGTAGCTGGAGTTGTCTGTGTAGTTGTATTCTGTTTTGTATTCGTAGTTGTTGGTGGTGTTGCTGGCAGTGCTGCGGGTAGAAGGGGCAGCTTTCTTAGCTGGCATGCTGGCGTAACATCTGCCGTAATTGTTGGTGGAGTAGTCGTAAGTCTGGTGCATGTCCTTTTCGGCCTGCTCTTCCTTCTCTTCCTTCTGGAGTTCAGCGGTCTTATGGTCGGCTGTTCTGTCGATCAGTTCTACCGTGCTGTTTGTATTGGCAGCGACTTCTTTCGAGCTGTCTGCGGATGCATAACCTGCGAATGCGAGAATTCCGGATGCTGCTACGATTGAGATTGCTATAATGATTGTCTTTTTCATTTTATTTTCCTCCTCTGATTCAGTTCTTTAACTTGGCCATAGTATAATTCCTATAGAAAACGAGTTGGTATGCTCTCAGCAAGGAAATGGATCAGCCCTGTAAAACATGAATATTTGGACTTTGCGCCTGTTCCGTTATATAATCAGAACATGAAGAAAGAACTGCTAAACGATGAGACGGTGACTTGGGAACAGGCCACAGATAATATCAAAACAAAAGAAGAACTGGAAGCTTTTATCGAGGAAAATATCGTCAAACAATACAAAAGCTTCAAGGACTATTTTGATGCCTATGTTGCGGATCATGATCTGGAACTTCCGGACATCATGCGAAAGAGTAATATCGATAAGGGCTACTTCTATAACATCGTCAATGGTGACAGACAACCAAAGAGAGATAAGATCATCTGCCTTTGCATTGGGGCGGGAATGGATCAACGTCATGTGAACAGAGGTCTGCGCATTGGCAAGTACAGCAAGCTGGATCCTAAAGATGAGCGGGATCTCAGAATCAAGTATGCGATCAATAGTGGCGTCAAAAGCGTGACGGATCTGAATATCATACTGGACGACGCCGGTTTGGAGATTTTGAAATAAAGGTATGTTAGTAGAGGCATGCGGGGGCACGACCAAGGGATTGCTGAGAGATCACAATGAAGACAATATCTATGTAGACGGTGCATTTGTACCGATGGATTTTGAAGAGGATATTGTCATTCGAAGCACCCGGAAGGAGGCTCCTTTTTCTTATGCTGTTTTTGATGGCGTAGGGGGTGGAGCGCAAGGTGAGCAGGCGTCTATGATGGCCGCTCAGGTGTTGGCGGAGAATGATGGCACTGGTGTAAGCGGACGGATCCGGGACATTGTGCTGGAGGCTCATGAGAAGATTGCAAAGGCCGCAGAAAGGCAGAAGTTCCATGAAATGGGCACGACGGTCGCCGCTTTGATCTTAGAAGGAGACACCGCATTTGTATCGAACCTGGGAGACAGCCGCGTCTATCTGTTCCGGGATGATAAGCTGTCGCAGATTTCCCATGATCATACGAAGCTGCAGTATATGATCGACTACGGATTGATCAACGAGGCAGAGTATGAGGGAAGGCGGGGAGATCATGCGCTGACCCAGTATGCCGGAATCACGGTGGAAGGAAACATGGTGCCTTCTCCCTATACGAAAGCGGTAGATATCTGCGCGGACGACGTATTTATCCTGTGCAGCGATGGAATGACGAGCGTTCTGGAGGATCAGGCTCTGGAGCTTTTGCTTCAGGAAAAGAAGAAGGACCCTGCGGAGCAGATCCTGATGCAGCTGATCAATAGTGCGCTGACAAGCAAAAGCAACGATAACGTTTCGGCGATTGTCGTAAAAGTAAAATAAAGGTTTAGGAGTGCAGCATGGTAGATTACAAGAAGTACGAACCGTTCTTTGGATCATGGTTTGTGACGAAACAGATCGGGGAGGGCAGCTACGGCCAGGTCTTCGAAATTGAGAAGCGGGGCAAGGTCAAGGCGAAGCCTTCCGCCCTTAAGATCATACAGATTCCGCACAGTCCGGAGGATGCGAAGATCCGGTTGGCAGAAGGTGCGGATCCTGAGCTGCTGTCTGAGTACTACGACAGCGTTCTTCGGGAACTGGTGCGCGAGATCGAGATCATGGACGAACTCAAAGGCATCACCAACATCGTCAGCATGGAAGACTTCGAGGTGAAGCCTCATGAGGATGGGATTGGCTATGATTTGCTGATCAAAATGGAACTTCTGAAACCGCTCCAGTACAGAATGACTGAGATCGGCATGAAGGATGTCGTGGACCTGGGCATCGATATCTGCAAAGCCCTGGAAGTATGCCACGAAAATAAGATCATTCATCGCGATATCAAACCGAGCAATATTTTCATTTCTGACAGGGGAGACTATAAACTGGGAGATTTCGGCATTGCCAGAACCATGTCCAATGCCGATACTGTTCTGTCGAAGAAAGGCACATACAATTACATGGCGCCGGAGATTTACATGGGGAATCCGAACTACGATCTGACGGTAGATATCTATTCCCTCGGTGTTGTCATGTACACGCTTTTGAATAAAAACTTCATTCCGTTCTCCTCCGCAGAGGACTATTCCGCGGATGGTCTGCAGGGAGCGCTGGCCCGCAGGATGAGAGGCGACGAACTGCCGCAGCTCAATGTTCCTGCTGAACTCGATGCGATCGTGCGAAAAGCGTCCGCCCATAAACCGGAGGACAGATACGCGTCTGCCGGGGAGATGCGGCGCGCTTTGGAAACCTTCCGGAACAACAACTTTACAGAGGTTATCCGGGAAGAACCGCCGGCGCCAAAAGGCGGGAAGGGGAAACGACCGACCGTCATCACGGCAGAGGAGAGCCTTTACGAAGAGAGAGAACCGAAAGATCAAGCGCAGAAAGAGGATGCGCCGACAGCGCCAAATGCGGGTGCGCCGAAAGCGCCTTCGCAGCTGCCGGTCAAGAAGATCGCCATTGTCTGCATTGCGGTATTGTGCGCGCTTGGCATATTCCTTGGCGCCCGAGCCCTTGGCGGCGGAGGAAGCAGCGGCGGAAGCGGGGACAGCGGCGGATCGGTCTTCGGTGGAGAGGATGTGGAGCTTCAGTCCGTCGTCGTTCATACGGATATCGCCGACAATAGCTTTGAGAACGCCGTGATCCTGAAGGTGAGCAACGGCAAAGGCAACGAGACCCTGACCAATGTGAAGGCCAGGGATTTGGCCCAGGGAGTGGAGTTCGTAGCCTACGGCTGCATTCCTGCAGGAGAGGAAGGCCTCATGGCAGGCGTCTGGTACAGCGATGCGGAACCTCCGGGTGATGATTCCTATGAGCTCGTGGAGAATTCTTTCGACACGAGCGCACCACAGGAATTCACGCAGATTTCAGCCAGACTGCTGGACCACGGAGACAACGTGACCATGGAGACAGGGCATGATGCAGGTGGATATGCCATCGACTGGAATGACCAGGATTTCGCGAGATATCAGATAGAAATCAGCAACGAAAACACAGTTTCCTTCAACAAAGGTCAGACGCTGGGAGTCGCAGTTGTGTATGATGGTGATCAGCTTACAGAGGGCGACATCTTCTACAACGACCCGGAGGCGGTCAGTGCGGGAAGCACATCGACAGATGCAGCGTTGCTGCCGAAGGATCTGGCAAATAACGATAGTGTGGAACTGGTGATTCTTCCGAAGTATTGAGGTGCATTGATATGAGAGAACATGCGATAAAGTGGACAACGATTCTCTGCGTGACAGCGGCGGCGCTGGCAATCTGGCTGATTGCAGCAGTGGCGGTTGCCTTTGCAGATGAATATTATGATACAAACAAAATCTATACGGAAGGCATCTATGTTGCGGAAGGTCTGTATATGGAACCGTGTTTTGAGCATTTCAAAAACAACGGCGAACCTTATGCGGCGATTTTGACAGAGGGGTCTGTTCCGGAAGGGACGAAGTACATCCTGCATATCCAGACAAGACCGGAATCGGAGGATACGGCAGTCAGCACGAGCATTCCGGCCATCACGGATCCGGGGGTATATAGGATCGACGTGCAGATGCCGGGGAAAGAACCGGTAACCTTCCAGGCGGAGATCGTGCTGGAAGGTCTGCAGCCATGCGCCCAGATCACCCAGAGCGATCCTGCCAGCAAGAGCGGGCTCATGAGCTTCAAATGCATCACACCCGTCAGTAAGGCGAGCCGGCCGACCTACAACATCAGAAGAGGCGAAAGCGCAGGGCCAATCCCGGAATACCGTGAGAGTGACATTGCCATGAGGCAGTTCTCTCATCCGGATCAGTTCTATTCGTATATCCGCGAACTGGAAACGATCAGAGCCCACACGATCCTGCTGGACATCAGTGCAGGACCTTTCGCGCCTCTGGAGAGAATCAAAATCGGGACCCAGGTGTATAATAACAACTTCAGCTTCGCCCCTCATGAAGAGATGAAAGCGAACCGCGAGACCTTTGGAGACTGAATATGAGAAACAGAAAACGATTGATTTGTATATTGATTGCTGCATTGCTGGTGATACCGGCGTGCGGCCTTTGCGGTTGCGGCGATAAGTCTGCCGAAGAGGATGCACCTGCAGCAGTGCAGGAAACAACACCGGCCAGAGATTACTCCAAAGTCTGGGAGATGGGCGGTCCGGAGGAAATGCCGCTGAACGCCGAGGAATATCATAAGACATGGGATGATCTGGTGGACGAAGGGATGGTCGATCGGACGCTCCTCGGATATCCGTCAAATGGAGACGAGAACTATCCGGTGTATCTTTATCATATGGACATCAATGAAAGTTATGTTGATGAGCATTACAATGTACAGGACGGGGAACTGTATGAGCGTCCGAAGATTCTGGTTACGTCCGGATTTCACGGTGCAGAAAAAGCCGCTCCTGTGTTCCTGAACAATCTGATCCACGATATGAAGGAGGATCCGGAATTCGCAGAGATTGCCGTGAAGTTTGAATGGGATATCATCCCACTGGTCAACCCGTGGGGGTATTCACACAGTATGCTCAAAAACGGTGTGCTGCAGAATGGATTTGAGCATGACAGTCTCAGTGGATACGATATCGTCGAAAACGGAGAGTACAATCAGGGAATCCGTCTGAATGCGGATGGACTGGATATCAACAGAGACTGGTATGACAGTGCAGGAGGGTGCCCTTCTGAAGAGGCAAAGCTAGTCAGAGAAGTCTTCGTCAATGGAGATTACGACATCGTGCTGGATCTCCATGAGACGCAAAACGATAAGGCATGTGGCTTCGCATCGATGCAGATGAAGCCTGACTACATGAGTGAGAGGGAATTCGAAGCAGACTCTGCGGCGTTTTATGAAGCGGTCTCCCAGGCTGGTATCGTGACAGATAAACTGATCAATAAGTTGTATGGCCTGGACGAGGATCATCAGGCGACTTACCCATGGGATGGATCAGACCATGCAACCTTCCGCAATTACACTGCGGGATATACAAATGGCGGTGAGAGAAAGATCGATCACAACAACAAGCCAAAGTACAGTATCTGTGTGGAGGTCTCGATTTACTGCGGGGACTATGCAGGAGACAGTGCGGAGAGCTTCAACGAAGCCTCCAACACCTATGGAAACACATTCCTGCATTATTTTGTGAAGCAGCTGGATGGACTTCTGTAGTAAGGTGAGGATACGGACAGCAGAATGCAGAGACAGGAAGAAGAGATGAGTGAAGTGCAAGTGCAGGAACACGTACAGGAACAAGTGACACCGACCTTAGTCATTATCGACAGCCAGGGAGAAATGAAGCAGATCAATCTGCTGTCACTGAATAAAAAAGAAATTTCGATAGGCCGCAGCGAGGATACGAACGATATCAGTATTTCTGACCGCTTCGTGTCATCGTCGCCGCATCATGGCGTGCTGCGCGTTGAGGGCGGCAGGTTTTATTATGCAGACACAAACAGTTCCAATGGAAGCCACGTGACGTCAGCCAGCGGAGATGTATTTCTCAAGGACAGTGATGATTTTGTAGAACTGTCGAATCAGTCGACCATCAGAATCGGCAGCATGAGCGATCCCAATAAGCGCGTGCTGATCTGGTTCCTGGAGATGCGGCGGAACCAGAAGATTTCCTTTAAGGCTCTCACAAACAACCGGATTTCCATTGGCCGGGAAGCCGGGAACGATATTGTTCTGTCTCATCCGAGTATTTCGAGGAAACATGCGCTGATTACAGGAACATCGGAAGGGGACACCCTTTCTGATACAGAAAGTGTCAGCGGAGTGCTCGTCAATGGCGATCCCATCACGAAAGATGTGCGGCTCGTTGATAAAGACATCATTCAAATCTCCGGATTCCAGCTGATTTATTCCGGGCGCTGTGTCTATTACATAAGCGAACGCCGGGGCACAGGAATTGAGACCATCAACGGGTATAACGGCATCGGTATTTCCGCCAGGAACATCGACAAATGGGTCGGCAGCGGCGATGGAAAGAAGCAGATTCTGCACAAAGCCGACGTTGAGATCAAGCCGGGCGAATTTGTCGCGATCATCGGCGGCAGCGGCGCGGGCAAATCCACCATCATGAACGTACTCAACGGGTTTGACCGCAATTTCACCGGCGAGGTTTACTATAACAATATCAATTTGAAGAAGAATTTCCAGCATCTGAAGGGCATCATTGGCTACGTTCCGCAGGAAGATATTATTTATGAAAACCTGACTTTGCGGAAGATGCTCTATTACACAGCCAGACTCAGGATGCTCAAAGACACCGATGAGAGTGAAATCAATCATCGGATCGATAACGTACTGGAAACGCTGGACTTAGTGCAGCACCAGAATACGATGATTAGAAAAATGTCCGGCGGACAGAAGAAACGAGCCAGCATTGCTGTTGAGCTGCTGGCAGATCCGAAACTCTTCTTTATGGACGAGCCGACATCCGGACTCGATCCGGGGACAGAGAAGAGTCTGATGAACTCCATGCGCAGGCTTTGTCAGGAACAGGACCGGACCATCATCATGGTCACACATACCACCCAGAGTCTGCACCTTTGCGATAAGGTCATCTTCATGGGACAGGGCGGCCGCGTCTGCTTCGTCGGCAATGTGGAAGAAGCCAAGGCGTTTTTTGAAAACGACGACTTGACGGAAATATATAACATCATGGCCAGTGATCCCGCGTACTGGGAAAGCAAGTTTAATGCGCAGAGCGAACTGACCAGCGTCGCGGCGGGGCAGGAAGATCTGTCCGGTGTGCGCAGGACCCAGGTTCCGGTATTCCGGCAGTTATCCACGCTCACGAGTCGTTATGTTGAACTCATCATGAATGACAGAAGAAAGCTGCTGATCCTCATGCTGGAGCCGATACTGATCGGTGTCTTGCTGTTCATCGTGGCCGGGGAGAACTTGTTCGACGTATTCAGTGATGATCCGGAAATCGCTGCGAATGCATACAGTCAGACAAAGTCGATTATGTTCACGCTGAGCTGCGCGGCAATTTGGATTGGCCTCTTTAATTCCATTCAGGAGATCTGCAGAGAACGCAGTATCCTGAAACGGGAATACATGGCCAACTTGCGACTTCCGGTTTACATGGGATCCAAAGTCAGCATTCAGGCTTTGATTGGCTTGATTCAGGCCTTCCTGCTTACCATGACATTCCTGCTTTTGGTCGAGCATTTCAAGAACGGCGGGGAAATATCATTGTACCACGATTCTCTCCAGACACTGTTCGGAGGAGGCGCGCATTTAGTGGGCATCGGTGCGTATGTAGAAGTCATCCTGGCAGTTTGGGTCACCATCCTCGCGGCCATGTCCCTGGGGCTGATTGTTTCCTCTATTGTGAAGACAGGTGATAAGGCAATGGTCGTTGCGCCGTTCCTGCTGATCGTGCAGCTTTTGTTCTCCGGATTCCTCTTCTCTCTCGAGGGCGTTGGGAAACTGATTTCAAACATCACCATCAGCAAATGGTCTGTCGATGCGCTTTGCACGATCACAAACATTGGAGAGATCAACGAAGCGTTCCACCCGGTACAGGCGGATCTGGACAACGAATCTTTCCGCTGGGATTCCGGCAACCTCATTATGGACATCGTCATCATGCTGATGATGGGCATACTCTGCATCGTGATCAGCACCCTTCTTCTGCGCAGCGTCGCCAAAGACGGGAGATAAAGGCATTTGCCGGAAAGTTTGCAAATTAGTATGAATAATAAATGCTACAAAAGGCGCGGTTGTCCGCGCCTTTCACATGTTATGAATGAATTGATTCGTATTGCCTGGCTATTTCTATTGCCTGACTTTTTTTATTTTGCCTGACCCATCACGTCCATTACCGAAATATCGATGTTTTCGTCTGTATCGGTAAAGCATTACTGATATGAACGAGAAACGAATACTATCGGTAATATTATTGAGAATCTGCCGTCCGAATAGGTTGCCACTACCGATAATACAGCTTTATTATTTTTTTCAGTAACAGGAATTTGGATTGTTACTGAAAAAAGGAAAAACACTATCGTATCGGTAATAGGTTACTGAAAAGGAGAGAAAAAACGAAATAACAGTAAGCAGCTTAAATCTCGTAATCCCGCTATCCCCGCCTTGGCCAACCCGCTCTGATTATCCCCGCCCTGGCCACCCTGCCGTACAAGTTTTGTAGTATTTTTCACTCATACTTGTACAACTATACAAGAATAAACCTATTGTTCCTCCATACTTGTATAGATGCATGGCTTAGGTCTTTAGCCATACAAGAAATGGCGGGTTCACCTCATTTTCTTGTATAGCAGCCACGAATAAATACAAGTTTTGCGACAAAAGCATGCAATTCTTGTACATCCATACGAGTTTCGAATGCTTTTGCTCGTTTTCTCGTACAGGCGAAATGCGTTCGTACAGGCGAAATGCGTTCGTACGGGCGAATTGTGAAGCGTGCTGGGGGAGGAGCAACTCGTAGAATTCAGGCTGCCTTTGCATCATGTATTGTCTTGCTTTTTGTATTTTGCCTGACCCATTACTGACTGACCTGATCCATCAGATCTGTGAAGAATACGAGGAAGAAGTCATCGCCTTCTTCAACATGCCATTCCGGATGGCACTGGACACCGACAACATAGGTGCTGTCTTCGCGTTCAATTCCTTCGATCATGCCGTCTCCGGAGACAGCGGTGACTTTGAGTCCGTCGCCGACTTCATCGATACCCTGATGATGCCATGAGTTGACGTTGAGGGTGGTTGCATCGACGATCCTGGCGAGCTGGGAATCCTCGTCTATATCAATGTCGTGATAAGTGAAATCTTCCTCCGCCGGGTCTCTGTGCAGAATGTCGGAATCTTTGTATGCAACGGAGGTAGGGATGTCCTGAATGAGTGTTCCGCCGCAGACCACGTTCAGAAGCTGCGCGCCTCGGCAGGTGCAAAGCACAGGCATGTCTTCATCAATGGCTTCCTGCAGCATGGCCATGTCAGACACATCACGTTCTTTGTTTACGTCCTCCAGATTCGGATCTGGTTCCTGACCGTAATAGGAAGGGTCGATATCTTCGCCGCCTGTCATGATGAGGACGTCACACTTTTCAAGCTCTGCCTTTGCACTTTCCTGATCCGTGACGAGATCCAGCAGGACAGGTTCACCGCCGGCTTTATCAACAGTATTGATGTACGCCTGCAAGTCTTCGCCGTGTTCTTCCTGATTGATGTCCTCGCACCAGGAGATGCCTACAGCGACCTTCTGATCATCGGTTGCCGTCTCCTCTTCACTTTCGCTGCCTCCGCAGCCGGCCATAAAGATCATCATGGCAGTCATCAGAAGGGCGGAGAGAAGAGCTATCAGATAACGGTTTCTTGTTTTCACATTCATCACCTCCATTTGTCGGTTGCTTTTGCATCCGTTTGACGGTTGCCTTTGCATTTGTGTAATAAATTTTACCATGCATGCTGTGGCGAGGCAATTGGTGCTCGTGTGAGTAATATGCTAAAATACCCTCGGGTGGCATATTATGTACGGATATCTGATTTCATTCTATATAATCATGGGACTGTTCACAGCGCTCATCGTGCTGATGCTGCTCTTTCTGTTGGCAAAACACAGGAAAGTTGGTAAAACCGAGTCTCTTTCAAGCCTGCGGGATTTCGTGATCTGTACATTTCTCATAGTGGTTATTTGTTACCTGACATCCTATATCGGGGTCAATTTTGATTCTTTCGCCAGAAATACAATCATGCGCATTGTTGATTTTGCATTGTTTTTGCTCATGCCACTGTGCTGGTTCAGATTTATCAGAGCCAACATTAGTACAGATAGCGTGAGGGTTGCGAAGTTAAACAAAATAGTCAACTGGAGTATTGCAATATTGCTTGTATTGACGACATTTAATGGGGCGGTATTTCTCAACAATCTGTATTATGTCGAGGGATTCTACAGACGTTGTTATGTTACCGCTGTCGAAATTGTGGCAGATGTCGCAATCTGTTCGTTTCTTGTCATCTATGTACTGCTTGCAAGACAAGCTCCTAACTTAGAAACTCGCATATATATTTACATCGTGTCTGCCATTCTTATGGCGACGGTAGTTCTCAACGGAATCATAACTGCCGTGCTCTATTGGGGGAAAATCATATATGAAGTGCAGACGTTCTATTATGACCCGACCTTTATATTCCTGATCCTGATTTCTGTCTGCACGTTCCTCTATATATTCAAGCATGATTTCAGTCCGATCTATTTCGAAGAAGAGTCTGGTGATCATCACATTTCTGATGAAGAGATTCTTAACCGAATCGCGCAAGAGAACGAACTCACTGAACGAGAAACCGAAATTCTGCAGATGATCTTTGATGGAAAAACCTATCAAGAGACTGCGGAACTTCTATTTATTTCCAAATACACAGTAAAGAATCATGTACATAATATCTATGAGAAACTAGATGTAACGAGCAGAAGCCAGCTGATTGCAACCGTGCGCGCAATCAAAGCCGCAGAAGAAGGGAAATAGTCCTCATGGACTATTGTTGAAAATATGGTTTTTACGAATAATAGGCTTAGGACAGAGAATATGTCCCAAGTCTTTTTTTGTAAGACCATTTTGAGAGGAGGAGAAAACGTGAAGAAGAGAATCGGTAAATTTCTTGCAGCAGCCGTAATACTGACATTGCCGTTGCTTCTGTTTGCAGCATGCGGAGACAGTGACGAGGCAAGCAGTGACGCTGCAGATACCGTCATCAAAGGCAAAATCTACACTGAGGATGCAAATGATTCTGTTGTTGAAGCGGTTGCTGTGAAAGATGGGGAAATCGTATACACAGGTGATGCAGCTGGCGTGGAAGAATTCACTGGCGATGATACGGAAGTAATTGAGACAGGCGACGGCGCAGCAATGCCATCCTTCGTAGAGGCTCATGCCCACGGTGTACAGGGAGGATATGAAGGTCTTTATGAAGCACTCCTTTATGAGGGAGAATCCTATGACCAATACCTTGACATGATGAAAGAGTTCATGGGCAATATCCCGGAAGGCACACCATTCGTTAAGGGCAGCGGCTGGATCAACGGTTACACACCGGAAGGCGGACCGTTGGCAACGGATCTGGATAAAGTGACAGGAGATATCCCGGTCGTTTTGACTTCTGGCGATCACCATTCCTATTGGGTCAACTCAGCATGCCTGAAAATGGCGGGGTTGGACAAGGATTCCGATGTGGAAGGCCTGAAGAAGGATAGTGACGGAAACCCTACAGGTCTTGTGCAGGAAAGGGCGATGGATTATATTGACAAAGCTATTCCGGACTATACCGTAGAGCAGTACAAAGAAGCGATTCTTGCATACCAGAATGAAGCCGCTTCATACGGAATCACAGCTTATTTTGAACCTATGGTCAACTTGAACGGCAGTGAGAATATCTTAAAGGCATATAACGAACTCGACGAAGAAGGCGGTCTTCTGATGAATGTTTATGGTGGTTATCAGGTGATGCCAGGTGATGATATCGACGCGTTCATCAAGGAAGTTACTGCAGCCAAGGAAGAAGCGGAAGGCGGCATGTTCAATATCCTTGCGGTTAAGATTCTCACAGATGGTGTTGTTGAGGGACATACGGCATACCTCCTTGAGGATTATGCAGACACGCCGGGAGACAGAGGCAAACCTGAGTTTGATACAGAGTATCTCAAAGAACTGTATCTCAAGATTCAGAAGGCAGGCATTCAGGTGCATGCACACTGCATTGGCGACGCCGCAACACAGCAAACAGTAGATGCGCTGGAATATGTAGCGGAAGAAACTGGTACGACTGATGCCAGACATGCAATCACCCACCTGCAGGTAGTGGACAAAGCCGACATCGAAAGAATGGGACAACTGAACATCATCGCAGTGACAAATCCATACTGGTATTTGCAGGAGCCAGGTTATTACCATGAAGTCGAAGTACCTTATCTGGGCGAAGAACGTGCAAGCCACGAGTATCCTCAGAAAGATTTCTTCGATGCAGGATGTGTTGTAACGACCGGCAGCGATTATCCGGTTACAATTCCACCGGCGCCGTTGGATGCAATTCAGAGAGGCGCGACAAGATGTGGCTTTGACGGAGATAAATCAAATCTCCTCGGAGAAGATCAGATTGTTTCTGTTCAGGATATGATGAAAACTTGCACCTACAATGGCGCATATCAGAACTTTGCTGAAGAAGAGACTGGAAGCCTCGAAGTCGGCAAGAGCGGTGACATCATCGTTCTGGATCAGGATATTGCAGAAATAGATCCGGTTCAGATTACTAAGACGAAAGTATTAAAAACAATGCTGGGCGGAAAGACAATTTACAATGCGAAGTAGATGGATTCATTAGCTGAACACATAAAGAATGGCGAGGCAGGGCAGAGGCCCTGTCTCGTTTTTGTTATTTGCCGGGTACTTTTGCAGTGGTATAATTTCATCATGACAGAACAGCCACAGACTAGCGAAGGAGAGGACGACATGATAAAAAACATTGTGTTAGATATAGGGCATGTGCTGATTGGATTCGAGTGGATGGATCATATCCGCGCGCGGTTTGACGAGGAGACAGCCCGGATCGTAACGGATGCGATTTGGAAGAAGGACTACTGGTCGGAACTGGACCGGGGAGTATTGAGCGACGAAGAGATTCTGGAGCTGTTTTACAGTGAGGCCCCGGACCACCGGCAGGAGATCAAAGAAGCTTTTGACAATGTCGGCGAGTGTCTGCTCCGGTGCGACTACGCGATTCCATGGATCGAGGAGCTCAAGAGCAAAGGCTTCAATGTCTACTATCTATCCAATTACTCTGAGCACCTGATGCGCGTCAACCCGTCTGTGCTGGACTTCCTGCCGCACATGGACGGAGGTGTTTTCTCGTGCTATGCGAAGAAGATCAAGCCGGATCCGGAAATCTATCGGTGCCTGCTTGAGAAGTACGACCTTCGCCCGGAAGAGTGCCTGTTTTTCGATGACCGGGAAGAAAATGTAGTCACCGCGCGCGAGCTGGGGATCCAGGCCGTGCAGTTCGAAAGCTATGAACAGGCAAAGGCAGTAACGGATGGCCTGGAGTAACGAAAAGCTGTTTTCTATCAGTTCAGAATTGCGGTATAATATTGATATAATAATAGCAGTAAGATAATAGCAGGATAACAAACTATCGCAGGAAGATTTTCTTATAATTGATAGGAGGAACAATAGATGTTTTTTTTGAAAGAGAGAAAAGACATCAACGTGGGGCTTGAGAAGTTCAGAGCTACGCCGAACGCAGTCCTGGTTGATGTACGCAATCCGAGTGAATGTAAGTACGGTATGATTCCGGGCAGCATCAATATTCCGCTGAACAAACTCAGCTCGGCCAAGAAGCTGATACCGGATCCGGCGACGCCGATATTCACTTATTGCACCAATGGAGGCAGGGCAGACAGAGCAGCCAAGAGGCTGAAGAGAATGGGTTTTGTGAACTGCGTAAGCCTCGGCGGAGTGACCGGATACAAAGGGCAAGTAGAGAAATAAGTAAATCCCGCAACAATGCGGGATTTTACTTGTAATGAGCGTTGTTTTGGGTTATACTTTCGATGTATGGGCGCGCTGACGTAGCTCAGTCGGTAGAGCACCTCATTGGTAATGAGGAGGTTCGGCGGTTCAAGTCCGCTCGTCAGCTCCAGCAAGAGCCGGCCCGGGGACGCCCGGGCCGGAGTAATGTAATTTAACGTTAATTTACAGGAGGAAAAAACCAATGGCAAAAGCAAAATTCGAAAGAACTAAGCCACACATCAACATCGGAACGATCGGTCACGTAGACCACGGCAAGACAACGCTGACAGCAGCCATCACAAGCGTACTGAACAGAAAGTACGGACTGGGCGGCGACGTAGCATTCGACGAGATCGACAAAGCGCCGGAAGAGAAGGAAAGAGGAATCACCATCTCCACAGCGCACGTAGAGTATGAGACACCGAACAGACACTACGCGCACGTAGACTGCCCGGGACATGCGGACTATGTAAAGAACATGATCACAGGCGCGGCACAGATGGTCGGAGC
>JAFRKJ010000067.1 GCA_017431785.1 Bacillota bacterium | reverse complement strand
GCGGACCAAAGTTGGCGCTGCGCTGATCCCGATGGCCCATCCGATCATCATTGTGTTTGACATCTTGGTCATTCTGGCGATGGCGGGCGAATGCGCCAGATCTTGTTATCTTGGCTGGCACAATGGATCGCCTTCAGCCGGGATTCTTCTGATTGCAGTAATGATGTTTGTTGCCTGGTCCTTTGATTTGAGCACGGGCTTTACACTTCTTGTGATTCTCATCACCGTCTTTTACGCGATCTTTTCAGTAGGCGATGTCATCTCCAGAGAAAAGAGACCGAAGGGAGATCCTTTCAGGGTGAACAAATACAGCGGCATCATCGACATGGACAGCATGGACTTTGATGACGATGTTTTCCTTGCTGTGAACAGCGCAGCAGATGCATACGAAGCCTGGTCACCGGAAACCTCTGTATTGAACCAATACGGAAGGATCGAAAGCAAAAGCCGGAAAGGGCTGCTTGGCATATGGAACCGCAGACGCAGATTTATGCCGATCGGCAGCAATATAGAAAAAGCAAACTTCTTCTTTGGCCTTTGCATTTGCGTAGGTATCGGTGAGCATTTGCTGTTCTTTGCGAAATACGTCATGCAGATGAGGCTCATCGACAGAAGCATCAAAGGTGTGACCATTGATCCTGGCGCGATCATGCCGTACTTCTGGGACATGGAGAATCATACATTCTACGGTTACATTGCAGCCATACTGCTGGTGATCTTTGTACAGGCATACTGGAACTATGCTTACTATAACAAAGAAACCAAAAGCGTATATGTCATGAGGAGGCTTCCTGACAGGAAAGAATACTCAAGAACCATCTGGGTAGCACCGCTGATGGAAGCGCTGATCATAGTGCTTATCATGGCCGGGAATACCCTGGTGGATCTGTGTGTCTATGCCTTCTTCACTCCGGACATCGCACTTCATTCGGATTACCTGTCACATCTATTGCCGTTCTAGGAGGACCAACATGATTGAATTTAAGAACGTATCGAAAAAGTATAAGGACAAGGTTGCACTTTCAAACTGCAGCCTTCAGATACCAAAGGGACAAATCATAGGACTTTTTGGTGCAAATGGAGCCGGCAAAACGACTTTTATGAAGTGCATGATGGGATATCTGAACTTTGATGGTGAGATTACCCTTGACGGGGAAAAGATCGATGGCAGCAACATATCCAAGCTGTCTTTTGCAACAGGAGATCATTCATTCTTCCCGACGATCACGGCGAATGACCACAAATGGTTCTACCAAATGCAGTTCCCGCTTTTCAACGAGAAGCGATACGAGGCTCTGATGGAGTTCTTTGAGCTGCCGACAAACAAGAAGATCAGCGAGTTCAGTCTGGGACAGCAGAACCAGTTTGAGGTCGTCCTCGCCATAAGCCAGGGCGCGGAATATATCATCATGGACGAGCCTTTTGCCGGAAATGATGTGTTTAACAGAGAGGATTTCTACGAGGTGCTGATCAGCGTTGTTGATAAAGACGAAACAGTGATTATCTCCACGCATCTGATCGAGGAAATCGCGGACTATATCGACAGAGCGATCCTCATCAGGAAAAGCGAGATCATAGATGACCTGAGCGTTAAGGAAATAGAGGAATCCGGCAAGACGCTAGTCGAAATCGTCAAGGAAAGATACGATTACCGGGCAGATCGGATTAACAGAGCGATCGATGAAATGAAGTAGAGAGAAAAGGGAGTCGCGATTATGAAGAAATCCATTTTTATATTTCTGACGGCAACGGTTCTCTCTATAGGGATGATCGTATTCGGATGGATGTCCGCAAGTGATCAGATCGGCAAGGCCAGACTCACAGAGGAAACGATCACGGGAGACAGAGCCGCAGCAGACGGGCTTATCGTTGCATTCAGAGCTGATTCCGCCGATAATCTTCATTGGATCAACGGATTTGATTACAGTACGAACAAAACCGTGTCCTCATTTACGAGAGGTGACATGGGAACCACGGCTGAGACCTCAGTGTATGATGATATGCGTTTCACCGGGTGGTCTGCAGTGCCTTATTATACGCAGCTGAAATATGACGCACTGGAAGGATTACAGGACAAGAAGATCCAGAACTATTACGATAAACTCCAGAAGCAGGCCTTAGCAGACGGCAAAGAGAAAAAAGGCACGATAAGAACCAGAGATTATCTTGATTATTATCCGATCAGCTTCCGGTTCCAGTTTGGTGAGAAGGTGTATAACTCAAGCAGTGCGCTGACCGGTCTGAAGACTTTGGCTGACAAGAGATCACTTGATGAAGAAAAAGCTGCTCCTTACGCAGGCGATATAGATCTGTATACGGTGCTGAATGACTGGTTCAGAATCCCTGTGATCGACAATGAATATCAGGAGTACAGTGTTTCCAGTGAACCGGTTTCCTCAAACAAGAGGTTTTCCGTCAGTAAGACATCCATAAAAAAACCGCTTGATGCGGAAAAAGACTATTATGAATTTGATCCGGTTATCTTTCTCCAGCAGGAAAACATCAGGGACGGAAAGGAGTGGGAGCACCCGGACACGGAAGAAAGCATAGAGAGCCAGGATGATAACAATTCTCACAAGGCGTCCGAGTACGGATTAAAGAACCGGCTGCTGTTCGTTGTGAACAATAGGACAGTCAAAGGAAACCCCGTAGATGTTTCACAGATCAAGGGCGGCTATGGTGTGTATGACCTGCCGATCGACACAGATGCAACCATAAGCATAGGTAAAGGCAGGAAAAACCTCTTTATCCCTGATCCCACGCCGCTGTCAGATCAGTTGAATATGACATATCCTTTGGATGAAACAGCGGAATATGTCGATATCAGTCTGTCCGGAGATCACAGGAGTCTGGCCATATTTTCCGTTAAAGAGGGTGATTACCTCGTAGAAATCGTCGATGCGGATACGTGGCAGTCAAAATGTATGGCGAAGATGTTTCCCGCTTCTGAGAAAATGTCTTATACATGGGGAGAGGATGGCACTTTGGCAGCAACAGATCATAACAACCATATTGCGATTCTGACGGAAACTGATGATAACACCTATGGACTGCTATACTCCGGCAAGGTCGCAGAAGGACTTGATGATGAGTTGTTTACGACAGAAATGATTTCAAGAAAGAAAGCCCATGACAGATATGAACGTGGAAATGCCGTGGGCCTTGCTGTTGCCGCAAAGGCAGACAAAGTGGCATTGGTTCAGAATTCTCCAGCAGGAGATCCGAAGCGTGGCCTTCGAAATCCAGACCTTGAGTGCACGGTGATAGACAAAACTGGAGTCATCTACAACGGACTGCTGAAAAGCAGCCTTGTAGATATAGACTACGGCAGCACAGAAGAAGATATTAAGGCCATAGAAGAGCTTGCTGGAGGTTCCATGGTCAAGAATGTAATAAAGCCTGTAAGCAATAAGAACCGGGCAGAGTGGAAGTCCGATTGATACACAATTCTATAATTATTTCATAATAAGAATGAAATTGCTGGTGGATGAAAACGAGCATGGGGCATGTAGAATAGAACCGAACCCTATTATCTTTAGATAATAGGGAATGTATCAATAGGAAGCACGAGGTTGACTTTCATATCGAAACAAATTATAATTTCGACATGAAAGTCAACTTGTTTTTTGGAGGTGTTCCGTTATGATCATGGATGATATCAACAAGAGAATGAAAGAAAACAACTATATTCTCTCAACAGAGCAGCTGACGGATATAGGCATATCAAAGACAACATTGACGAATTATGTCAGAGACGGGCTGCTGGAGAGATGTGGGCATGGTTTCTATACAGTCCCTGATGCTATCGAAGATGATATGTATTTGCTGATGCTGCGGTCAAAACACATCATCTTTTCGCATGAGACGGCTCTGTTTCTGAACGGATTGTCGGAACGCACGCCGTTTATTCATGCAGTTACCATTCCAAGCACGGCAGCGATCCCACCAACGGTCAAAGAGCAATGCAAGTGTTATTATGTGAAAACGGAGCTTCATAAGATGGGCTTGATCGAGAAGAAAACGACCTTTGGTAATACTGTCCGCTGCTATGACCCGGAAAGAACTATCTGTGATATCCTGCGCAACAGGAGCCGTATGGACGAGGAAACGGTTATTGCAGCCATCAAACATTACGGTGATTATAAGAATAAGAACCTGCAAAAGATTGCCGAATACGCAGAGAAGCTGAGGGTAAGTAAACAGGTAAAGGGGTATATGGAGGTGTTGTTATGAGTGCAACATCAATGAGTTTTAAGGCAAAGATCAATAACTATGCAAAGAAGAATCATCTTCCGGCGCAGGTCGTTCTGCAGAACGTTATGTTTGAAAGATTCCTGGAACGTCTTTCAAAATCTGAGTACAGAGATAAATTCGTCATCAAAGGCGGTATACTCATATCTGCGCTTGTTGGACTGGATACAAGAGCGACAATGGATCTGGACACAACACTTCGTAAGCTCGCGCTGACAGGGGAGAAAGTCAGAGAAGCAGTAGAAAAGATATGTGCTATCGATCTTTCCGATGGCATATCATTTCGCATCAATTCGGTTTCTCCGATCCGAAAGGATGATGTTTATGGTGGATACAGAGTTAAACTAGAGGCACTGTTTGAGGATATCATAACGCCATTATCTATTGATGTATCCACTGGAGATGTAATCACTCCGGAGGCAGTGGAATACGAAATAGGCGGCGTAATGGATGATACCGTCAGAATAAAAGTATGGGGATATAACATTGAAACAGCACTGGCAGAGAAGGTTGAAACGATTCTGAGTAGGGATGTTCTGAATACGAGACCAAGAGACTATTATGATGTTTACATACTTGTTGAAGAACGGGAATATGACCGAAAAACATTCCAAAGTGCTCTGCGAGCCACGGCGGAACATCGCGGATCCTGGGAAAGAATAGAGCATTGGGAGCCTATTCTAGACAGATTGGTAGGTAACGATGACCTGCGAAATCAGTGGGAGAAATATCGCAGAGAGTTCTATTACGCCAAGGATATTGCCTTTGAAGAGACGATAGAAGCGACTAGAAAGCTGCTGAAATAAACCGGCTTACATAGTTTTTCAGGTAAAGATGATATAATACTTATGAAAAGTCTGAAGATGAAGGTTTGAAGGGAGATGAGAATCAATGAAGAAAATCCTTGTCATAATAATGACATTGACTATGGTCTTTTGCTTTTGTGCATGTGGTGATGCAGAGGAGACAGACGATGCGGTTGATGAAACGACAGCGCCAGAGTACACATCATATTTCGAGAGCGATGAATTAGTTAATCAGTTTATTAATGAGTTTATTGAGAACAGTGATTACGATGTGGAAGATATTGAAAAGGGGAATATACGTACTAAATGTTTCTGCTATATTAATGAGTGCTATACAGAGATAGTGAACACATCTTCAGATTTTGAAGAGGATGCACCAACATTATCAATTACAATAAACGGTGATAATGAAAAAGACCTTACAGATAATATGCTTGATGTAATGTCTGCAATATGTAAAACTGTTGACCCGACATTAAGTGACGATACGATTAACGATTCAATTGAAGAAGTAAAAGCGAGTCAATATATGGTTGACGGAATTGAGGTTGGAGATAACATTACAATTGATTATTTACCATATGGCATAGATACAACATATTATAAGCACTGGTTAGAAATGCACATTAGCAACTATAATCTTAAATAGAGTTAGAATAGTATAAAAGAAAAAAGGAAGAGAAGTCCTCTTCCTTTTTTTGTGTAGTTAAAGTTTAAGCAATTCCGCTTTTTTAATCTCAAACTCATCCTGAGTTATGATTCCTTCATCTAGTAGTTTCTTGTATTCTCTTAAAAGATGAATAGGGTCAGGAGAGGCGTCGGAAGATGTATTGGCAAAGGATGTGAGTGTGGTTGTCTCAGCAGAATCAATCATTGGAGAGGTTAATTGAATGAGATAGTATAGTCGTTCAACATCACTCATTGGCATAATAACATTACTGAATGTAAGGTTATCATATTCTGTTATTACATCGAAACTTGAAGTATGCCATGTAATGCTTTCAATGTCGCTAAAGTAGATGGAATAGAATTTCTCCTTTGCCTTGAAAAGCATACGTTTAGATGTTAAGTAGAAGTCGACTATTATCGATACAGTTTTTTCTTTTGTTTTAGTTTTCTTTGATGGTCGACCACCAACACCGAGTCGCACGCCACCACCCAATTTAAAACTAACGCCCATATATGGACCGCCACCTGTTGTGACGCGTTGTGTTTGCTGAAAACATACCGAGGGGCTTCCCTTGAAGTAACATATTTCGTTAGGTTCTAAAGACACATTAACATTTTCAAGGCGATGTTCCTCCAGTATTTCATTAAGCGTTCGAACAGTTATCTCTTTAGGTTCTTGGAAATCGTCGCCTTTGCGTTCTCCTATGGGCAACAGCTCTATCTCTGGGTTTTGGAGTTTCTTTTCCGCTAAAAGCATTTCATATGTTCCAGACATGGACATATACTTATCTCTTTCCGAGTCCGAAACCCCTAGTTCTTTTAAGCAGTCATTGCATAGCGTGCCATCTGGAAAAGTCCATGACTTAAAAAACGAACACTTGTAGCCACAACGTGCACAATATGCCATTTGAACACCTCCTTATAAAGGGTGGATGGAAAACTGTGTTAATCCATATGGTTATTCTAGTTCTCTTATTATAGCAAAGCCACCAAGATATACAAACAGATGGTTCGTATTTTGAAAAACATGGGGTGCCAGAAAGCCCGAAACCATCATGGTTTCGGGCTTTTATATAATCTTCAAAGGTCAACATTGTCACCATCTGATCCACTGGATTAAGAATAATTAATGAGTCGTTAATAAATCATTAATATACGTCAAATATAATGCTATTTGGCGTATTTTATTGCAAGGAGTATGTTGCAAGCTGAACAATCCTTTCATTGCAAAGGCGTTCAGCTTGTTTCGCTTTTATCTGTTTTAGCTTATGGAAGGAGGGAGTGAAAAATGTCTTTTAATGAAACAAGCGAAATGATCAAGAAAGAAATTGAGACATTCAATGCCAGACGATCGCTGATTGGCGTGCTTGCTATTGTCATTGCAACGTTCATCTTGAATTTCTTTCTGCCAAAGGACCCGGCTGATTTCGGAGTCCTCTGCTGCATCCCGGCCTTGCTGATGATCGTGTACATATTTGTGACGAAGCGAATCATTGAGGCGCTGACGATGGGTGCAGTTGTAGGATTTATTATGGTTTCACAGCCAGGCGACAATGTGTTGGAAGCAGTTTGTGCTTCTATGTCAAAAGTGATGTCAGAGGGCGATATTCCTTGGTTGATTCTTGTATGCGGAACCATGGGCGGCATCATCTCTCTGATTGAACGCTCCGGTGGTGCCTATGCGTTCGGACAATGGGCGGCGAAACGAGCGACAAGTGAGAGACCTGCTCTGATATGGACTTGGCTTCTGGGATGTGTCATTTTTATTGATGACTACCTGAATTCTATGACCGTTGGATCCTGTATGGCTCCATTGACAGACAAGCACAAAACACCACGTGAGATGCTTGCGTATGTCTGTGACTCGACTGCTGCGCCGCTGTGCGTACTCGTTCCGATTACGACCTGGGCCGTATTTTGCGGACGTATCCTTGTAGCGAACGGTTGGCAGGACCCTGGCGCGAGTGAAATCGACATGTTTATTAAAACAATTCCATACAACCTCTATGGATGGATCGCGGCGCTGATCGTGCCACTGGTTATTTTGGGTGTGGTCCCTAAAATTGGGCCGATGAAGAAGGCCTACCACCGTGTTGCCGAAGGAGGACCGCTGGCACCGGAGGGGTCAGAAAAGATTTCGATTCTCGCAAGCGATAGGGGTGAACTGAACATTCCGGCCAATCCAAAGATGTTCAATTTCTTCATCCCAATCATCGTTCTGGTGGGATCAACTGTATTCTTTGACAAGAGAATGGAAATGGGCGTGCTTTGCACCGTTGCTGTCATGTTTATCATGTACATGGCTCAGAATATCATGTCCGCAAGTGAATTCTGGGAGATCATCATTCAGGGTATCCAGAACATGATTCTGCCGCTTCTGCTGATGGTCATGGCATTCACTTTTGCCGACATGAATGAGCAAATTGGGTTCACCAAGTGGTGCATCGAGTCCGCAACAAACATTATGACACCGGCGACGGCGCCGATGCTCATTTTCCTGATTCTAGCCTGCACGGAGTTCATCACGGGTACCAACTGGGGCATGTATGTTATCGCTCTGCCAATCATCATTCCGCTGGCAATGAACATTGGTGTGTCCATGCCGCTGGTCGTTGGAGCCTGCATCTCAGCCGGTGTATTCGGATCCCACATCTGCTTCTACTCAGATGCAACCGTTTTAACATCTGCAGCCTGCGGATGCGATAACTTCCGCCACGCATTCACACAGATGCCATACGGTATCATGGCAGCGATTCTGTCGTTCATCGGATACGCGATTATGGGATTCGTTATGGCATAAGATACTGCAAATACAACAAGCAAAAGCAATGCAAACAAGAGGCTGTGCATAACAGCCTCTTTTGCTTTGTGCAGATATTAATTAAACTTAAAAACTATTATTTTAAGAATCATTTAATACTTTCTCCGTATAATCACACAAATCAAGGGGCTTAAAAGATAAGGAGGAAAAGACAGAAACGTTCTTTGATTAAAGGAACATGGTGCAGAGCGAATACAACACGGCTGACAAGAGAATAAAAGCGTTCATACTGCTGGCGCTGATCATTGGCATGATGATTCTGGTACGACATCTGATGGGACAACATTTCTCCTCCGTTGATGATTTGCGCCAGTATATGAGAGGATTGGGCATACTCGCACCTGTGTTTCTCACAATTTTTCAGGCATTTCAGGTGGTTGTGCCGGTTGTGCCTGGTTATCTAGGCTGCGCCGCTGGTGCGGTCGCCTTCGGGACGCCGATCGGGTTCGCCTGCAATTACATCGGCATCAGTGGGGGATCGATAGTTGCATATTTCCTTGCCAGACGTTACGGACTGCCGATCGTGCTGATGATGTTTTCGCAAAAGCAGTACGACAAGTGGGAAGAGAAAACCAGGGGGAAAAAATCATACGATGTATTTTTATTCGTTGCGACTTTGCTGCCTATGTTTCCGGATGATTTCCTGTGTTATTTTTCCGGGTTGATCAAGATGGATCCCAAGAAGTTCATTTTGATTATCATTCTCGGTAAGCCTTGGTGCATTCTGGCATACAGCATTGTATTCGGTTTGATAGGATAAGGAGAACAATAATTATGGAGCGAAGAACAATAGGCTATTACGATTACACTGTTATTCTGACATACTGCGGCATGGTGACAGCGGTTGTCGGCATTTTCATGTCACTTCACGAGTATTACTGGAGCGCAATTCTGTGCCTGATGATGGCAGGCGTATGCGATATCTTCGATGGGGCGATTGCCTCGACAAAGGATCGGAACAGAAGCGAAAAAGACTTTGGCATTCAGATTGATTCTCTGAGCGATCTGATCAGTTTCGGAGTACTTCCTGCCGTCTTTGTTTATATGATTACAGGTCAAAATCTCGCAGCAGGCGTCGTTTGCGCAGGGTATGTGTTATGTGCGCTGATCCGCCTCGCATATTTCAATGTGCTGGAGGAAGAACGGCAAAGACATTCTGCTGAGCGCAGAAAAATCTATCTCGGACTCCCCGTGACTGCCGCAGCTGCGGCATTGCCAATCGCATATCTCATTCTCCACTATGGATTGATCACACGCAGCGCGCTGTTTCCGGTCACGCTGCTTTTGCTCGGGACCGCCTTCCTCTCGCCGATTGAGATTAGAAAGCCTGCACTGCTTGGAAAAATTGCAATCGGAACCATTGCATTCTTTGAGATGGTTGCAATGTTTCTCGGTATGGGATGGGACGTCATATGACAGATAAGCTATCTCTCTTACTTTATCGCACAGTCCCGGGGAGGTGCCTGCTAAAGGTACTTGTATCTCCGGGAGTGTCGCGGTTAGGGGGAAAGGTCCTGTCTTCAGATATTTCTCGCAGGATTGTCCCTTGGTACATCAGCAAATATGGAATCAAGATGAGTGATATTGAGATTCCCGCAGACGGTTTTTCTTCCTTTAATGAGTTTTTCACCAGAAAGCGGAAAGACGTTGCACTTCCGAAATCTATGGAGAATCATCTTTTTTGCCCCTGTGACGGATTGCTTTCTGTAACACAGATTCGAGCGGATTCCTGTTTTCGGTTAAAAGGAATGCCCTACAGTCTTCGGCGGCTTCTAAATGACGAAAGACTATCTTCTTTCCTGCAGGGAGGAACTGCGTTAATTTTTCGCTTGACGCCGCAGCATTACCATCGGTACTGTTACAGCGCCGATGGAACCGTTCTGCACAGCAGGAGAATCGAAGGAAAACTGCACTGTGTTCGTCCAGTTGCACTAGAAACAGTTCCGGTTTTTGCCGAGAACAGCAGAGAGTACCAAGTAATCCGGACAACACAGCAAAAGTATATGGTACAGATGGAAATCGGTGCACTTCTGGTCGGAAGAATCAGCAATCACCCGATTCCAAAAGGTGTCTGTAACGTATACGCCGGTGAGGAGAAAGGTTGTTTCGAATTCGGAGGCTCCACAATTGTCCTGCTTTTTGAAAAGGATATGTTGCATTTAGATTACGATTTGTTCAATGAACACTGTAGCGGGCACGAAACACCTGTTCACATGGGGCAGTCGCTTGGAATGCTTTTGAAATGACGGATTTGAATACTACAAAAAAGTCAGCCTGATGCCGTGTAAGGACGACGGCAGGGAACAGATTGTCAAGGATACAGGAACGGTTAGTTAATAAATAGTTAATGAATCGTAATAAATCTTTAATAATAGATTAATAGTTTGTTAATAAGAACGACCTACAATATTGTATGCGAATGTGGTGTTTCGCATGCAATTATTTACTTATATACGTTTGTAAGGAGGATTATTGTTATGGGTAGAAAAATACCAATGTGGCAGTGCGTCCTCACAATCGTCGCCATGGTAGTGTTCCTGTTCTGGAACGTTATGAAAGATGACGGCGGTGAGGCTCACGGCGGTTTGATTATGGCGGCTCTCGTAGCCGGCATCATCGGCGCAGCCAACGGCTGGAAGTGGAGCTACATGGAACAGGGTATTCTGGCTGCTATCAACAGATCCATGCAGGCAATGCTGATTCTTGCATGTGTAGGTGCAATGATTGGCTGCTGGAAAGCCGGCGGTGTTATTCCATCTATGATGTTCTATGGCATCAAGGTTATCTCACCGAGCGTCTTCCTGTTCACGGCCTGCCTGCTGTGCAGTATCATCTCCCTGGCTACTGGTTCATCCTGGTCCACAGCCGGATCTATGGGCGTTGCTCTGATCGGTATCGGCGCGGCACTTGGATTCCCGGACTACATGACGGCTGGTGCGATTGTATCCGGCGCATACTTCGGTGACAAGATGTCACCGCTGTCCGACACGACGAATCTGGCTCCGGCAATCGCAGGATCGACTCTGTTTGAACACATCAAGCACATGGTCTACACGGTAGGACCATCATTGATCATTGCGTTCATTGTGTATCTGGTCCTTGGCTTCACGCACAAGGGCGGCAGCGCAGATGAAAGCCAGATCACGATGATTCTTGACTTTATTTCAAGCAACTTCACCGTGGGACTTCTTTATCTGATTCCACCAGTATTCGTTATTGTAGCAGTCATCGTGAAGATGCCTGCACTTCCTGCACTGGTCGTCGGCGCCCTTCTGGGCATTCCGTTCATGGCTCTGCAGGGACTTAAGATCTTCCCGAGCGGCGGTGAGAGTTCTGTTGTATTCAACATTATCAATAATGGACTCAGTGATCTGCCGAGCGGTTATGTAGCACCGGAAGACGATCTGCTCATGACCAAACTGTGTGCACTGCTGACAGGCGGCGGACTTCAGTCCATGATGTGGACCATCTCCCTGATCATGCTGGCGATGTGCTTCGGTGGTATCGTTGACGTAACCGGTATCATGGGTAACCTTGCAGCTGCAGCATTGAAGCTGGCAAGAGGCACCAGAGGCGGACTGGTTATCGTAACAGAGCTGTCATGCGTATTCGTTAACGCAATCTGCTGCGACCAGTATCTGTCCATCATTCTGCCGGGCAGAATGTACAAGGAAGCATTCGAAGACAGAAGACTCAAGGCGAAGAACTTGTCGAGATGTCTGGAAGACTCAGGCACAATTACCTCGAACTTCTTCCCATGGAACACCTGCGGTGCAACGATGCGTTCCTTCCTGCAGGTCAACAGCGCGTACATACCGTTTGCTGTCCTGAACTGGGTCAACCCACTGGTATCCATGTTCTATGGCATAACCGGTATCACAATGGAAGAAATGACAGAGGAAGAATACCAGAAGATTCTGGAGGAAAGAGAAGCCGAGAGGCAGGCAGCACTGGAAGCTGTAGAAGCTTAATCAGACAACTTAATAGTAAGAGGGCTATAATACCTTCTTGCCAGATAATAGGCACAAAAACCCGGACACCACACGGGTTTTTGTGTTTTTTGGCTGCGCAAGAGCCTGCTGTTAATAATTCTTAATAATTTCGTTCGTTCTGTTAATCATGGGTATAGTAATATAGTATACAGAAAAGTATAATGAAAAAGCAGGAGAGAAATATGGAAACAAAAACGACAATCTTGATTATAGAAGACGATGACAGCATCCGCGAGGGAGTACGGATTCTGCTCCAGAGCGAAGGTTACGCAGTACAGGAAGCGGGTACAGGTACGGACGGATTAAAGAAATTGAATGATCACGTTTCGCTCGTCCTTCTTGACGTTATGCTGCCAGACATTTCCGGCCTGAAAGTCTGTGAAGAAATCCGTAAGAAATCATATGTGCCGATTCTGTTCCTGACAGCGAAGGTGCAGGAATCTGACAAGCTCATCGGACTTATGGCAGGTGGAGACGATTATCTGACCAAACCGTTCTCCTATTCAGAACTGTTGGGGCGCGTCAAAGCGTTGCTGCGCCGTTATCAAGTATATAGCGCATCAAATGATACAGACGAAGAAACAAATGAATCATACCTTGAGATGGCAGGAATCCGTATTCATTTGTCAATGAACGAGGTGTATGTTAACGGGAAGGAAGTGCAGCTGACAGAATTGGAGTATCAGATTCTGCGGCTTCTGATGAAGCATCCGAGGAAGATCTTTTCGGCGCAGAACCTCTATGAGAGCATCTGGAATGAACCGTATTTCTACAATTGTAACGGAACGGTCGTAGTACACATCCGTAAGCTTCGGGTAAAACTGGAAAAGGACCCGGGCAATCCGCAGTATATCAGAACCGTATGGGGAAAGGGTTACCGCTTTGGTGCAGAGTAACACGAAACGCACAACAATAATGCGCCAGCACATAATACGTCTGCTTATGGCTATTGCAGCGGGATTGCTGGTGTTTTTGCTTTTGTATTTGGGGTCTGGCTTTTTCACAGACCGGTTTTTTGAGGAATCTGGTTATTATGTGTCCCATGACAAGCAATTTGTACGATCACTGCAGGAATATGTGGACGAGAATCAGATTGCCAGTACAGATGATCGCGCTTTAAGTGAATGGGGAAAACAGCAGGGCGATATCTTTTATCAAATCTATAATGACGACGAGCTGCTGTTCCAGTATTACGGTCGAGGGTCCAAAAGTTTCCAACAGGCAGCTAATCTGGAGTATCTGGAATGGATCATTCCATATGATGTACAGTTTGCCGATGGGACCTATCAAGTCATGATTTTCGGGGACTATTATTATAAAACTTTCAAGTATTCGATGGCAGTCAGCGTTCTTGGTGCTTTTGCAGTATTCTTAGCGGTCTTCCTGCCTGCTATACGGAAACGCACACGGTATATTACGAAACTGCGTGACGAGATTGAGATTTTGGGCAGTGGCGATCTGGATTATGAAGTTACAGTCAGAGGCAATGACGAATTGACTGATCTGGCAGAAAACCTGGATCAGATGCGAGAGGCACTCAGGCATCATATGGAGGAAGAAAACCGCCTGGCGGAAGAACGGCAGTCGATTGTGACAAGACTATCCCACGATATCCGGACACCACTAACGTCCATGAACCTGTTTGCCGATTTACTCAAACGGGGCGATTACGAGACAGAAGCACAGCGCGATCACTATATTGATAGAATCCAGGAAAATGCCGCGAATCTGACAAATCTCGCAGAAGAACTATTCCATGCAGCGAAAGATACAGGACAAGCGATTGCTCCGGAAACAAAGCAGGAGCAGAATGCGGATGCGGCGAAAGCCGGGTTCGATTTGGCTTTGGTTCTGGCGGATGCGGCAGAGGCTCTGCGTCTGACGGGTTTCACGGTGAGGGAATACTACACTACCGCAAATCTGAATTTGCCGGTGGATAAGCAGTCGTTTTCCCGTATATTGGACAACATTACATCCAATATTTCGCGCTATGCAGACCCGACTGAACCGGTGCTGTTTTCCTGTGAGGAAAGCGGGAGTTCCGCAAGGATTGCTTTCGAAAACGTCATCAGTTCATCAGAGGAAACCAATACTGCCGGAAGTGGTATTGGACTGCTGAACGTACGGGAACTCATGCAAAAGGAAGGCGGTTCCGTTGAAATCGAGAGTGATGAGAGTCGTTTTCTAGTTAGGTTGACTATCCCTATGGAATCGTAATTCTCCGTTTCGGTCTTTAGCCCATCAAGAGAGGTTGTTCAGCTGTCGCCTCTCCTTTTTATTATCCTGTCATACATTTGTTTTAATCTTTATTAATAAATCTGTTAAGAATTCGTTAACCATTTGGAAATATCATAGACACTGTATTATTGTTTTATTTTTGTATTATGGAGGTGAACAATATGGAAGGGAATCAACATGTTTCCGGAGATCAAGACCTGAAACGTGGCATAGCCGAATGGCAAGTGGCCTTCATCGGCCTGGGCGGCGTTATCGGATCCTGCTACTTCCTGGGCGTAGGCTGGGACATCGAAGTTATGGGTCCTTGTGTATTCTGGTCGTTCCTGCTCGTAGGCGTCATCGTATTTGGTCTGATGATATCCTATGCGGAACTTCTGGTAAACCTGCCGCGTTCCGGATCATTCATTGCGTACACCAATGAATTCCTCGGACCAACAG
>JAFRKJ010000066.1 GCA_017431785.1 Bacillota bacterium | reverse complement strand
GGTGATCATTGGTCTCGTTCTGTACACTGCAGGCGGCTGTCTTGCCGGCGCTTTTGATAACATCTATGTAGTCCTGATTTTCAGAGCGATCGTCGGTATTGGCGTTGGAATCATTATGCCTATGTCCACGGGACTGATTGCTTTCTTCTTTACACGGGATAAGCATAGTGTCCTGATGGGATACTCCTCCGCGCTGAATATGCTTGGAGGCGTAATCGCAACACTGATTGCCGGAGCGCTTGCCATGGTTTCATGGCGGCTGTCATTTTTAGTCTATCTGCTAGGATTTGCAGCGCTGATCCCATGTGCGCTGTGGATGCCCCGTGAGTTTATAAAAGATGAAAAAAAGCCAGAGGATCTCATCTCTGACCGTACTGCTTTTGCTCCGTACATCATCTGCATGTTTCTTCTCATGCTGACCTTCTTCATATATCCCTCCAACTTTGCCATTGAAACCATGAGAACCGGGCTTTTCAGCCAAACTGCGATTGGTCCTATCATGGCAATGATGGATCTCATAGGTTTTGCGGGAGGTCTGCTCTTTTCCAGAATCAAAAGTGCCGCAAAGACCTGCGGCTGGCTGATCGCCCCTTCTGCGTTCCTTATTTCATATTGTTTGCTCCTCTTCACAGGATGCGGCTGGGGAATACTTCTGGGTTCCGCAATGATTGGTTTTGCCAATGGATCGGGAGTGCCTTATATCATTACAAAAGCAACTGAAAAGGCAGGGAAAAATGCGGCAACAACCGTCATGCCCTTGCTGTCAATGGCCCTCTATCTGGCCCAGTTTCTCACTCCCATAATAACATCTTCCTTACACGCATTGATCGGTATCCCTGATTTGTCCTCTTACTCTGTGGCGCTTGGAAGCAGCTTGCTGCTTCTGTTATGCTCCAGCAGAATCAGACGCTAACCTGAAAACAGACCCCAATGGGATCTGTTTTTGTTAATATGAAATTCTATTGGCTTTTGCATGATACCTCAGCGCATCCTTATTCTTCATCGGACGGCTGGAACTTCGTACCATCTCCTGATGTAATGGATGCCAATACGCTCTCATACATGGCGATATCTTCATCGCTGAGAACCGCGGCGTCTTCTAACACATTACCATTGTCATCGTATGCCTTACTGTTGACAATCCAAAAGTCATAACAAACACCGTCGGAGATCCAAGCTGTCCCTATATCCACATAGCCTTTGTCGCCTTTTTTCACTTTCTGGCCTTTTGCTTCTGTACCGCACACTTCAGTGGTGTATGCTTCAGCATTACTATCTTTCAGTTCCTGATCAGACAACGCGTAGAGCTGTTCATAGTATTCCTGCACGGTCCCAGGGCTGGCTGGATCTTCTTCTTTCATCATCTTTATCATTTCTTCATCAAACGACATTACCCCAACTTCAAAATCCGAATCCGGATTTGCGTAGCCAACATAATTATCTTCTGAATCTTCTGTCTGTTCCCATCCGTCCGGCATGGTAAAGACAATGCCCTCAATTCCTGCGTTTGGTTCTGCCGCCGGTTCAGCCTGACCTTCATCAGAAGCCCCGCTGTCTCCGCATGCGGCAAAACACATTACCATGGCCAGTGCCATTATGATTACAACTGTCTTCTTCATTTGAACCCTCCTGCTTTCATCAAAAGTGAGTTATTATTCTGACAATCATAATTATATGTATTCTCACAATGTCAGTCAATGTTGACACCCCGTGAAATAACACCAAAGCAGTATACATTCAATATTTCAGCAAGAATCTGTTTTTTGCTTTTGTTCTTCCGCCTGTTTTCTTTCCTTACGCCGCTGCAGGTAAGGCAGAAAACCTTCACGATATGTGAAATCACAAATTGCGGCAACAGGTATCGCAAGCAGGATTCCTCCTATTCCAAAGGCATTGCCCATGGTCACGATGGCAAGGAGAATCAGAAGACCGGATACGCCAAGGGAGTTGCCAAAAAGTTTAGGCTTGATGATATAACCATCCGCGACCTGCAGAACCAGAGTAATCGCGATAAACATAATCGCATAAACCGGTTTGACCAGCAGCAGGAAGAACCCGCCGATCACAGCCCCGATAACCGGTCCGAATGTAGGAATAAGGTTGGTAACGGCAGCGACAACAGAAATCAGTCCCACGTAAGGCATCCGCAGAATCAGCATGATGATTGCAGTGATTACGCCGACAAAGAGGGCGTCCAGAAGACTGAAAACCAGGTAGCGGTTAAGAATGAAATTACAGCGCTTGACAAAGAACAGGGTGTTGTTTAATTTATCATCCGTCAGCAGTGCCGACAAGAAAGCTTTCGCATCTTTCTTGAGTGTTGCCTTTGCAGCCAGCAAGGATATGCAGTTTTGACATACAGCTGCATATCTTTTTTCATTCTAAAAAAACAGGCTTGACAATAATTAATTTATAATTATAATTTAATTATAAAAGGGGATTTCTATGATGGATATTATATTCGAATGGGATGAACAAAAGAATGCCAGCAACAAGGTCAAGCATGGGATTTCCTTTGAAGAGGCATGCAGTGTTTTTCAGGACTCCCGCGCTCTAGTAATTCCAGATCTAGATCATTCTGACGACGAAGAGCGGTTCATTATC
>JAFRKJ010000065.1 GCA_017431785.1 Bacillota bacterium | reverse complement strand
CAAACAACCCTTACAGACGTTTTGCAAGGCGTCATTGGCACGCTCGCTTACACCAGGGAGCGTATCCCGTTTACAGACCTATGAACCAATTATAGCACAAGCCCGCCAGATCCGCAATGACACTTTATATTGGGTGCTTACTTTATGGGGCAGTCCGAAATCTTCCGCACTGCCCCATAATATGTTAATTGACTTTCTTTACTTCTCTCTAACGGACGTAGTACCTGGTCATGAAGTAGGTTCTGTCCCAATCCACGATACTCATGGTGGACTCCTTCTCAGCACGGATGTCGAACTCGTCGAAGACCATCACGTACTTATCCGTAAGGTCATAGAGCGGCCATTCCTTAGCTTTGCCATCAGGCGAAATGTCAGCAGAAAGAGAGGGATTGCCGGTCTTAGCGAACTGCACCCACATTTTCCGCATCGTCCTGGAAAAAGTTTTGTCGAACTGTCTTCCCGTGACTAAGGTGTCCTCAGCATGGTTGAACAGCTCCGAGAGCTCTATCGCGTGTCCGCTCTTCATCATTGGAATGGAAGACTCTACCCTGAAATAGTAGACGTATGTCTTTCCACCGCCCTTGACCTGGTTTTCTGCCGTTCTGATAAGCGGTGCGTTAAACCAGTACTGATCCATAAAATGACTGAGTTTATCATAATCCTCGCCCGGAAGGTCTTTCAAATAGCTCTCAGCAAGCTTCCTCTCCTCCTCGGTGAACTGCGCGAGCTTCTCGGCATGGCAGTTCTCCGCCCACGGCATGAAGTTCTCCGCGCCGAACCCGGCCACGAAGTAACTGCATTCGTCCTTCGTGCAGCCCTGCATGATGTCAAGATCCTTTGCCGCACCCTTCTCATAGGCATCAAATACCTCTTTTGGAAGGAACTTGCCGTCACGCTCCGGTGTGGTGATCGGCATCGAAAGCACTTTCGACGCAGCCTGTACGATTTTGTCTACGTCAGTCTTCATGAGGTCAGCAACGGTTTTGCAGCCCAGCTCCTCCATCAGCGTATTCGTACACCAGATCGACTGTTCCGTTGACCTGCAGAACGCAGGCGAACCGCTCTGGGCGATGACGCGCCTGAAATACTTATGCGAGCCCTCCACCAAAGGCAGCAGGGATACGGAGCCGCCTCCTGCGGACTGTCCAAAGATAGTCACGTTGTCAGGGTCGCCGCCGAATCCGGCAATATTCTCGTGAACCCACTTCAGCGCCGCCAGCTGATCCATAAGGCCAAGGTTCTGTGAATCCGGGTAATCCGCTCCGTCCGGCAGGTGTGAAAGGCGAAGAAATCCGAGCGCGTTCAGCCGGTACTCGATTGAGACAAGGATGATGTCCGGGTTCTCCTGCACGAAGTTGGTACCCTCCTCGCGAGGCTCGGGTGTGGCGCCGAGCTCATAGGCGCCGCCATGGATCCACACCATGACCGGTTTCTTCTGAGTCCCTTTCTCATCAGCCTTCCAGATATTCAGATGCAGGCAGTCCTCACCCTGGGGGTAGAGGCCGCCCATCTGACCGGGACTGCCCACCTGGCAGGGAACCTTCCCGAAGTAGTACGCCTCGTACACGCCGTCGTCCGGAGTGACATCCACCGGTGCCTTCCAGCGCAGGTTCCCGACCGGCTGCTTTCCCACAAAGGGTATACCCTTGTATGCAATGATATTCCCAGTCTTCTTTCCGACAAAAGTGCCGTTGATGCACTTGACTCCCAGCGAACGGTCATAATTCCCGTCTGTAATTTTTCTGTTCTCTCCGTACAGAGCATACATCTTCGCTGTCGCTTCATCCAATCCCATCATTACCATTCCACTCATTGCTTCAATCTCCTTTTCATAGATTCATTTTTCTTTCTATCCAAAAATATACTTCCTTCGGCTTGTTATTGCTAAAGCCATCCTTTTCTGCCGTAAGCAGGTCTTGATCAAATACCAGATAGTCCGCGTCCTTGCCGGCAGTGATCGATCCCTTTTTATCCTCTACGCCAAGCTGCTTCGCGCCGTTGATCGTAAAGCCCTGCAGCATCTCTTCGATATTCATTCTCTCATCTTCCGGAGGGAATACCGTAGCGCATCTTGCAAATTCATAATTTCTGGTCTTTTCGGTGATCTTACGTGTCATGCCTCTTTTGTATCCATCTTTTACCCCCCCCAATCTGCGCCCTGACATCTTTACCTTGCTAAATCCCGATTGTCAGTCCAGAAGCCCTTTTATTGTTTGCTCATAAATGGAATCGATCAGCACAATCTGCTCCCCGGCATGTTGAAAGCCATCGATGATGTTTTTGTTGTCTGCCTTCAGACTATCTTTCGTACAGTCTGCATCAATCATCCTGGCTTCAATTTCCGATTCATGTCCAATGATCTCACCGAAATGGTTCTCGATATAGTTCTCGCTCATGGCAAGGCAGATGAAACGAATCGACGATAAATACCGCTCGTCAAAATCCCGCCTCCAGCGAAATGGAATGTAACAGCCTTCAACTATAAGATTTTGCCGGTTCTCAATTGCGGTCTTAACGATCTCCCGTATGATCGGCCACAGGTATTCCGTCAGTTCATCATCGTCCTCCGGCGTCAGATCAGTATTACCGCTGCGGATCAAACCCATTTTCAGGTGATCGATCGACAGATACGGATATTTATATTTTTCGAGCATCTTTTGTGCCAGAAGCGTTTTTCCAGTGTGAGATGCACCCGTAATCAGTATGATCATTTTTTCCTCGTCACGATTAAATATGTCAGTATCGGTCTCCATATTCCTTTCGTGCTTCTGCCGTCCATTTGGAGATGAAATCCGTCTTCGCATCTGTATATGCATCCCGGTCATGCTCATATTGTTTCCAAAGCCGGAGCTTCAAGGTTTCATAT
>JAFRKJ010000064.1 GCA_017431785.1 Bacillota bacterium | reverse complement strand
TGTCAGTCTTTCTGCCGGTGACCCCGGGTAAAAATACAGGAACCGTTCCGGAAACCGGAACAGAATGTACCTGCAGGGATTCGATCTCCCTATGGAATAGTGGATCACGCCTTTATTTGTAAATATGCCCTCTCCTCCAGATAAGATCTCCTCTTCCTCCAGTGTTTTCACGCAGACCAGCCCCTCCAGCACATAGATGAACTGCAGGTCATCATGCCAATGCATGACGCCAAAATCCACATCGCCTGCAGAAAACACCTGGTTTTCCGCTTTTCGTATGAAGTATGGAAATGTCGTGTCCGCATTCAGATTCGCCGCGTTTCGATAGTTTGTGTGTTTATCCATAACGTAATAAATTGGTGATATATTGATAATTTCTGGTGATATAAAGAAAGAAAAAAATGTTTTTGGTTTTTATAATTATAACATAAACAGACATTGTAACAAAATGAAACAAACAGGAAGGAGAGCAAATCATGTTGATCACACAGATTATCACATATATCATGGCAGTCTTTGCCGCAGCCGGCGCAGTAGACCGCATCCTCGGAGACCGTTTTGGCCTCGGCAGTAAATTTGATCAGGCCTTTCACACCATGGGCCCACTCGCCCTTTCCATGGCAGGTATGCTGGTCATTGCTCCTGTTATCGCAGACATCCTGGGTCCGGTCATGACGCCGGCCTTCCGCCTCATCGGCGCAGATCCGGCTGTTTTTGCCGGGATGTTCATGGGAACAGATATGGGAGCGGCCCCTCTTGCTGAGGCTCTGGCGCTTGATCCGAAATCTGCAGCCTTCTCTGGTTTCGTAATCAGTTCCATGATGGGCGCCACTATCGTATTCCACATTCCTGTTGCTATGGAACTGGCAAAAGAAAGCAAGCCGTTTATCGCACGCGGCATGATCGCAGGACTCATCACCATCCCTCTGGGCTGTTTTCTGGGGGGATTGGCCGCAGGTTTTCCGATACGTCTCGTCCTTCACGATCTTCTCCCTGTTGCCATCGTATCCTTGATCCTGATCATCGGCATGCTCCGTTTCAGAAATGCCATGGTGCGCGGTTTCATATGGCTGGGCAGATTCATCCAGGCTGTTGCGACAACAGGTCTGCTGCTTGGAATCCTGCAGTCACTGACGGGATTCACACCCGTGAGAGGAATCGCCCCGGTATCCGAAGCCCTTGGAGTCGTTGCAACAGTGGCGATCTTCCTTGCGGGCGCCTTCCCCTTCATGCATGTGCTGACAAAACTGCTGCAGAAGCCTTTGCGCGCAGCCGGTAAACGCATTGGAATCAACGAGGTTTCTGCAATTGGGCCGCTCCTGACCCTCGTTAACTCGATTCCGATGCTCGAAACAATAAAGGACATGGACGAACGGGGCAAAGTGCTCAACGCCGCATTCTGTGTCACGGGCGCGTTCGTGTTCGGGGATTTCTTCGGTTATGTCGGTGCTGTGCATGCTTCCATGCTACTCCCTATGATCATCGCCAAGCTCTCTTCAGGCATCGTTGCTATGGCCGTAGCGCTGTGGATGAGCAAAGGCAAGTAAGCTTGTGTTATTATGAATGGGAGAAAGGATGCATATTATGGATTACATCACTCACTACGATTCACCCCTCGGCGGTATCACGCTGGCCTCAAATGGAACTGCTTTGACCGGGCTCTGGTTCGATGATCAGAAGTATTTCGGAGAAACCCTGACAGAAGAATATGAAGAAAAGGATCTTCCTGTCTTTGCAAAGGCAACAGAATGGCTAGACATCTATTTCTCCGGAAATACTCCCGGCTTCATCCCGCCGCTCTCCATGCGGACGACAGCATTCCGCAGACGTGTCTGGGAAATCATGCTTGAAATCCCCTTCGGACAGACAATGACCTACGGACAGATTGCGGCACAGATCGCAAAAGAAAAAGGCCTTCCGCACATGTCCGCCCAAGCGGTCGGCGGCGCAGTCGGCCACAATTCCATATCTCTGATCATCCCCTGCCACCGTGTAGTGGGCACTGACGGAAGTCTGACCGGATACGCCGGCGGAATCGATAAAAAAATTGCCCTCCTTGAGCTGGAAAGAGCGGATATGTCCGATATGCACGTGTCGAAAAAGGGAACTGCACTTTAAATAATCAGACGTAGAAAGGAAATAAGCAATAGACTTTTCCGGGATTTTGATTACACTTTTGATTACACCGCGGGATAGTGTGGCTCAAAACCTCCATTTCATGCGGTGTTCGGATGTCCGGCCCCTGTTCGACTCCCCTATCGAGTACCAAATAGCAAATGGATGGGCAAAGCCCAGCCATTTGCTAGTTATGCTTCTATTAGTGGGGAGTCGAACCCGCAAGGGCCGCGCTGTGAACGAGAAGGTCCGGTGGACCTTCGAGTAAGCGCGGGTCCAAGCGAGCCGCGGAGGGCTCGCGCAGGACGGCGGATTGCGAAGCAATACGCGTAACTCCCCTATCGAGTACCAACAAGGATGTGCAGTTTCAACAAAAATTCGCGCATCCTATTTATATGTTTAAAACGTTGCCTATACGACTCTGTTATTCATAATGGATCTTGCTGAAATCAAGATCATCCTCTGTATAACCAGACTTTCTTTCGCCTTTTCCGCCAAGTGCGATTAAATTCAATACCGCATACCCGTCCGGTATTCCCAGAAGTTGTCGAATTTCTTCATCAGAAGACTTCCGCTTCCCGTTTCTATTGCGAATATGTACCCAGCAAGCGCCCACATCATATTGTTCCGCAGCCAGAAGGATATACGAAGACGCAATTGCGCCATCCTCGATCCAGAACTCTCCGCGTTCCAGATTCACCATCACAACAACGACTACATCGGCTCCGATGATCTGAGAGCCGCCAAGGTTTTTGCAGGAGGCAATCTCTTTGATTTTGTTCTTATCTCTGACGATGACAAACTCGACCGGTCTGTGTCCAAATGAACACGGTGCTGTGAGCGCAACCTTCATAATTTCGTCAAGTACCGCTTCATTAATATGTTCATCGGTATATCTTCTTATAGATCTGCGCTTTGCTGCTAATTCAAACAATTTATTTTCCATCTTCTTTGCCTCCACGAACGGTCACAACTCACTTCCGATCACATCAGATGGAACAGTGCCGCTCCTCCCACCATAATCACCACGCCAAGTATTTCTTTCCATGTGACGGGCCTTTGCTTTGATTCAAATAACCCGAACTGGTCAACCAACAATCCCCCGATCATGAGCCCTGTCAGCAGAATGATCACTGCCATACCTGTCCCAAGAGCCTGTGCTGTTATGATATTACCGACGACAAACAGAACCCCGAACAAGCCGCCGATCCACATCCACCATGGCCTGTAAACACCTTTGTCCTTCGTCTGTTTCCCTCTGCCCAATATCAGGTATAGGATGAAGAGTATGATTAGCCCAACGCAGAAATTGATCAAGGCAGCGTAAAATCTGGAGCCTGCCACAACGCCCAGATGGCTGTTGACAGCCGTCTGGCTTGCCATACACATTCCGACAATGATCCCGAACAATCTCCAAAGCCATACCGCTTTCACCTGGTGATTGCCGGTCTTCACCTGATTGGCATTCTTCGTCAGGATCACTGTTATGACGCCCGTGATAACAAGCACTACTCCCATAAGCCGCCACACACTGAGCGGTCTGATATCCTGCCCAAACCAGCCAAATGAATCGGTCAGCGTGCCCATGATGATCTGTCCAAGCGCCGGAAGGATCGCAGTCTGAACGCTCCCGACCCTTGGAATCAACAGAATATTGCCTGTAATAAAAACAACGGCAAATGCGCCTCCAAGCAAGATCCATGGGGGAGCCTCCGCGATTTCACCAAATGGTATCTGCAGACCTCTCTCGACTATGACAGTCAGGATCAGCAGCGCTGCCGTTCCAACCAGAAAATTGATGAAGGCCGCGGTAAAAGGCGATCCCATTTTTCTGCCCAGTCTCGCATTTACACTTGTTTGCATCGGCATTCCGATGCCGCCCATCAATCCGAATATTCCAGATAACATCTCTGCTGTGATCTCCTTTTGTACTTGTTTATGCGTACAGTTTATGTTATAGTCTGTTATAAATCAAATATATCTTATATTATATTATGATAAGTAATTTATTATGATAGATCAAAGATTGAAAATCTTCATCGAGGTGGCTGAAACCGGTCACTTCACAAAGGCAGCTAACAACCTGTTCATCTCTCAGCCAGCGGTCAGCAGTGCCATCAAAAGTCTTGAGAGGGAGCTCGATGCTCTTCTTTTGTACAGGGATCGTAAGAATGGTGTCAAACTGACCAGTTCGGGCGAAAGAATCCTATCCCTGGCCAAAGAGCTGAGTTTCCTTGAGAATGAGATCTACCAGACTGTACTTGCTGAGAAAGGAATGCTTGGCGGTACTCTGCGCATCGCGTCTCTGCCTGTTCTCACTGCGACACTTCTGGCAGACACCCTGCAGAGATTCAACGATACATATCCAAATGTCAAAGTCGAGATCATGGAGGACACACCATCCGCAATCTATAAAATGATTCGGAACCGCACCGTCGATATAGGGCTGTCCTGCGCACCTTTTGATGGGCTGGATCATGTTACAATAGTGCACGACAGGATGATCGGCATATACTCTCCGAATAAAAAGGACCCGCCATCAGTGATCGACCTGAAGGCGCTCCCGGAAACATTCATCGCAGTGAAAGCCGCTTCTGAGACTGCTATGGAATTATCCCCCGTTTCACTGCCGCCAAGCACTTTCGCAAAAGCAGCACTTCTGGAGGATTATCTCTCTGTCATCAATCTCGTACAGAAAGGATACGGCACTGGTATGATCTCGGAATTTACGCTGAATTCCCTGCCCCATTCCTTAAAGATATGCAATCTGGTTCCCGCTATAACGATCGATATTGGGATCGTTGGCATCGACTTCAAAAACCTTAGCCCCGCTGCCAAAGCGTTTCAGCAAATGCTGTTAGAATAATAAATGCAAAGTTGGGTACAAAAAATAACGATTCCCTTGTGTATGTTGAAACCATATGTTACAGCCAAATTCAATAGGGGTGTGAAAAATCGACGATTACCGGCTTTTGTTGAAACTATACGCATTAGCCAATTAAAGGATGCAGTTTTAAAAAACTGCTTAACAAACTGCATCCCTTTTTTATCTAACAAGAAGCTGTCCGCCAACCGTCGCAACAAGACAAAGCACTACACTTAATACCATATACAATACTGCCGGCAGGTATGCACCGGTCCGCAGCATTTCAACTGCATCAAGGGAGAACGTGGAGAACGTTGTGAATCCGCCGCAGATCCCGACTCGCAGAAACAGCAGGAGCCGCGGATCGAACCGTATGTCTCTAAGTGCATATGCGGAAATTACACCAATCAGAAATGCGCCAATGATGTTGATGCCAATGGTCGGGACTGGAATCAGCCCCATCAGATACCTGGCAACTGAACCAAAAAAACCGCCTGCACCGACAACCAAACAATTCAACATAGCATTACCTCCATGTTTGTCATCGTTCAGACGTCATCAGCACAATTGCGGTTCTGGTTTCCCATGGGAGACATCATTCCCTCTTTTATTAGTATATCATTTTGTGCTTATGAATCCAATCCAGAATATCTTTCTGTTCCATGCTGCCATCCGCCACACCAAGGCCAAGAGAAACAACGTCTTTATCGGCCGCTTCAATGTGTATCCCATTCAGTTCCAAAAAACTCAACATCACATAAACACCAATCCTCTTATTCCCATCCACAAAAGCGTGATTCGAAATCAGCGAGTATCCGAGCTTCGCAGCTTTTTCTTCCTTCGAAGGATACAGCTCAACCCCATCAAAAGTTGCAAAAGCACCCTCTATCGCTGAATCGAGCAATCCTTCATCTCTCACACCGACGCTTCCACCGGTAGCTTCAGCCATCAATTGATGGAGCAGTTTAACTTTTTCACCGCTGAACCTGATCATTTCGCCAACTCCTTAAATGCCCCTATGTACTTATTCAGAATTCGTTTTGCGACGATATCGATTTTCTCATCTTCTGTTAAATCAAGTAACCTATCGCTGTTCTCCATGTTAACAACAAGATACTTCGGCTTGTTGTTCTTAAAAACAACAGCTTCTCCTTCACGATCAACTGCCCTTGCCACAACAGAGAAATTCTGATTTGCCTGTGTCATTGAGAAGATTGTTTCTGTATTGATGTACATTTTTAACTCCAATAAATATATACAATGAATTTATCCTATATATATTATACGTCCTAGCTGCTTTTTGTCAAGAAAGAGTGAAATTTATTATGACACTTCATATTACACTCGTTACAGCTGCATATCTTTTATATTTATATTCGATATGTACGTGATGAAAAAATGCAATTGACTTTTTTCTGTTTTTTGTGGTAATCTCACAGCGTTGAGTTGCGAAAGCGTAAGTCCAAACGGACTTGCGCTTTTCTTTTTGAGAAGAATGGAGTCAGACATGTATAACATTTTTAAGAAGCACAGACGTTGGAGATTGATGACGGCGATATTATCCTTATCGCTTCTCACGGTAATGGCCGGGGCGGCAGTCGCGCCGGCTCTGAACATCATTCAGGAACACTTCCATACTGCATCACCAGGACTCGTGCAGATGATCATCAGCATCCCGGCAATATTCATAGCTATCGCGAATCTGTTCTTCAAAAGACTTTGCCGCTTTTTCACCATCAGAACGTTGGTGATCATTGGTCTCGTTCTGTACACTGCAGGCGGCTGTCTTGCCGGCGCTTTTGATAACATCTATGCCGTCCTGATCTTCAGAGCGATTGTCGGCATTGGCGTTGGAATCATTATGCCTATGTCCACAGGTCTGATTGCTTTCTTCTTCACGCGGGATAAGCATAGCGTCCTTATGGGATACTCCTCCGCGCTGAATATGCTCGGAGGCGTGATTGCAACGCTGATTGCCGGAGCGCTTGCCATGGTTTCATGGCGGCTGTCATTTCTGGTTTATCTGCTGGGATTTGCAGCGCTGATTCCATGTGCGCTGTGGATGCCC
>JAFRKJ010000063.1 GCA_017431785.1 Bacillota bacterium | reverse complement strand
TTTTTAGTACCATGAAAGTGTAGTAGACAGAGAGTAATCTCTGCAGCTGCACTTGTTTTATATAATAAGGGAATCAGTTGGTCTGGCGAGGCGTTTTTTGGATCACAGCATCCGGCAATAAAACTGTCAGCCATCCCCTTATTATATGAGCTCGTTTAAGCAGGTTGGGAATGACTCCCGTGTAACGGACTAAAATGAGTTGTAATGAGTGTGGGTGGAAGCAACTGCAAATCAATTCAAGGAGGTTCGTTATGTTAAGCGTTGGAATCGATGTTTCTAAAGGGAAAAGCACAGTCTGCCTGATGAGGCCCTTCGGCGAAATCGTTGCCGGTCCTATGGAGATAGCTCATGTAGACTCTGAACTGAAGACTTTGGTCAAACTCATTAAAAGTATGGATGATGAGGTTAAAGTCGTGATGGAAGCCACAGGTGTATACCATTTGCCGGTGCTGACATACCTTAAAGAAAACGGCATTTTTACAGCCGTAATCAATCCGTACCAGATGAAGCAATACCGAGTGCAAGGATTGAGAAGAGTCAAAACCGATAAGGCAGATTCAATGGTAATAGCCAAGTATGGACTGGATAACTGGAATGAGCTCAAGGACTTCGTAAGTTCTGAAGATAAGTATATGGAGCTGACTTTATTGAGCAGACAGTATCGTCACTATATGCGGATCCATGTAGCGTCACTTCAGGAGTTGACACATATCCTGGATTATACGATGCCAGGTGTAAAGAAGGAGTTCAACAGTTGGGATCCAGAAAACGGCAAGGATAAGCTCTCAGATTTCGTTGAGAAATACTGGCATTATGACAACATAAGAAAGAAATCTGAGCGGCAATTCGTTGAAAGCTATCTGAATTGGGCAAAGAAAAAGGGATACCACCGTAACCAGAATAAAGCTGCTAAGATCTATTCGATGGCTAAAGAAGGCATCCCTACACTACCAGCAGATCAAACCACCAAAATGCTGGTAATCCAGGCCATTGAAGTCCTGAGAAGAGTCGATGAAACTCTCAACACGATATTAGCACGGATGCAGGAAATCGCCAAGACTTTACCGGAATATCCTGTAGTACGCTCCATGGGAGGAGTTGGTGATGTACTTGCGCCAAAGCTGATAGCTGACATAGGTGATGTTAGAAGATTTCATAACAGCAAGGCATTGATCGCCTATGCCGGGATTGATGCACCTCCATACCAATCCGGACAATTCATTGGCACTAATCGTAATATGTCCAAACGAGGATCTTCTGCTATACGTAAGACAGGCTATGAAGTGATGCGATCTTTGAAGTCCCATCCGATGCCGGCAGATGGATCTGTATACCAGTTTATCCTGAAAAAGGAGGCTGAAGGGAAGCCCAAAAAAGTAGCAAAAATGGCGGGGCTTAACAAGTTTCTGAGAATCTACTACGCAAGAGTGATGGAGGTATATAGCTGCTGATTGAGTAAATATGGAATGCACTTATGAGGTTGGCAAAAGACCAGCCTTTTTGTAGTGCATCAAAAGAAAAAGTGAAACCTGCTGACAAATTCAAATTACCACTTGAATTTTGTTAGCAGGTTTTATTGACATGAAAGACTTTTGCGAGTATACTATCTTCGTGTCGCGCAAGCGGCGCGGATTTTTTCGTGCGAGCAGGATTCAGTTCCGGCAGCGAGCACACTAGAAGGTATTTTTAGACGCCGAAACAGTTGCCGGCATGGCAGGCTGCAGAGCAGCAGGCAGGCAACCGAGTAGGCAGGACCGAAACAGTTCGGTTTTCCGAACCGAGTAGGCAGAAAGGAAGACGAAATGTCAACAAAATCATTCATCGCCAAGCCAGCAGAGGTTGAACGTAAATGGTACGTTGTCGATGCTGACGGCAAGAATCTGGGAAGAATGGCATCACAGATCGCCGCAGTTCTCAGAGGCAAGAACAAGCCGACTTACACACCGCATGTTGACTGTGGAGATTACGTAATCGTAGTCAACGCCGAGAAGGTAGCAGTAACAGGCAAGAAGAGACAGGAAAAGATCTACAAGAGACACTCCGGTTATCCGGGTGGACTCAAGGAGACGAACTTCGAAGACATGATGGCGAAGCACCCGACTGAGGCTGTAAGACATGCTGTTAAGGGCATGATGCCAAACGGAAAGCTCGGCAGACAGATGTACAAGAAGTTGAAGGTTTATGCAGGCCCTGAGCACAACCATGCAGCTCAGAAGCCGGAAGTTCTGGATATTAAGTAAGAAGGGAGGATCTGAAAATGGCAAAGACACAGTACTACGGAACAGGTAGAAGAAAATCATCAGTAGCCAGAGTAAGACTCGTCCCTGGCACTGGCAATATCACAGTTAACAAGAAACCTCTCGACGATTATCTGGCATTGGACATCGTGAAGAGAGAAGTTAGAAGACCTTTTGAGATCGCAGGCTGCGAAGGCAAGTTCGACGTTATCGCTACTGTAGAAGGCGGCGGTTACACTGGACAGGCAGGCGCATTAAGACACGGCATCTCAAGAGCTCTCTGCGAAGCAGACAGAGAAGCTTACAGACCGGCTCTTAAGGAAGCAGGCTTCCTCACAAGAGATTCCCGTATGAAGGAAAGAAAGAAGTACGGACTCAAGAAAGCTCGTAGAGCAAGCCAGTTCTCAAAGCGTTAAGGCGACTATTCAAGCAGACAAAGAGATCCGAAAGGGTCTCTTTTGTTTTGCCGATACTCATAGATTCTATGGTATAATTGCGGCATGAGAGTTTTAAAAGGGTTTTTGGCGTTTCTGTTGACGATCATACTTCTGCTCAGCGCATCACTGGCGCTCGGTTCCTATGCAGTAAGCGAGGCCATATCTGAGGATGCGGTTGAGGAGGCTATCACAGAAACGGACGCGGTCGGGCAGTTGACCGACAACATCATACAGCATAATACGATCAATTTAGGCGGCGTTTACGGCGAAACCATGCAGGCCGTTCTCAAATCGGACGCGATGACGGCGTTCTTTACAGAGTACACAGCGCGTTGTCTGCAGAGCCAGGTCTACGGGGAAGAGATGGAAGAAATCGGCTCAGATGATTTGAACATGGCGTTCAGTCAGGGCATGGATGAGTGTCTTGCGAACGGTACGATTTCCATGAATGAAGGCGAGCGAAAGATGTTTGACGAAGCGCTCAACGCAGCCATGCCGAATCTTACAAAGGGCGTCAACTATGTTCTGAACCAGATGGATTTGGATACCTTTGTGGATGAAGAGACAGCAGAGCAGATTGAGATGGCGCGGGCGGCAACATCTGATCAGGTGAGGTATGGCGCCGCCGGCATTGCAATCATCGCGTGTCTGCTGATCGTCGTTCTTTACTGGCGCAGTAAAATCGGATTGATATGGTGCGGCGCAATCATCCTTGTGATCGCAGCATTCATGTATATTTTATCGATGATGATCGATCAGACAATGGCATCCTCCGGCGATGGGATCGTTCTCTCCAGACAGATGCTGTACGTAATGGTGACACATGGGACAATTGCAGCGATGAAAGTCAGTGCTGTTGTCGGCGGAGCGATGATCATTGCATTCCCGATATTCAGAATTGTATTCAGAAGCAGATAGGAGGCAGATCATATGAGTTTTGCAGAATTTGAAAAAGAAGTTGCTCTGCAGGGTAAGGTCATGGCAATCAGCCGCGTGTATTTGAAGGACGAAACACCAACACACACCTTCGGCTGTATCTACAGATTGTTTGACAGAATCCTGGCGGGGGAGACCATTGTTACAGGCCTTGGCTACTGCGGATGCAAAGGCTTCGAAAGCAACAGCGGGCTCAAAGATCAGTTGCCGTGCATTCCGGGCGGATTCGGCAAATTCCTGACCACAGGTTCCAAGGCACAGTGGACGCCTGACGGAGAACGATTCAAGTGTGATGAAGAAACCGCCTACGGGCTGTATGAAGGGCTACCGAAGAACGTGATGGAAGACGGGAAGGGCGGTCATTACGACGGCATCAAATTTGAGCCTTACAAAGAAGGCATGAAGTGCGACGTGGTGGTTTGCTTCTGCAATCCTGACCAGCTGTCAGCGGTCATCGTGCTGCATGGCTACGACAAACCTGAATACGACAGAGTCATCGCGACGACTGCCGCAGGCTGCGCGTCACTGGTGCGCATCCCTCTGGATGAGAAACGCAGAGAGAAGCCGAGAGCAGTTATTACGGGAAGCGATCTGGCCCAGAGAAAATTCAGAGGAGAAGATGAAATCGCCATCGCAATCCCGAGCGAAGATTTTGATTATATGATGAGTGTTACGGATGAGTGTTTCTTCCACGCTCCGGTATGGAAGCCGGTGAGAAACAGGCTGCGTAAGGAGGAACATCTGCAGGATGCCTGCTTCACAGCGCTGGGAACAGTGGAATAGCAAAAGCCGTAAACATAAATACAAACTAATAATAGACAAGAGGTGGATAGAAAATGTTTGAAAACTTAAAGAAATTCAGTCCGGAAGGAAATGGCGGAGAACCGACTCCGGAAAATTGCACACACGACTGCGGCAGCTGTCCAAGCGGCGGCTCATGCGGAAGCTTTGACCCGGCGTCACTGATTGAAGCGGCTAACAAGTTCAGCAATGTCGGTAAAATCATCGCAGTTGTCAGCGGCAAAGGCGGAGTAGGTAAGACACTGGTCACTTCCCTGATGGCGACAAATATGAAGAGACGCGGACACAACGTCGGCGTGATGGATGCGGACGTAACCGGTCCGTCCATCCCGAAGGCCTTCGGCGTAACAGCAAAGGCAGAAGGCAGTGAAGACGGAATCTTCCCGCTGCTCACTTCCAGCGGTATCAAGACGATATCGGTGAACAATCTTCTCGAAAACGATTCAGACCCGGTACTCTGGCGCGGACCGATCATCGCAGGACTCGTTAAGCAGTTCTGGACGGATGTGATGTGGGGAGATGTTGACTATCTGTTCGTCGACATGCCTCCGGGCACAGGCGACGTACCGCTTACTGTTTTCCAGTCGATTCCTGTCGACGGAATCATCATCGTCACATCACCGCAGGATCTCGTTTCCATGGTCGTTTCCAAGGCAATCAAAATGGCAGAGATGATGGATGTTCCAGTACTTGGAATCGTTGAGAACTATTCCTATTTCAAGTGCCCTGACTGCGGCAAAGAGCATCAGATCTTCGGACCGAGCAAGGTGGAAGATGTTGCGAAGGAGTTCGGCCTCGACGTTCTGGCCAAACTGCCGATCGACCCGAAGCTTGCGGCACTTTGCGACCGCGGCATGATCGAAGCCTTTGAGGGGGACTGGCTTGATGAAGCGGCTGCGAAACTGGAGGAATAAAGCAAAAGCAACAACATCGGAGATAGAAGATGAAGGGTAGATTTTCGAAAACAGGGATCGTTCTGGTAGGATGCATGCTGGTGTGTCTGATCATGTTCCTTGCCGTCGGCGTGCCGAATGGATTCTTCGGCGACAGCGGCAAGGGAGGAGATCTGGACGATGACAATACGCCTAAAATAGGAGAGGTGCTGAGCGGCAGCAACCCGATCCTTGTTTTTGATAAATCTGAAGGCGCGAAAGAACTCATGACGGCCTTTGACGAAGGCAGCATTGAGAGCGTTGAATTCCTGTACGATGAGGGCGGCGCAGGTGAACCATATACAACGGAGGACCAGACAGAGATCCGTGAAGCCTACAAAGCCCTTAAGAACATCACCGTGACCGGAGAAAGCGAAACCTCTGTGACTGACAGCTACCATTATGTTGTTTTCAACTTCGCGGATGGCGGCAATTATGGGTATAACTTTGAAGGTCGGGGAATCCTTGTCTACAACGACAAGAATTACGAAATATCCGGCAGCGAAGCGTTCTTCGATTTTGTGCAGGAAAAGTGCAATTAAACCTTGACACAAACATCCCAAAACTGTATACTAACTATTGCGCATGAGCGAAAGAATTAAATATGCACCATTAGCTCAGCTGGCAGAGCACCTGACTCTTAATCAGGGTGTCCAGGGTTCGAGCCCCTGATGGTGTACCAACGAAATCCGCAATCCGTTGATACAACTGAGGTTGCGGATTTTCATTTTTTGCCTGCTTGGGTAGGATACCCATTTTGCCCACAAATTTGCCCACAAGTCTGTGGGCAAGGCTCATTTTACAAAGGATTTTTCCAGAAGATCGACAGCTGTTTTTCTGGATTTTTCTGTTACATGAGCATATGTGTTCAGAGTGATTCCGATGTCCGAGTGTCCCATAAGCATCTGCAGATCTTTGAAGTTGGCGCCGCTGGCGACCATGTTTGATCCATAGGTGTGCCTGAGTCCATGCATATGGAACGGGATATCCGGCAGATGCTGCTGAATCAGCTTGTTGCAGTTTTTTAATGTCTGCGTCGTGACCAGTTCCCCATCTTCCTTCCGATTGACGAAGTTCAACGGCATCAGCGTCTGCGTTTTGTCTGCCTCTGTCAGCGGCTTCCCATGTCCTACACGGCTTCCTATGATTTCGTTAACCATAGACATCTTCGTAAAAACGATATGATGTTGTCTGCCGCATATGTTCTGCACCTGACAGAAGTGAGAATGATACAGCTCCCCGTATCTGGTTTCATCTGCGGCCTGCTTAGCCTTCGCAGCGGTCAGGATCTTCGCCAGCGTGTCACCGAAGTCTACAATGCGTTGTTTGCCATTCTTTGGTACTTTCAGTTCCCAGCATTTGTTCACAGTGTCGTAATACATGGATCTTCGGACAATGATTCGGCGCCCTGCGATGTCCACATCCTCCCAGCAGAGCCCGGCAAGCTCTCCTGCCCGTAGGCCCGTGTAGTATGAGATCTGGACCGGCAAGAGCATGTACAGATATCCAATGCCGTAGGAGTTTTTATGTTCCTGCAGGAATGTTTCGATACGCTGGAACTGCTCATGACTTATGATTTCCTTCTGGCTGTCTGTATTTCCGAAGAGATCTATTTTTTCCGGCTTCTTACGTTTCTTTACATAGGACATAGGGCTGGATTTCAGATACTCCTTCGGATAGACTGCGAATTTGAAAATGCTGTTCAATACGACGAATTCTTCTTTCATGGTACTTTCCGAATAGGCATGTTTAATTTCGTTGCCCTGCGCATCGTATTCACCATAGTACTTCTCATCGACATATGCCTGCAGTACTTCTATTGTGACATCCTTCAGGCGCTTACTTCCGAGCGATGCGCTCCGGATATGATCCATGACATTGCGGTAACTGTCTCTTGTCGTACTTGCCCGGCTGCTTGGCTCAACCTCCACAGCATACCATTCATCCATGAGCTCATTTACCGTTATATCTCCGGGGTCAAACACTTTTCCGCTTTCGTTATACTCGGCCAGCGCTTCATCCAGCATTTGCTGTGTTTCCCGTTTTGATTCTGTCCCGGGGAACTCGTGCATTTTCATTGTCCCGTCCGGCTCCTCCATCCGGAACCGGTAATAATACTTTTTACCTCTCTTTCTGACACTTCCTTTCTGATACGACTGTTTTTGCTTCATAAGGTCCTTCCTTTCCGGCAGAACCTTTTGCGGGTCTTGATAATAATTTGCGTTGAAGGTATATCGCGGCCCACAGCGGGCTTGCCTGTATTTGTATTATAGATAGTCCATCAAATTAATAACCTTGTCGTTTGCACCAACCGGATCATGCGCGTAATCCCGCAGAACGTTGCTCAGTTCATAGAACATGTTGACCGTGTGCATGATCTCCGTCAGAAACTGCATCGTATTGAATTCTGATCCGCTGTCCAGCCCGATTGCTTCCGCCAGAGCATCATTGAGATCATCCTGCTCCGCGTATCTGTGACAGGCGATGGTAAAGGATTCTGCAAAGGCTTCATATTCCTTCAGAAGAAGCAGGAGCAGATTCTCTGCGAATTCATTGTCCCGGGTGGAGATCCCAAGCGGGATCGTGTCCTTCACTTTATCCATTGCATCCAGAATCTCCAGTGTGCGTTTATTCTGAATGGTGCTTTCATAGAGATCCGTTTCTCCCCGAAGATATTCCGGTGTCACATGGAGTGCGGAAGCAAGTCCCTCCACGACCAGTTTCTTTGTGTTGTCTATGGTTCCTTTCTCATATCTCTGTATCGTGGATTTATTTACATCCATCTTCTCTGCCAGGTATCCCTGGGTGAGATTCAGTTCTTTTCTTCTCGCGCGGGTCCTGGATCCAATGGTCTGTCTGAGCTTTTTTTCGTCCATTTCACTACCTCGTTTCATTTTTCCCCTTTTCCCAAGAAAATAGTATCACAGCTTTTCGAAAAATGCAATACGCAATTTATTATAAAATTATAATGTTGCGTAACGCTTGACAAGGTTGCATGAATGTAGTATTCTCATGGTGGAGAAGAAGTTGCATATCGCAACTATAGCAGAAAGGAGGTGATTGCATGACAGAGAAGATCGCACTGACCATCGAGGAAGCAGCCCAGTACACAGGCATCGGCAGGAACACCCTCCGGCAGCTGATCCGCTGGAACAGTATCCCGGCGCTCCACATCGGCAGAAAAACACTGATCCGCACGGACGCGCTGAACGAGTTTCTGATCCTGAATCAGAACACAGACCTGCGGGATCGCGGCGCGATCCATCCGGTTCCCCGCAGCGTCAGCTAAGAAAAAGGCGGCCTTCGCAAAGACCGCCAATGTAATCGGAATACCCGGCGTGAGCCATGATATACCTTCAACGCAATCCAAGTATATCACATGGCTCCTCCGGATTCCACAGAAAAACCAAAATGCGTCCGAAAAAGCTGGCCTTTCCGGTCGCAGCGAACATTGACAAAAGAATAGGAGGTAACCATGTTACGACACAAAGACACAATGATCATCGCCGTAGATCACGGCTACGGCAACATCAAAACAGCAAACACCGTGACCCATACCGGCATCGCAGAATACGACAGCCGGCCCGTCTTCTCCGGAAACATCCTGGAATACGAAGGAATCTGGTACCGCATCGGAGAGCAGCACAAGGAGTTCATCCCTGACAAGGCAGCCGACGAAGACTATTTTCTTCTCACCCTGTATGCCATCGCCAGAGAACTGCACCGGGAACATCTCACTGAAGCAAATGTCCATCTGGCCTGCGGCCTGCCCCTCACCTGGGTCAGAACGCAGCGGGAAACATTTCGCAGGTATCTGACCCAAAAGGAAGAACTCAGCTTCAGCTGCAACGATGTGAACTATCATATCCGGATCACCGGCTGCAGCATCTTCCCCCAGGGCTATCCCGCCATCATCAACCATCTGGATGAGTTCCGGGGAATCAACATGCTGGCGGACATCGGAAATGGCACCATGAACATCATGTATATCAACAACAAGCAGCCTATGGAAAACCGCTGCTGGACAGAGAAGCTGGGTGTCAACCAGTGCATGATCCGGGCGAAAAACGCTGTTATGGACAAATTCGGAGTCCGGATAGACGACGCCATCATCGAACAGGTTTTCCGGTACGGGACTGCGGACATCGGAGAGGAATATCTGGACTGCATTCGGAGTATTGCCGAGGGCTATGTATCCGAACTCTTCGCCACCCTCCGCAAGTACGACTATGATCCAGATCTGATGAAACTCTATGTTATCGGCGGAGGCGCTTGCCTCCTGCGACACTTCGGGACCTATGACACCGCCCGGGTGGAGATCATCGACGACATCTGCGCTACAGCCAAGGGGTACGAGCAGCTGGCGCTGATGCTCCTCAGGAAGGAGGCGTGATGGCAGACACCCGCAACACCAATCTGAGATTCAATCTGGACAAGGAACTTCACCGAAAAGCCTGGAACTACCTGCAGATCATGGACCGGGAGAAATTCCCGTCCTACTCTCAGGCGGTGATCATCGCGCTGGTGGATTACTTCGACCGCTACTATACGGATGACACCGGAGGCCAGCAACTCGATGAGAAACAGATAGCTGAGGCGGTTGCAAAAACTGTAGAACATGTGATGGAGGAAAGACTTCCCGCCTTTCTCTCCGGATACTTCGCAGCAGCGGGAGCCAGCCAGCCTTTGCAGAAGGATGCGGATCCTAATCCGTCCGGTGATGTGATCGACGAGAATGACGTCGCCTGGGACTTCCTGCAGGGAGCGTGAGCAATAACAGGGATGGAGAATCTGGGAAATACTGATTATCTCGAAGTCCAGCACTGCCATAGTATCGGAAATGCCGGTAGTTGGTACCAACAAATCGCCACCAGGAAAAAAGGCCCGGAAGCTGGTACCACTTCCGGCACCAAGGCGAAGCCACAGTGATACTACAGTGGAAAACTGATGAAATGAGGGTTGATTGAAATGATTTACGATCATAAATCTGCTGAACTTACAGCAGCAAAACGCGAAATAATCCCATGGAAAAATCTATCTAATGAATGGTCCGCAAAGGACCAAAAAAGGCTGTCCACAGGGGTAGCGAGCATCGGGAATGTACTCCCATTCCCATGTGATCCCCAGAGGTGTCTGGGGACTGCGCGGGCCGTGCCGCTCTCCCTGCCGGACAGAAAAAGAGAGGAGGAACATTTATGGCTGTGACCAGCTTATGGCATATCAAAGGAGATCTGAAGGATCTTGTGAATTACGTGGAGAATCCGGACAAGACAGTGCTGGAGACAGAGGAACTTCGGGGACTGTACCAACTTTTGGACTATTTGCAGAGGCCGGATGCTGTCCCGCCGGGAGCATTCGTCACCACACTCAACTGCTGCAAGGATTTCGCCGTGGATGAGATGATCACCGTCAAACTGCACTATGGCAAAACGGACGGATATATCGCCTGGCATGGATACCAGAGTTTCAAGCCGGGAGAGATCACGCCGGAGGAATGCCACCGGCTGGGTGTGGCATTTGCGAAAGAGATGTGGGGCGACCGGTTTCAGGTCATCGTCACGACTCATCTGGATAAGGATCACCTGCATAATCACTTCTGTTTTAATTCGGTAAGCTTCCGGGACGGAAAAAAATACGATTACCGCAAGGGCGAACGCGTCCGGATGATGGAGATTTCCGACCGGCTCTGCCAGGAACATGGATTGTCAGTTATTGAGAAACCCGGCAAGGCACCGCCCCGGCCCATCTGGGAGCGAAAGAAGCGAGGCGAGAAGACCCGGTATGATTATTATCGGGAAGACATCATTGAAGCCATAGACAAAAGTCGGACGGTGGATGCCTTCGAGCGTTTCCTGATTCGCAAAGGCTACGAAGTGGATCTGACCGGAGAGCATTGGACGATCAAAAGCCCGCAGGCAGAACATCCGACCTATATGGACAATGTGTATGAGCATTTCACGCCGGAGAATCTGCGGCTGGCGCTGCAGCGCTCCCGGGGCATGTTCGGCAGGAGTGTCGCACCCACTATCACCTTCTCCCCGCATCTGCCGCCGGAGCAGCGGACGAAAGGATTTCTGGAACAGCTTCTGGAAGGGACGAATCTGTATAAGCTATATCTCTATCACTGCTATCAGCTGGGGATCCTGCCGAAGAACAGTGGCTATAAACCAGTCAGTCCTTATCTGAAGGATGATCTGCGGCGCTGTGAGGAATTCTCAAAACAGGTTCGGTATATGAGTGAGCATAAGATTGAAACCATGGAAGATCTGCTCTCCGCCAGAGAATCCATTGAGTCGGAGCTGGGTAAGCTGATCCATGATCGCGATAAGCTCCGGAACAAAATCCGCAGGGCCTCACCGGAGGACAAGATCACCCTCCGAGGGCAGAAGTCCATCCTTACCACGAAGATTACCGACCTCCGGGAGCAACTGAAGCTGAATCAGGGCATTGAGGTCAGATCCACAAGAATCAAGGATACCTGGAGCCAGTTTATTGCGAATGAAGAACGTGGATATGAGAAGAACAAACAGGCAAGGAAGGAGCGCGTAAATGAGAAAGAAAAGCAGTGATATGCAGCAAAACCACAGACCTGCAAAGAATCATTTTTCATGCCGTTGCACAATCGGGACACTCCAATCGAGCACGTATGACAAGAGCCTGATTACCACAATAAAGCTTGCGGCAGTCAACATTGCAAAATACTGATTCGCATAGGGGAGGAGGAAGCATAGCAGAATCGCTCCAGCAATTGATGCCGTTGCATAAATATGCTTGTTAAAAATATACGGTGGCACGTTTGCCATATGAATCTTTTAGCAACAGCTACTATAGGCTTGGTGAGAAGGTCGGCAAAGCATGGAGCGAAGGAAAAGTGTTTATGAAATAATTACACTTGCAACGGCAGTTAGTTTCTTGTGAAAGCCGGTTCAGGATACAACTGCACATCTCTTTATTTGAACTGTTCACGTGCAAACTCCGCAAACCGCTTGGCGGCAGGCGACAGTTCCTTTCTATTCGGAATGGCAATGCCAATTTCGACGGGCTGCTTCGGCGAAAGCGGCAGATACCTGACGCCTTCTTTAAAAGATTCTCCAATGATCGCGTTCGTGCACGCAACGCCAAGCCCTGCAGCAACCATCGCATAGGCTGCATAGTTGTCAGAAGTTGCGTATTTGACATGGGGCGTAATTCCATTTTTCTTCAGCATCTGTGAGTTGTCCGTTTCTTTCCCCGGGTAGAGCTCTATGAAATCTTCTGTTGCAAAGGCTGTTACAGGAAAGGTTTTTCTCTTTGCCAGAGGATGCTTTTCCGGAAGACAAGCAAGAAGCTCATCCTGTTTCAAAGAGATCCAATCATACCTGCCCTGTCTGCGGCTGATAATGCATAGATCCGCTCGATGTTCTGCCATGGCGTCAATCAGCTCTGTGCTGGTTCCCTCTATAATCTGCACATCAATACCCGGATACAGCTGTTGGAAATCAGCGATCAGTCTGGCGAACCATTCATAATATGCATAATATGATGTTCCGATCCGTATCGTACCACGCGTAAGACCTACAAATTCTCCCGATAGTTGAGCGTATCGATCGGCCAATGCGAGCATTTCCTGCATCACAGGCAAAAGCAATCTACACTCTTCTGTTGGAATCACACCGCTGCGGCTTCGAACTAAAAGGGGAAATCCCGTTTCTTCCTCAAGAGCCGCCATCATTCTGCTGACCCCCGATGTCGTATATCCAAGTTTCTCTGCCGCTGCGGTGAGACTGCCCATTTCAATCGTGCATAGCAATGCGTTCATCCGTTCTGTATCCATAGATCGACCCTTTCAGACTCTTGACTATTTATCAATTAAATGTTGATTATATTTCGTTTTACTCAATACTAAATCCTATCTATAATAATGTCAAGAAAGGATGATTGAAGAGGTAATGGATATGTTGAAGATTTTCGATGACAAACTGATGATTCGTTTCAGAACAGGCTGTTTGCTCATGGCTGCCTTAAGCATCGCACGCGGTTCATCCTTTCTGTTTTCAAAAAGCCTCCTTGGAAGTATGGAACCGTTGAACCTTCTGGGAATGCGCTTCATGTTGGCATTTCTCATTCTCTTCGTGTTGTTCTCACGAAAAGTCATTGCGGACATCAGACAGGATCTACATGTAGTCCATGCATCTCTTTTACTTGGCGTCGTGTATTTCCTGTGCATGGCGGCTGAACTGGTTGGCCTTCAGTATACAACAGCTTCCACCTGTTCCTTTCTGGAAAACAGTGCCATCGTTATCGTTCCGATCCTGGAGGCGATTCTGCTGCGCAGATTTCCCAGGCCGATCATCCTGACAAGTACGATCATCACGTTCATCGGGATAGGCCTGATCGTACTCTGCGGCCCAGCAAACGGAACATCAGATGGAGGAAGTATCCTCTTCGGCAGCCAGTTGGGTCCTGGTGAAATCCTTTGCATGATTGCTGCGCTGACCTATGCCGTTGCGATCATTATTACAGACCGCATCTCAAAAAAATATGACCCATTGACCCTCGGCATTTTATATGTCGGAGTCATGGGTCTTATGGGACTTGCAGCATCTTTTCTGTTTGAAATGCCTCACCTTCCTCAAAACGGATCTGAATGGTTCATGCTTTTAGCGCTGGCAATTCTGTGTACAGCCTTTGGATTCACCATCCAGCCGGTGGCGCAAAAGCCACTCTCTTCGGAGACCGCCGGTATTATCTGCGCAATCAATCCGCTGACCACTGCTGTCCTTGGATGGCTGCTGATGGGTGATGCATTGGGCCTCTCCGGTATAGTGGGCGCTGTCCTTATTCTCGTGGGAATCATTTTTCCAAATATTCATCTTCCTGTGTTCAGATCAGTGGAGAATAACAGAATGAATTTATAACAAATAGCTACTTGCTTTGTGTAGTTTCCGGGGCAGGTCAGTACGGGTAGTGCCCTCACCCATATCGTTCGCGACGGCCGAAGGCCTAGTCCTTTAGGGAACCCCTGATGGTGTACCAACGTATTCTCCCTGAGTCAGCACCAAAATCCAACACTGTATCGGATATTGATGGTTGCTTTTGCTTTTGCCGTAAACATATAATGAAAATGGAAGTCAACACCGTGTTGTTTTTTGAGGTGTATGCCATGATTTTGTTTGATTCAGTATATATGAACTTCGGAAAGAAAACTCCCTTTGCAGATAACAGGAAAACCGTTTTGAACGGCATAGATTTTCATTTGGGGAAGGGGGAAATCCTGTGCCTCCTTGGTCCTTCCGGGTGCGGCAAGACTACAATGGTCAACCTCATTATGGGAAGACTTATACCAAGCGATGGCACAGTAACGGTAATGGGCGAAAGAGCTCCATACAAAACTGTAAGGCAGAAAATCGGTTACATGCCCCAGGAGGATGCTCTTTACACAGATATCACCGCAGTCGATAATCTGAAGTTCTTTGGGAAAATGAATGGAATGAAGACTGAGCAGGTCAGACTGAGAGCTGATGAAATGCTTCGTTTCGGGATGCTTGAAGAAGATGCCAGAAAAAAGGTGTCAGATTTTTCAGGAGGAATGAAACGAAGACTCTCGCTCGGAATCGCCATGATGCATGAGCCAGACCTTCTTATCCTGGATGAACCGACCGTTGGTCTTGATCCGGAACATCGCAGACGGATATGGATGGAATTCGAGCGTCTGGCTTCTTCCGGATGCACGATACTGGTAACGACTCATGTAATGGATGAAGCAGAACGCTGCAGTTTGATAGCTATGCTTAATGGAGGCAGGATCATCGCTACCGGCTCACCGGAACAAATCATAAAAAATACAGGTGCAATGGATCTTGAAGACGCGTTCCTCCGACTGGGAGGTGATTGCAGATGATGAGGATGTTTGCTATTGCGAAACGCATACTCCTTCAGTTTTTCTATGACAAAAGAACACTTCTCCTTCTGTTTATCGCACCGATCATCGTGCTGTGGCTTCTATCCGTCCTCCTCGGCGCGAGCGGATACGTTCCGCGGGTTGCTGTAGAGAATCTGCCTGAAGAATACGTCACCGCACTCGAGAAACAGGATGTTCGAATCGTTGATGCGGACAACACAAAAGCTGCTTCAATGCTGAAAAACAATAGGCTTGATGCGATTCTAAAACTCCCTGAGGATTCAACAACTCTGGAGATACAGCTTGAAGGAAGTGACAGAATTGCCAACGCGGCGGTTCTCAGCGTCGTCGCCGATGCTACCGAAGAGTACAGTGAGGATGCGCGTGCGCGCATGCAGAAAGAAATCGACAGCAAAAAAGCCGAAATGGAGAAGAAACGTGATGAAATAGAAGCACAGATAGAGGAGAAAAAAGCAGAGATCGAACGGAAGAAGGCAGATGCCGAGAAGAAGATAAAAGATGCGAAAGCGAAAGTAAAAAAGCAGAAGCAAAAGGCAAAGAAAGCAAAGAAGAAAGCAAAGAAGCAACTTTCAGAGATGCTAGCTTCTCTTCCTCCGGAACAACAAAAAGAACTTGAGAAACAATTCAACAGTATGTTTGCTTCTTTTGATACCAGTGGAAGCATTGATTTCTCAGGAATGGATATAAGTGATATGTCCATCGACAGCATTGAATTTAATACTGAAGACTTTGATATTGATTTCAAAGTGGATGATTATATCGCGATACAGGATGTTGATCGCAGCTATCTGCACGGAAGTGACGACTGGGAGACCTTTGATTTCTTCGGACCAATTTTTATCGCTTTATTCATCTTCGTATTCACATTTATTACAAGCGGAATGTCTCTTGTCAACGAAAGAAGTGCGGGAACAATGATGCGCTTTCTTGCAACGCCGGTAAAATCATGGCAGATTCTGGGCGGATACGCGATTGCCTTTGCAATTCTTGCAAGCGCACAGGTTTGTGTTATAGTAACAGCGGCATTGAACCTGATAGATTTTCCGAATGAAGGAAATGTATTATATGTTGTTGTGCTTGCAGTCAGTCTGGCAATCGCTTCTGTTACATTCGGCCTTCTTGTTTCGGGGCTGGCGGCAAATGCATTTCAGGTGATCCAGCTGATGCTTGTGTTTGTCGTTCCTCAAATATTATTGTGCGGAATATTCGATCTTTCAGGCGCTCCGCACTGGATGCAGATCCTGTCACAGGCATTGCCTCTCACATATGGTGCAGATGGGATGCAGGAAGTTATGCTTCGCGGTTCCGGGTTTGACATCATCTTGCATGATCTAGCGATTATATGGGCATTCACATGTGCATTTTTCATTCTTGCTTCCTTGGGACTTAGAAAAAAACATGCACGCAGAACTTGAAGGAGGGCCGTGTCAAATGGGGAAAACAACTTATTCGAACAAACGAAGCGCAACGAGAAAAAAGATTGACAGTGTGTATATTGAGCATTTCAAATCGGCCGACGGCGCCGATCTGACAGTAAAAGAAATATGCGAAAAAGCTCATATCAACAGATCTACCTTTTACACCTATTACAAAGATACTTATGATATGAGAAATCAGATAGAAGACAGACTGGTCAATCAGTTTGAGAAGTGGATGGCACCTGTGGTAGCTCAGCATATTGATGATCCGAGCATGCTTTTGCTCGCAATCATGGACTTTAACAGAGAAAACGGATATCTTCCTTTAATTCTGATTGCAGCAGGCAACAGCAGTTTTGTCTATAAGGTCAGCAATGTGGCAGCAGAAATACTCATCGGCACGCGCGCTCTGACTGATAACAATCGTGAAAAAATCACAACACTGTTCACCTATCATATAGCAGGCATTTCAATGGTCATGTGTCAGATAATGGAAAACAGCATCATGTCTGACGGGAGTTGCGAGATCTATGAAAACGTCATGGAGAAACTAGCTGAACACCTCCTTCCTGTTGTGAAAAACGGCTTATTACCGACCTTAAAAGGAATCTGTTAGGTAAGTATGTATCGGGTAGTTTCCTGGGTACGCATCGAATTCCTATGCCATCTCTGCATTTACGACGATCACCGACGGACAGGCGGATGACTGGCTGGCAGAGGCAGCTGAATATCTGAAAGAGAATCTGGATCTGTTCTGTCGTGAGATGATGGAACGCAATCTGCCGATCCGGCCGCTTCGGCCTGAGGCCGGATACCTTCTCTGGCTCGACTGCCGGGATTCCGGTCTGGATCAGAAGCATCTGGCGAAGGCATTCCGTGATCACGCCGGAATCGACTTGACGGACGGTCTTGACTTCGGTGATGAAGGCCAGGGCTTTTTGCGGATGAATTTCGCTGTGACCAGAGAAACACTTATGAACGTCATAGATCGTTTGGAAGCGATGTTCGCCTGACAGTTCTCTTCAACGATGATGTGATCCTTGTTATCTACTTTGACGGATACAGTGTCCTACAGGATGTCCCTCAGAATGTCCCTCAGGATTTATTCAAAAAAGGATTGTGGAGATACTTACAAACCCAACTATAACGCAGGAAGAACTTGTAAAAGAATACGGGGTTTCTAGTCGTACGATTAAACGCTGGATGCAGAAAATGGACAACATTTCCTATGTCGGCTGCGATTCAAACGGTCATTGGGAAATCAATGATGAGAACTAAATATCAAGTAAAACAATCCCGCCGATAATCGACGGGATTGATGCTGTTTTTGCCCACAAAAGCTTCTGCCTTTTACAATTTGTTACTACTTTTCGTTTCTTGTTATACTTTGCCTCGAACGCCGACACACGTTGCAACTACTGGGTTTCAGGGCTCCGACATAACATCTGATAACACCAAACGACACCAAATAAAACCATCTTAGGCGAGCAGGGTGTCCAGGGTTCGAACCCCTGATGGTGTACCAAAACATTCCTATCCGAACCTATACTTCTATCGCGGTGGCTATGCCACACAGAGATGGTTCTAGGAAGACGGAAAAACGGCACGATGGCCGTTTTTTCTTGTTTTTTGATTGTATGGCATGGGAGTCTGTAAAGATCCTACTTTTCTTCTATCACTATAATCACACATCCCTCTCCTGCATAGTAAGCAGCATTATAACCAAATGTTCCGCCATCTTTTATTGATATTGTTACATCTTCACTTTCCATCGATAATACGCCATCGGCTTCATCCATATTTGCATCGTCTGTATCAATTCCATAGACTTGTGCTAAAGTGCTAGCTGCTTGCTCTCCTTGAGATGCCTGCATTTGCATTTCAATTTTTGTAACTATCTTATTATCTACGCTGGGGCTCCCTTCATCATAGATAACAACCAATTGAGGCTCTCCAGTCCCCAAGTAATCGAACCAGCCTTGGCATTCGTTAAAATAACGATCAAACAGCCAGGAATTATCATGATAGTATTCTCCATTCTCATAGATATACTCTTGAGCCGTATCATATGAATCTCCTATCACGAAAGGAAGTGTGATTGCCTTTCCTCCACAGCCAACAACGAGAATCATGATAGCACCTATCAAAAGCGGAATGATTATTCTTTTCATAGCGGTTGTCTCCTTTCTTCCTTTGCTCTCAAACGTTTTCCTATATAGTTATTGAAATATCATATACGCATCATCTTGCCTGGAAGATGTTTCAGATGTTTCAACCTTTAACTGGTCAGCAGATAATTCGACTGTATCCCGTATTACATAGTCAGTGTGTATCAAGTCAATGGTTAACTGCCCGTTTTCAACAATAAAATTAAATTCTGATTCATTATCATAGGAATCATTAGGATCGGACGCATATGTAAGATTTTGTACAAGCACAAACTCCTTTGACTCGTTCACATAAGCACTGTAGGAGTATTTTCTATTATCATCTTCACTATAAAAGCCATACAAAAGATTCTTCTTCTTAACGCAATTCCACCGTTTTTCTTCTATCTTTGATATTTGTTTCAAATACTCATTCTCCTCAATTAGATTAGGCTCTTTGGTAAAACCATCCAAAGACTTTGCATCCGAATACAAATATGTTAGATTCTCCCCTTCGAGTTCTCCTGCTAAATATGATTTTACTGAACAGTATTTTTCATACTCATCACTGTCTTTATAATCGTCAAGGTTATAAAAAATATCCTGCGCCTCTTCATATCTTCCTTCATGAACGAGATCTACTGCGGACTTATATTTATTGCTCGGAATAATTACCTGTGTCAACAAGAGAACAGCTGTAACAACTACAACTACTGCTGGTATTGTGATTACAATAATTTTCTTGGTTCTTTTCTTGACTTCTTCCTTTTTCTTTGTTCTCTCTTCTCTTGCTACTCGCTCGGCATCAAGTCTCTTATTAGTCTTTTCTCTTAAATCGGCTGCGTTTAATGCCTCAGCTAATGTCTCAAATGATCTTCCGCACTTACAACAACGCGGGTTGGTATCATTATTGACTCCACCACATGTACACAAGAATAGCCCTTCATATCTTTCAGGCACAAATTTATAATTATCTCCCACTTCGATTCCATATTGTTTTTCTATTTCAGGGTCTTTAAGAATTGTATTAAGAGGCTTTAATTGTGGAATCGGTTTCCATTCACTGAATGTGATTGAGCTGACTGAATTATCGGCAAATACAATTTCTTCCACGGTCACCGAGAAGCTTCTTGCTGTTGCCTCAGGAAGAAATACTGGTGTTTTGCTGCCAAACTCATCTCCAGGCTTAACATTAAGATCCAAATAAGAAAAACCTTTGACCCCTTCGACTTCATGGCCATTATTCTCGGACGCCCTTAATGATATCTTACAAGAAGTAATATCCTTGTCCCCGATGTTTTTCATCTTAAGTTGAGCTAATATTCTTCCTGTTTCGGTGTCTTTCTGTAATGCCCCTGCCACAATCAAAAGCGGGCAACCTTTAGCATATAGGTTTGGGGCAAGCGAAAACACTTTACTAAAACGTTCTAACATAGCAATGCTCCTTTTCCGCACAATTTAATTCATTTCTTAAGGTAATTGGTTTTAAATCTCCGGAAGCTGACTTGAAATAGTATTCGCATTAGAATTGTTTGAGACATTTGTTACACCAGTATTACTGTCTGCAATCTTCTTTAAAAGGTTTCTGTTTTCATCAAGAATATTAACCATTTCAGCCAATCCAAGAATAATGAAGCCTGTAATCAAAGTGCTTACGAGGCCACCAAAAAACAGGCCAACATTGAACCCATAATACCCATAGACTTTGCCCAAAACTATTGCCCCAATGAATCCAAGAATTATCACTGCTATTGCAGCAATGAATAATAACCGCGCAAAAGTATTTTGTGTACTCATCTTGATTTCCTCCTTCTTCCTGCTCCTTTTCACGAATCAAAAGTGATTTTGTCTTACGGTTTTCTTTCAAATACACAAAACCTGTTCATCACTTCTTATAATAGTCACTTATTTTCCTGCTATCATTTATTAGTCGTCGCGTTAAATCGTTCCCTTTTTCCGCAATATTCTTCACTGTCGCGTCATCATATGTATGATTGCAGGATCTATGAACTACTTCATTTCGTTCTTCTTTCCAATCAATAATCTCTGTTATGAGATCAATACCCACTTTCTTTGATATAACAGGATGACCTTTCTCGATCTGATGCTTTATAGAACGTAGTTTGTTGGATAATAATTTGTTAGAATCATATGCGTTTTTACAAATACCGCAATGCTGTAAAATGGATGATGTTCTATCCTCAATAATTGCATATTCAATCATACATGCTTCGAACCAAAACCCATTTATTAAAGCCTTCCTTAAACGATCTTTCAGGATTCTGTAGTTGTCTGCCTTTTGCTGATTATCTATCAGTGTGACCACCTCCTGTCCAGAAATACCGGTTTTTCTTTCGATCATATCTTCGCTATTGATAACCACTTACGGTTAATATGATTATATACCGTATACGGTTATCATTCAATTAGAAACAGTTAATTGGAGTGAATGATGATTGTATATGATCGACTGTGGGAAACCATGAAAAAACAAAATATTACACAGTATAAACTGATTCATGAATACAATGTCAGCCCTGGACAGATTACCCGTCTCAAGAGAAATCAAAATGTAAACACCCACACTATTAATATGCTATGTGAAATACTTCAGTGCTCAGTTGAAGAAATCATGGAATACAAAATTAAATGAAAGGGCACAATCCATTACTTCAACCGAATTGTCTATCTCGCTTTCCCTTTATCTGTCCCTCTTTGTGTATTAATTTCATCCCTTGTTAATTTCTGCTTACAGAATTTCATGAAGCTGTCCAGCGCATCTCCCCATGCTTTCTCCCAAACTTGCGGGCCTTCGCGGTGTAGTTCCTTCAACATGACTGTCAGTATTTTTACACCGTTTGCCAGGATGTTTCGGAAGGTTACCGGGTCTCTTCTGCTGCCGGATTTCCGAACAGATTCTCCGACCGGTTTTACGATCAGTTCCTGTTTGACACTCATCAGACTGTCTTTGGAAACTCCTCTTGCCTTGGCCTTATTGATGCCTTTGTTCCATTCATCCTTGAGCTGATTTGTCTTCTGGATTTCTTCGGCATACGGGTTGTTCTTGCCGATCTTCTTTGTCGGAAGATAAGGTCCATTCTTTGGGAATGTCCTCATCTTCAACTGCTCCGGCAGCTGTTCATTGATCAATTCTGTAAAGAATTCCTTGGCGTTTTCAGTGAAGTTTTTCTGTTTGAACAACGGGTTTTTCTTCTCAAAAAGATGCTCTTCGTATATTTCTCCCTTCGGGACCATCCGGTATCCCGGAAGCAATCCCTGTTCATCCGTTGCTTCTTTTTTCGTTCGCACACGTTTGCCTTTTGGATCGAAAAACATATTCCGCGAAGCGATTTTCCGGACCGGTTCATCCAGCATTTTCCTCTCAGAATAGATCAGATGGATGTGATAATTGGTCCTGCTTTTGTTGTGATGCAGGGCTGCTGTACACTCTGCGCCGTACTCTCGTTTGAAGGATTCTGTGAAGTATCTCAGCAGTTCCTCCGGGTCGTAACCGGTCATGTATTTTGGCAGAGCGATGATAAATTCTCTCGCCTCGATGCATGTCCCGGCAGTTCCGCTGCGGGTAAAGTCTGCCCGGTTTTCTTTCGCCAGATCCCGCCAGTATTCCGCAGGCGCTGTCTCATAAACCGCATACAGATTCTCCTGTTTCTCCCGGCTGCTGATATATTGGCTCCGTCCTCTGACGTTATGCAGCTTATTATGCTGCACGAAAGTGATTCCTTTGATCGTGATCATCTCCTTTTTCTCTTCTGGTCCTGCTACCACAGGCTTCCCCGCAGGGGCGAAATACACAGAGTACGAACCCGGCAGGGTTTGTGCGATGGGTGTATTTCGCTCTCATACGGCGAGGCCTTGGATTTTCCGTACATTTCGCTGTTCAGTTGTCCGTTCTGTTCTTCTTCAATCATGGCGATACGCCTCCTCTCCTGCCCCAGGCTCTCAGTGGACCGTTTCTGCCATTTCATTTTCAACCAACGTTTTCGTTACCTGTGCAAGGAACGCTTCCGTTTCTTGGTCCCGGGTTATCTCCGTATGATTACTATCGGTTTCGTTCGTTATTTCGTCCGTTTTTTTGCCGCCTTTGCCAACGCTTTCGTTAGACCTTATATCTATACCATACCCGGGTGTTTCCCGGGCCAGCTGCTCCTTAGCCCGCTTTCTCCTGTCCAGTTCTTCCCGGAAGGATTCCTTCGCCTTCTTCAGGTCCTCCTCCGTCCGGATCTTCTTCCATTCCCCGACGAGATGATAAACATTCGGTGTGTGCTCCAGTCCTCCATGATCGATCCTTACAAGCCCGAAGGTCTCCAGCTCCAGAAGTGCCCGTGATAAAGTGTTCGAACGCATGCCTTTCTTCTGGAATGTGCTGTAAGGGCAGATGACCCTCGGCCCGGTGTACGGCCCTTTGTACTCCTGCATCAGGATGGTGTAGGCTTCCTTGGCATGGGCGCTGAGTGCGATATATGCCGGTGAGTTCAGCAGGTCATCGAAGAGTATCACATGATGCGTGTGCCAGCTGCCGTCTGTTGCAAAGGCTGGAGGCGGACTCTGTTTTTTCTTTCGCCCCATGGGCTTTGTGCCTCCTTCATCCTGTTCGGATCCAATGGATCCCTTCCGTGTCACTGTACTCTTCCTCCGGCGGTCTTCCCTGCCTTTGCTTCTGGAAGTCCCAGAAACTGTTCCGGAACCCCTGTATCCGGTAGAGCTCCGGCATGATCGCCCGCACAATGATGTTGATGTGTTTCTGATCTAACAATCCTATCCCTCCTCTCTTCGTTTATATTTGTTTTGGTGTATTGCATTATACTAAACATAATTGTTATAGTCAAGTTTTCTATAACAAATTCAGTTAATGTTATTGCGTACACGATACTTGTCGTGTTATAATTTGGCCATGACACAGAGAAAGCGAGGTCTTCACTATGGCGATCGGTGAGAGAATACAGTTTTTCCGCAAGCGCAAAGGCATGACACAGCGTCAGCTTGGGCAGCTGATGGGGTTCAGTGAACGAACGGCAGACATCCGTATCGCGCAGTATGAACAGGGGCAACGTACGCCTAAGGCGGAAATGGTCAAAGTTCTGGCAGGCCATCTTGACGTTGTGCCGGAAGCGATCTCCGTTCCGGATACCGATACTTATCTCGGACTGATGCATACGTTGTTTGCATTGGAGGATAATTACGGTCTGACGGTGACGGTACTGGACGGGCAGGTCTGTCTGAAACAGGATCTGAACCACCCGAAATACAATACGACCCTTGCGGAGGATCTGGCATCCTGGAACGAGATCAAGACGAAGCTCACTACCGGAAGCATCACGCGGGAAACGTATGACCACTGGCGGTATCACTTCCCGGAAGACCGGGCTGCAGAAGAAAGGGCAAAGCTCGATGCCCTGCGGGAAGCACGGAAGGAAGAACCAACGCAATCAACGTGACACTACTGTCACGTTGCTCTTCCAAAACATCGAAAAGTGCTTAAATAGAATTGCGCAAATCACTTAAGGATCAGTTATGAAAAATGCAGTCATCTATGCCAGATACAGTTCTGACAGACAAAACGAAATGTCCATCGAAGGGCAGATTGAAGAATGCAGACGTTATGCTTCTGAGCATGACCTTCTTATCGTGCAGGAATACATCGACCGG
>JAFRKJ010000062.1 GCA_017431785.1 Bacillota bacterium | reverse complement strand
CCCCATTGGCAGACCCCACGGAATGACCCCATGGACTGACCCTATCGGTATTCCCTACTGACAGACCCCACGGAAGAACGTCTGACCCTATTGATTGACCCCATTAAACTTTGGTAAACCCCACTAAACTTTGATTATCCTCTCTTTTTAGCGATTCTTGCTTTTGCGTTTTCTGCTGTGCCAACGCTTTATTTTTTGCGGAACATTTTGATAAAGAAATCCGGAACGCTGCTCCAGGAGTGATCCCTCCTTGCCAGATTGTTGGAGCTGACGCCCTGCACCGTATTGATCGACGGCATGCTGCTCTCCCCTTTTGCAGCACGCTCGCGGTTCATGGAGTTGTGGAGATCCTTGCTGCTGATGACAGCCTCGTCGTTTTTGCTGCTACCATCCTTTGATGCCATCAGTCCTCCGATGCCGATGGCGACCGGGATGCCGATAAAGAAGAGCAATGTCAGTACCAGCACGACGATTCCGCCTACTCCGAAGTTGCGGTACAGCCGCTGAAATGCGTTCATATCCGAACCATCCGGACGATGGTAGTCGAATGTTTTGATAAACTCCATCATTTCATTCTGCTGCTCCTCAGAGCATGAAGAATAGTATTTATCTTTATCCGTTTCCTGGCACTGGTATGTCAGGTAGTAGCTTTCATCACCGTGATAGATTGTATACTCCAATTCATTGCCGTAACTGTTATCCCAATCCAGCACACCGATGCCAAGTTCCGTTCCGTCATCCAACAGAACTGTCTTGTCGACGATGTAGTCCTCCGATCGTTCCAAACCGCCGTAGTACACATTGATTGTCTCCAGCTTGTCAGTTGTTTCACGGACATAGGTTTTGTCATCCGCATCATCTAACGTGGTTTCAGACTCGACATATCCTTCCGGTAATTCATACGAAATGTTTTCTTCCAGCGTTCCTTCGTACTCCGTCAGGTTCATGCCGTAGATGACTGCTCCTACCAGGACTGCAAAGGCCAGCGTGACCGCAATAATCAATATTCTATTCAGGACCTTCTTTTGTTTGTCTCTTTTGATCAAAGCCTCTCCATCCCCTTCGCTTCTCATTTACGTTCTATATCAATACCAGTCGACTTCCTCTTCTTCGTTAACTTCGCCGTCTTCAGCACCTTCACCCTCAATGTTCTCATCATCGTCATCGTCATCATCTGCTTCCGTTTCGTCGGATAGCTGCGTCGTCATGCCGTCTGAAGTGTCTGTTCCTGCATCCGTATGAGCTTTTGGCTCTGTCCCTTCGGCATAGTACTCCCCGTTCACTTTGACTACGGAAGAAGGCATTTTGTCAAAGTGCTCTGCCGGCATGCCTGCACAGACATCGGTCATAATGGCTGACCAGAATGCTGCCGCTACGGAAGAATAGTTGGCGAGAGCAATATTGACATCACTGCCCATCCAAAGGGCCATGCTGTAGCGCGGTGTAAACCCAGAAAACCAGATATCATATTTGGAAGATGTCGTACCGGTCTTTCCTGCAACATCCCAGCCTTCTACCTTGGCATTCTGTCCCGTCCCGTACTGCACGGCTGATTTCAGAATATCCGTCATGATCCAGGCGACAGATTCATCATATACCTGTTCGCTCGCCTGTTCATTCTCTGTGACGATGTTGCCTTTGCCATCCAAAACTTCTGTATAGAAAATCGGCTCTCTGTATACGCCGCCATTGGCAAACGTTCCGTAGGCAGCAGACATTTCAAGAGGGCTGATTCCCTTCGTCATGCCGCCAAGCGCCAGTGCATCGTGCATATCAGAAGTGTCCCCCTCTAAAACGAGGGAGCTGATGCCGACTTTCTGCAGCATCTCTATCGAGTAGTCGATGCCTACCTGGCGGAACACTTTCACTGCCACAACATTGACTGACTGCTGGACTGCCTTACGGAGGGTCATCTGCCCCTGGAATCCACCGTAGTCATTCTGCGGCCATACTTTCCCATTCAGTTTCATCGGTGCGTCATTGATGATGCTTCCGGCTGTGATATAGTCACCCCATTTATCTCCCTGGTCTTTCCGCAGCTCCATCTTCTCGCCTGCTTTTGCCGCTTCAACACTCTTCTGCAGACCTGGTCCGTAAGCAGCGATCGGTTTGATGGAAGAACCCGGCTGACGAGGGCTCGTCGCTCTATTGTAGAGTTGCTTTCCTCTTGCTCCTCTGCCGCCTGTCATGGCAATGACACGTCCGGTATTGTTGTCTATGATGACGGCCGCCGCCTGCGGCTGGCGCATCTTCTGACCCAGCTGGTAGTTGTCACTTTCAACAGTGAGCGCACCATCTCCCGCTTTGAAGAAATCCGGGAAGTCTTTGCTGAACTGGGCGGAGATGACACAGTTTCCATCTTCGTCGAAACTGGTGTATCCGGCAGGTATGGACAAGGTTCCTCCCTCAATGAAGTAGAGCGCACCGTCATCCTGTCTGTACATGCCCTTGAACTCTACACTGACATACTCTGAGTCTCCGGCATCCACTGCATAGAAGTCCAGACGTTTATCCTTATACAGCGTGATGGTACCGTCATCCCCTTTGCTGAACTCGTCTTCTGAGAGAATGAATTTCCCATCATCAAAATACGAGCTGTAAGGACGCATCAGTATGCCGCCGGAAGAAGATACGATGTTGCCGTTTCCATCTGTGTTGAGGGAGTTGATTGCAGCATAATTAGATTCTGTATTGATCTGCTTATCCAGTTTGTCTTGTACATTCCTGTCAAGGCAAGTGTAAATATGATAGCCTTTCGTATAGACCATCGTACGCGCCTCTTCTTCTGTGATTCCATATTGCGCGGCGATGTCTTCGATCGCTTCTTCTATGGCACAGTCAATGTAATAGGAGTAGCTGCCGGGATCTTTTCCAGTATTGATCTGAATATGTTCTTCCAGCGGCTCTGCGAGCGCTGCATTGTATTCCGCTTCCGTAATATGTCCATTCTCCTTCATGTTGGCGAGAATGATTTTGCGCCTGTTTTCAGAAGCTTTCCCGTTGTACAGATAGACAAATCCATTTCCCTTTTCGATGACCGGGAGCTCTTCCGAAGACTGGGAGTATGCACTCTTTACCAGCGCATAGGAATCCGGTGCCTGCGGAAGTGCTGCGAGCGCTGCACACTCGGCAAGATCCAGATCCATCGGATCCTTTGAGAAGTAACTCTGGCTTGCCGCTTCTACGCCATAGGAGTTAAAGCCGAAGTAAACCGTATTAAGGTATGTCTCAAGAATCTTCCTCTTGGAGAGCTCCTTCTCCAGAATCGTTGTGTAATAGGCTTCGAGAATCTTTCTGTTCAACGTTCGTTCAGATTTTGTTTCAGAAAGATAAATATTTCTCGCAAGCTGCTGCGTAATCGTCGATGTTCCGGAAATCTGTCCGCCTCCGAACACCATCTCCTTCACTGCGCCGATCATTCGGATATAGTTGAAGCCATTGTGCTCCCAGAAGGTTTTATCTTCCGTATCAATAACAGCATTGACCAGATCCTGCGGAATGTCCTCGTATGCGATGATCGTTCTGTTTCCGCCTGAAAGATACAGCGCATCGATCTCATTCCCTACATCATCGTAAATAGTGGATTTCTGGTAAATCAAAGAATAGATGTCTTCTGTTTCGATGTCTTTGATCGCAGATTCTTCTATAACGTTCTCTGCGTATTTATAGAACGCGAAAACACCGGCTGCCGCAATCAGAATCAATATGAAAAAGATAAGTAGAATCAATTTGAGGACTCTGTGTTTTTTCTTTTTTCTGCGACGTTTGGTTTCCCTGTTCTTGATTTTGTTTTCTGTTTCTGCGTTGTTCATATTCACCTTGTTCCCCCTTTTATATCACCATCTTACCACACTGTATGGAAGAGTGCGTGTCTTTTTACAGATCTTCACGCATCCGCATAGATGCCAGCCAGACGCCGGCCAGCGTAACCGCCATGCCGAATATGGTATACCATCCCCACAGGTCACCCATCACGATGATTCCTGCTACAACGCCAATGACTGTTGAAAGACTGCTGACGATGTTGTTGCCCAGCGCCGGCTCAACGTAGCTCAACAGTTTGTTGTAACATACATAAGATGCAAACGCACAGAAGACAGACAGAAACAACATGTTGCCCATGATGCTCCAGTCGGAAAATAGAATCAGGTAGGTATCAAGACGATATCCCTGACAAAATGCAATAATATTGAACAGTATTCCGCCCTCCAGTGCCATGAAGGTTGTAACCGTTGCGGCATCGAAATCGGCGGATGCTTTTTTGCTTGAAAGAGAATACATGCTGGCTGCGATGACACCGAACATCATGCAGACCATCCCCGCGCGAGTCCCTCCAATGGAAAAGGCAGGTGAAAACACAGTCGCGATCGCAACACCTACGAAGGTAATCAGCAGACTCAGCACCAGTTTCACGTCGGCCTTGTGCCGGAAAAAGAGAATGCCGAGAATCAATGTCATGCTTGGAATGGTCGCGACGAAAATCGCGCTGATCGAAGCAGACGTCATCTTGACGCCGTATGCTTCCAGAATGGAATAGGCGCACGGTTCAAACAATCCTGCCAGAAAGAGAAACGGTAGATTTTTCTTGCCTTTCAAATCGAGCTTGATTTTCCTGCAGGCAATCAGAATCAGGAAGAGAAATCCCGTAATGCCCCACCTTGCCGCAAGCAATTGCATCGGTGCCATTACCTTCAGCAGCATAGCAAGGGAAATAAATGCAACGCCCCATCCGATGGAGACCATTGCAATCAGGAAGATGATTGTTGTCATATTCTGATTATCCGTACGCATGGATATATTTTACCTTGCGGAAGGTTCTTTCGTCTACTCTTATCTTCTGCTCTTGCCCGCTTCAGGAGTCCGCACCTTGACACGATTAGACCAAAACAGTAAAGTATAGAAGACAACAAAAAGAAGATAAAAGGAGATATGACAAATGCCGACTAACAACGTACTCGACCTCATAGGAAATACGCCAATCATCAATATGGAACCATCCACAGGGCTGAAGATTTTCGCAAAAGCAGAATTCCTCAACCCGGGCGGAAGCATTAAAGACCGTGTTGCGAAACATATGCTGGAATCAGCCGAGAAGGAAGGCAAGCTGAAGAAGGGAATGCATATTATCGAACCAACCTCCGGTAATACAGGCATCGGTCTTGCCCTTTGCGGTGTGCAGATGGGATATGATGTTACAATTGTCATGCCTGAAAACATGAGTACAGAGCGGAGAGCCGTCATCAAGGCGCTCGGCGCCAAACTGGTCCTCACTTCCGCCAGACACAGTCTGGAAGGCGCCGTGGAAGAAGCGAACCGTATCGCGTCCAAATCAGATAACTATTTCGTACCGCAGCAGTTTGAGAACCCACACAACCCGGAAATTCACTACATGACAACAGGTCCGGAAATCTGGGAACAGTTGGGCGGCAAAGTCGATATTTTCGTTTCCGGACTGGGCAGCGGCGGAACACTCCAGGGAACAACACAATTCCTGAAGGAAAAGAATCCTGATCTGATCTGTGTCGCAGTAGAACCAAGAAATGTTTCTGCTCTTCTTGGAGATGAACCGGGACTTCATCAGATTCAGGGCATTGGTGATGGTTTCATCCCTTCTGTTCTGGACGTTAATATCGTAGATAAAGTCATCACTGTTACAGATGATGACGCCATGAGAACAACCAGAAAACTGGCAAAGGATCAAGGTCTCATGTGCGGCACCTCCTCTGGCGCGAATATCTGGGCAGCCATGAAAGCCGCACGTAAATTCGGAGAGGACAAGATCATCGCTACGGTTCTTCCAGACCGTATGGAACGGTACTTCAGCACCGGATTGCTGTAAAAACTGTTTAAGTAGAGTGCTATCATGAATTCACATGCAAAGGCTATCAGCGCCGTAATCGTCGGAAACACAATATTCGGCTTCAGTTTTATCTTTTCAAAAATGGCACTGCAGATCACGCTTCCAAGCGTGCTCATCGCAGTGCGTTTTGTAATGGCATTTATCACGTTGAATCTGATTGTTCTCTTCGGCAGAGCCATTAAAGTATCTGACGGACAAGGCGGCAGGAAACCTCTGGTGCAGTTTTCACTCCGCGGCAAACCCCTCCGGTATATCATCCTGCTTGCACTCTTTCAGCCGATTCTCTACTTTCTCTGTGAGAGCTACGGAATCGTCTATACATCTGCGGCTTTTGCCGGAACGATCATCGCAGTCATCCCCGTTGCGGGAATCGTCTTTGATGTGTTCATTATGCACTCAAAAGTAAGACTGCGTCAGATTATCTGCGCAGTCATGTCAGCTGTTGGTGTTGCAATCACCACGGTAGGTGCGGAAGGGATGAGATCGTCTGCTCTGGGGCTGCTGATTCTTTTAGGTGCTGTCGCTGCAGGTGCTTTGTTCTATGTGTTCAGCAAGAAATCCGGCGACGATTACAACCCTCTCGAGCAGACCTACGTGATGTTCGCTCTTGGCAGTATTGTTTATAGTGTGTTTGCACTGGTGCAGTGCCATGGGCAGTACACTGAACTCATTCTCAACGCTCTCCTGCAACCGCAGTTTATCATCTCCGTTCTGTATCTCTCCGTCGTTTCCTCTGTCACGGCGTTCATCTGCCTGAACTACGGAACTGTACGAGTCACTGTTTCCGAAGCTTCGATCTTCGCAAACCTGACGACTGTCATTTCTATCATCGCCGGCGTCGTCTTCCTGCACGAGGTGTTCACACCATTCCAGGTCGTGGGTGCGATCGTCATCCTCATCAGCGTGTTCTTCGCGAACCGTCAGTAATCTTTCATTAGGCCATTGCAGGAACCTGTGAACCGAACGGCATATTTTACGCAAAAAATGCAAAAGCAGTATTAAAACTGCTTTAGCTTCCCAATATTCTTCGCCCAGATACCCCAGCCTTCGGTGAGGAGTTTCCTGCCCGCGTACATGGACGCCAGTGAGTCGTCCAGCGGCGGGGCGATCTCAACGATATCAAAGCCGATGATGTTCAGCTCCGTGAAGAGCTTTTGCACGAGCGTCATGGCCATCCGCGAGGTCAAGCCGCCGAACTGCGGTGTGCCGGTCCCTCCGGCATAGGCCGGATCAAGCGCGTCGATATCGAACGTCAAATATACTTTATTGAACTGTTTCATTTTACTGATGCAGTCATCAGCTACTGCTTCGATTCCTTCATGATAGCAATCATATGCTGTTTTGACCTGTATGTCTCTGCCTCTGCTGAATTCAAATTCATCTGGTTCAATAGATCGGATTCCGATAAAATACAGATTCTTTTCTGATCCAATATTGGACATTTCCAAGGCTCTTTGTTCTGTGGAACCATGGGAGAGAGGATCTCCTTCTAACTCATAGCTAAGGTCCATATGCGCATCAATATGAATGATTCCGAAGGGTTCATCCAGCGCTGCATTCACGCCGCGCTCTACAGGAATCGTTACTGAATGGTCGCCTCCAATCATGGTGAAACGAACGCCGTTTCTCACAAGCATCTCAACATAGTTCTGCACTTCCGCAAAGGCATCGTCACGTTCACCCTCAAAGTTTCCTGCATCCAGAACGGCAAAGTCATCGAAGTAATCCAGCCTCTCTGTACATGGCGTTGCATGATCTGTATTCGCTCTAAGCAGATCCGGTGCCTGTGCAGCGCCGCCTCTGTAACTGACGCCTCCATCATATGGAATACCGAAAATGACGGCATCGACATCTGTTGCCTTTGCTTCCGGCTTATTCAGTCCGAACCATGTTTCCGGTTTTGTTGCGTTTTCATTCTTGTGATTCATGATGATGACCTCCTTGTTTGATGCCTTATTATACTATATGATTTTCTTCTGCTGAAGCGGATTTGGTTAGAACGATAATGGCGGCGATGATCGGAAGACTGTATGCAATTGTTCTCATGATTCCTGTCATAAGCCGTTCCTTTCTCTTTGCATCTCAAGCGTAACATGATGCAATACATTTGTCTAACTAATGCTTTTGATAATATATATTTGTGATATTAATTAATTGAACTCCCATGGAAACACGAATTGCGGCAACGTTCATCAAAGTAGCGGAACTCGGCAGCATTACAAAAGCGGCCGATCAGCTCGGCTATTCACAAGGTGCAGTGACTTCCCAGATCAAACAGTTGGAAAAAGATCTTGGCGTGCTTCTTTTTGATAGAATCGGCAGAGGAATTCAGCTGACGGAGGCAGGAAGAAATTTCAGAAAATATGCCGTCAGACTAGTACGGGCCAGCGAAGATGCTGATGCTTTTGCAATGGATAAAAAAGATCCGGAAGGACAGCTGGTTATCGAAGCCACATCCTCTGCGTCCATTGGAATCCTGCCGAAGGTTCTTTATGGTTTCCACGAGAGATATCCGAAGATAAAATTATCTGTGCGCCTCTCTGAAGACACTGACATATTGGTCAGTCACGTCAGGCAGAACAGAGTGGACTTCGCCGTCTTTCTTGCTCCAAAAGAAAACTATGACGGCTGTACGCTCGTTGCGGAGCGAAAAGAAGAATTCCAATTCGTCACATCCCCTTCTGATCGGCTCGCTGAAAATAGAAGGTTTCATTGGAAGACGTCCTCGATGATTCCTTTGTTTCTGCATTCATCTCAACGGATCAGTCTATGAAGAACGATTATATCGTAGAGTCCTATCTCAGACAGCGGGGGTATGACGTGCAATCTTCTGTAGAATTTGGTACCGTTGCATCTGTTGTGAATTATATTAAAACTAATGGTGGACACGCTTACCTTCCATTGTTTATGATAGAGAATGAATTGAAACGTAAGGAACTTTGTATCATAGATACAGAGCCGATTGATATCCATGAGTATATTCAAGTTATTTATTCATCTACAAGGTGGCTCAGCCCGCAAATGAAAGTATTTGCTGAATATATGAAGGACGTGTTGGGAAAAGAGTGAGGATCCGTTTATGCAGGTAATATTGATCAATCTGGGAATACTGATTGCCGGATTCGTGCTGTTGATCAAGGGCGCTGACTTTTTTGTCAAAGGCGCCTCGACCATTGCGCGGAAATTTGGCGTGCCGCAAATCGTAATCGGGTTGACCGTTGTTGCTATGGGCACGAGCGCGCCGGAGGCGGCGGTCAGCATCAGCGCAGCAATTTCAGGAAATGCTGATATCACGATCGGTAATGTCGTCGGCAGCAACATCATGAACATCTTCGTCATTCTCGGGCTCACGGCTCTGGTTGCGCCAATTGCCGTTGACCGTAGTGCCATAAAGGTGGATATGCCATTCTTACTTGGTATTTCTCTCCTTCTTTTGCCGCTGGGGCTTACTCACAACATCGTGAACCAGTGGGAAGGGTTGCTTTTGCTCGCCATATTTGCCGCGTATTTGATTTATCTATTCCGGAGAGCGATGAAGGATTCCAGCGACGAGGATGAAAGGAGGCCTACTTACGGCCAGGGCAATATGTGGATGATCTTCTGGACCATTCTCGGTCTTGCAATGATTGTATTCGGAAGCAAATGCATTGTATACGGCGCAAGTGAAATCGCACTGGACCTTGGCGTCAGCCAGCGCATGATCGCACTGACCATCGTTGCCTTCGGAACGTCTCTCCCTGAGTTGGTAACATCTGTGACTGCCGCACGCAGAGGGAATACTGGTCTGGCCATCGGCAACATCGTAGGAAGCAATATATTCAACATCTTATTTGTTATCGGCCTGACTGCAGCGATTACACCAATTGCGTTCAGAAACGCATTTATCATCGATACTTCCATTGCAGCACTTGCCGCTCTCATTCTCTGGCTCTTCTCATTGAAATCCGAGCGGCTCGGACGCGTCAGCGGTATTGTAATGCTCTGCTGCTACGCTGCTTATTTCGCATTTATTCTTTTCCTAAAGTAAAATCCATTGTAAGAAAGGTGGGTATCAGCAGATGAAAAAGAAAATCATAGCAGTAAACGCAGGGCCAAGAAAAGGCTGGAATACAGACACATTGATCACCGAAGCCTCCAAAGGCGCAGAATCCTTTGGTGCAGAAGTCGAGCGTTTTGATTTATTCCACCTTGAGAAATATACCGGCTGCATATCCTGTTTCGGCTGCAAAAAAGAGAAGTTTAAAGGCCGCTGCATTTGCAGAGATGGATTGACACCGGTTTTAGACGCGATCAGAGAATCAGATGGGCTGATCATTGGCTCGCCTAATTATCTGTCTGAACTGACAGCATCCTTTCGTGCATTGTATGAGCGTTTGATCTTTCAGAACCTGACTTACACTGCAGAGATGCCGTGCTGCAATGAGCGCCCGATTCCTGTCCTGCTCATTATGACAAGCAATGCCCCAGACACAATGTATATGAGTTTGCTGCAAAACTATCAGCAGGCACTCAACCAATTTGTAGGGCCGACTGAAATCTTCGTCAGCGGTGAGACACTGCAGTTGAAAGATTATAGTAAAACAGACTGGCCATGGACAATGTTTGATCCTGAAGCCAGATTAAAAAGGCACGAGTCAATCTTCCCACAAGAGTGTCAGAAGGCTTTCGAGTTAGGCGCAGCATTGGTAAAGTGACGAGCGTGAACAGCTCCATTACACATTGAACCGGTTGACGATCATCGCCGCCTGTTCATTTTCCATCCGATGGGCTCTGTAGGAATAGAAGATGTCTGCGTTGCACATAGTACAGACATTAGATACTGCAATATGATCTTCCTTCACACCAGCTTCCAACAGCGTCATGCGATTGGCTTCTCTCAGATCCAGGTGGTATTTCCCACCTGGAATTTCTTTGCCATCTTCTGCAAAGGCAGGATATCTCCGGAAGATCTGATCCGCTGACTCTCTTCCCCACTGGTCGGAGAACTGTTCATATACTTCGTCGCCCATCTCGTAGCAGTCAATACAGATGCCGGGACCGATTGCTGTATATAAATCACGTGGGTCACTTCCAAACTGTGTGGTCATGCGCTCGATAGCCTTTGCGGGAATCTTTCCCAATGTTCCTTTCCATCCTGCATGAACAAGACCGATGGCATGTTTCACGGGATCTGCAATATAGATCGGCGGACAGTCTCCGCCAAATGCCGTCAGATGCACATCCGGAAGATTGGTAATCAGACCGTCGATGTTTCTTCTGTGCGCTGGTTTCTCTGTTCGCAGAATCGGTCCAAGATCTTCATCCGTGACAACATAAACATGGTTCGTATGCATCTGGTCTGTGATGGCTTCCTGTTTGATGGACGATCCCAGCTGCCTGGCAAGAGCGTCCCTGTTTTTGAACACTACCGGCGCCGCTTCAGCAGCGTCTTCGTGCTTCATTACGACGACACGCAGACCTTCTTTTCCTTCGTTTCTCTGTTCATCAAAGGACTGGAACCTGGTGGAATACAGGTTAGGAACGCCCAGGTCATCCAGCATTTTAACGGACAGATAAGGAATCTGATCTGTATGGGTGTTGAATATTATGTTTTGATTTGAATATCGTATCTTCATTCTTGTTCTCTTTTTTGCTTTTTCGCGCTTTAATGTTTTTCATCGTCATATATATCATATCATTGCTTATGGTATAATAACAGCCATGAGAAGATTTGATGCATACAGGTGGTATCAATGAGAGAAGAACGATCAATATTGCTGAGAGAGTGGCACATGGAACGAAAGTACGCCTATCTCCTTTTAGCGCTTTCCATCCTGTCCGAGCAGATTGGAACAGCCTGTCTGGAGGCTTCAAAAGGGTACACGATTCTTTCGTTTTCAGTACTGGCGATTTGCCTGTATTTCATAACCTATTTTATCTTTTGCAAAATATTAAGTGAAATCGATCTGGCAGTGGCTTACGCGTCCTGGAGCGCAGTCGGCGCAGTCGGTGCTTCGTTGATGGGCGTTTACCTGTTTCATCAGCCCATGTCACCAATCGGCTGGGTGTCCATCTTTGTTATGAGTTTGGGTGTATTTCTGCTAAACTGCTTCGGCACCCCAAAGGAAGAGGAAACATCATGATTCAGGCGTATATACTCCTTACAATTTCCATTGCCTGTGAAGTCATTGGAACAACAATGCTGCCGGCAACCAAAGGATTTACGGTGCGCCGGCCAACCATCATTGCTGTCACCGCTTATGTAATCTGTTTCGCAGCTTTTGGCTGGTGCCTGATGGACTTGAACCTCGGCATCGCCTGGGCGACCTGGGGCGCGGTGGGCACAATCGTCACACCGATCGCCGGCTATTTTTTCTATCATCAGCGGCTCACGAAGACTGGCGTGCTTGGTTTGATCATGATTGTGGTGAGCACAGTCACACTGAATCTATTTGGTTAAATCTCAATTGATCATAAAAACAATGGGAGGTAATGATGAATAAATACGCATTTCTTGAAAACGTACCAGATCTGTCGGTGGATGCTTACTCCGACTCTTTTGATGACGGTGAATGGCTGAGCCTGGTTGCGGGGCTTAACGGCGTGGACCAGGTTTTAGAATACGCGAAAGAGCTTATCGCAGACGGTTACAGCCTGATCAATCTCTGCGGAGATTTTAATGAGGACCATATCACGGAACTGATGAAAGATGCACCGGAAGGTGTGGAGGTTCATTATGCTGCGTACCTTCCTGAGGAGCTCCGCAAGCTGGAAGCTTTGGAAGAGTACAAAGAATACGGTCAGATCATATTCGGCGGCGTAGAGGAACCTGTTCATCTCGAATTGCAGTCGCCGGAGATGAACACGCACACGGTCTTTATCAAGGATTTGCAGCAGGCATTGCAGGAAGCAGAGCGCTTCGCAAAAGCTGGTGTAGATGGCATCGAACTCTGCAGCAGTTTTGATTTGGACATGACCAAATCCATCATTGCAGCAGTAGAGGCGATTGATCCGACAATTCCTGTTGGAAGCAACGGAATCACGCTCTAGTACGTCAAAACTATGGCAATCATTATTAAGGGGGCCAATGAAATGAGACTGCAGAATAAAGTCGCCCTGATTACAGGGGCTACGAAAGGCATCGGGGCAGAAACTGCGAGACTGTTCGCGCAGGAAGGTGCACGCGTCATCATCTGCGGCAGAGATGAGGCGTCCGGCCGCAGAATTGCAGAGGAAATCAACGCGAATTGTGATCGGCAGCAAGCCTGGTTCTGCCATTTGGATGTGACTAGCTACGAAAGCTGGGAGCGCGCCATTGACTTCACGATACAGAATTGCGGCAAGCTGAATATCCTGATCAATAATGCAGGGATCAGTTTCGCGGAACTGATTGAAGACACCTCCATGGAACATTATGACCAAACTATCGCGACGAATCAGACCGGTGTATTCTATGGGATTCAACTCGGCATCAAAGCAATGAAGGAAAATGGCGAAACCTGCTCCATCGTGTCGACCTCATCCGTGGATGGCGTTGCGGGAGATCCGTTGTTCACTCCTTATTGCGCGTCGAAAGCTGCTGTCATCGCCATGACAAAATGTGCGGCAATTGAATGCGGCCAGAAAGGGTATCAGATCCGTGTCAACGCAGTTGCCCCGGGTTACATCGAAAGCCCTATGTACGCCGTGGATGCACAGCAGCGCGGCATGACATATGAAGAGTATACCCACGATATGACAGCCTTGCACCCCATCGGCCGGATTGGAACGCCGGAAGATGTTGCCAGAGCATACCTGTATCTGGCCAGCGATGAATCCGGATTTGTCACCGGAACCACGCTTGTGGTCGATGGAGGTTATACGGCCTGGTAGAATAACACAGATGTCGAAAAAGCTCGGCATCTGTGTTGTTTTTATTGTTTTTTCATTAATTCTTCATTTATCATTTCGATGTGCTTCATTGCCAGTGAAATCTGATTTGACAGGCTTATCAGTGCTTCTTCGGCATTCTTCGGATTGAGTGCGAGATAACTATATAGTGATCGTGCCGCTTCTTCTCATCGTAATGAAACGTAAGGTCAGCCGCAAAATCTGGATCAGTGTTGCGATGGCTTGCGTGGGGCTGTATCTCCTCTGCATCACGGAATCCTTCTCTTTGCAACTTGGCGACGGACTTGTGTTGGGTTGTGCTGTTGCATACTCATTTCAGATCCTGCTGATCGACCATTACTCCGAGAAGACCGACCCGATCCGATTGTCCTTTATTACCTTTATGTCCGCAGGATTGATGTCCGGAATTGTTGCTGTCATCTGGGAGGATATTGAATGGCAGGCGATCGTGGACTGCGCTTGCAGCCATTATCATGAGCATGGAATCTGTCTTTGCCGCCTTATGCGGCGGGATCTTCCTCCATGAAGTCATGGCAGGGCGGGAAATTCTGGGATGCGTCATCATGTTTTCCGCGTTTCTTCTTTCGCAGTTGGCGGAAACAAAGAAGCCTCTCGAAAACCATGAAAAAAGGGACCTCGCTTGAAGGTCCCTTACATTAAAATCCCATTTCTTCATTGATAAGGATAACTTCAACATCTTCAATATCGTTCATCTTCCGCATATAAGTAATAATACCATTGCATATGCGTTCTGGCCGACGGCAATCGAAACATTTTAACTCGCCGGTCTTCTTATAATTCATCACACACGGTGTTGGAAGATCATATTTCAGGGAGTTTTTAGGTGCCGCGACATTTCTCGCTCTGAAAACAGCCTCGTCCAGGCTTTGCTCGATTTTGTTTGTACTGACGACAAAATATATTTTTTCATGACCAAACAAGGATCCCGCAACACGATTACCTGTCCCATCAATATTGACCATTTTCCCTGTCTCTGCCATTGCATTCACAGAAGTCAGATAAATATCTGTCGTCAAGCATTTCTTCGCAATTTCAAGGAAGCCATTGTTATCAACACTTTGATTCGGATCATATACGGTGTTGTGCTTTGATAGCTTATCATAGAGCTTCATATCGATGATTGTCCTGGAATCACCAAACCCTACGACCTTCCCATCTATCTGCGCGTCGAGGTAATCCGCCGCTTCTTCGTGTGTATCGAAACATCTCACTGTATAGAGCTTTTGCTCCAATGATTTAATTGTCTTCTCAAGATTCATCATGAGCCTCCTTTTATCCTTTCTGCCACCATTTTAGCAAAGAATCTTCTCAAGCAAAAGACCCGCCTTTTAGCGGGTCTCACCTTGGTACACCATCAGGGGTTCGAACGATACGGGCGAGGGCCGAAAACGTTGAAAAACAGGAGGTTTGACCGCACTGCCCGAACTGACCTACCCAAGGAACTACCCAAAAGTATTTGTCTCTTGACTATTCCAGTCTTCAACATAATTAATTCAGTACAATTGTTTTCTTTTCAAGAAGGAAGTCTACTATATTAATATGACCGATGCCGTCACGTGAATAATCAATGCGATCAAGCGAAAGCACATATTTGGGCGCAGCATCATTGATTGGGGCAAATGCTCCAAACTCACGTTTAATCGTTTCCTCGCCGTGCAAAAGATATGCTACTTGAATAAAGCATTTTTTCCTTCCATCTATAACAACAAAATCTATCTCACCCTTATACGTTTTCCCAGTGAAGACTTCATATCCTCTTGAAATCAGTTCATTGTAAATAATGTTTTCCAAAAAGAAAGTGTCTTCAATATTGACTTGATTCGTATTGATCATCCTGAAACCTGTATCAACTGCATACTGTTTTTCTATGTATGACATGGCCTTCTTCCCGACAATATTAAAGCGCTTTACTCTGTTGATGAGGCATGCCTTTTCCATCTTATCCAAATACCTGTAGATTGCTTTTTTCTCAAGGGTCTCTTCGTTTTCATGTTTAAAGAAAGTTTCGATGCTTTTGCTTGAAAACTCTTTACCGGCATTTGCCATAACGTACTCGGAAAAGCGTATGAATTTTTGACGATTGATCCTTGACTTTTCTGTAACGATATCTCTGTCGAGGATCCCTCGATATGTCTGCTCAATATAGGTCTTAATATCTGTTTCCCGATCAAAAGAAAAGCGAAGCGGCAATCCGCCCCAAATTATGTAATTGTAGATTAGCTCGTCTGGATTTGGGCTTTTGCCATCCAGCTGAAGGAAATCAAATGCTTCTTTGAATGAGAAGGGCATAATTCTAAATTCAACACATCTGCCGACTAAAAGAGAGGCAAGTCTGCCAGATAATAGTTTGGAATTGCTCCCTGTAACAAAAATCGAACAGTTTTGTGTCGCCCTCAAGGATGTCAGTATTTTTTCAAAACTCCTTACATGCTGGATTTCATCAAGGAAAATATAATATTTATCCTCATCGACGATTCGCCTTTTCAGATATGTATTCAGTTTGTCTGCTGTGCATATTTTTTCGAATTCTATATCTTCAAAATTGATTTCGATAACATGATTAGCATCAATGCCTCCCGCAATCAGTTCATCTCTGATTTGCGTTAGCAGAACAGATTTGCCGCAACGTCTGACACCAGTAAGGACTTTAATAAGATCCACTTCATAGAAAGGTCTGATTTTTTCTAGATATCTTTCTCGTTTGATAAACATGCCACGCCTCCTTTTGTTAAAAGTATGCCACAAATTCAAAAAAAATCAATATTTGTGGCACATTTTGTTGGTTTTTATTCGGATTCTTGACAATATCGTTAAACGATAGTACTATATGAACGGCAAATATCGTAAAACGATATTATGGGGGGGTGTGTTATGCCGAAAAAAGCTTTGGAACCATTAACCGAGTCAATGTATTATGTTTTGCTATGCCTGCATGCGAAGAACATGAGTGGATCAGAAATCGCAGAATGTGTTCGTACATTGACTTCAGACCGTGTTCGCCTCGGACCCGGGACGTTGTATTCGATCCTTTCAACCTTTGAAGAAGAAAACATCATTCAAAAGCTGGAAGCTGAAGGCAGGAGGATTCCCTATTGTATGACTACCATAGGCGAGCAATTGTTTCAGAATGAGATTCAGCGTCTTCGTAAATGTTTAGCAGATACTGAGAGGATACACGAAATGGCAGAGCATTCGGAAGCAGATAAAAGGAATGAAGGACAGAAAAGCCTAAGTAAAAAAGGATTGACTAAAGATAGTTAGTCTTTCGGGTTCGAACCCCTACTCCATCTCACCGTGTACCAAACAAACAGACGCTGTTCATAGGCATGTTATTAGAAATCATATTGCGCAGCTAAGTATGCTATGTTTTAATTGTTTTATAAAATATTTATCGTAAAACATTAAAAATATGTTGACAAACATTAATTCATGCATATAATGAACATTGAAAGGATCCTGAATAAACATATTTCATAGACAAACCAGCAGAAACAGAAGGGGGGTTCATCGTGAATAAAGAAATCAAATTGGCAAAACTTCAGAAAACAAGCAAAGTCTTCGCAGTCATCGCAAGAGTGACTGAAATCGTAAACTATGTTGGCGCCGCGATTTGCGCAGCCGCTATCCCAGTGCTCTTCGCCGCTCCGGATAAGCTGAAATATTTCATAAGCGGACAGGAAGGCGACCAGGTTTTCCAGATGCTCTCAGAGAACATGGAATACAGGAGCGCTATGGTATGCTTCCTCATTATGCTCATCGTATTCACCCTCGCCTGCGCCTATCTCTTCAGAAAGATTGGTAAGCTCTTCAGGAACATCAACAAGGATTACTCGCCGTTCATTCCTGAAAACGTAAAACTCATCAGGTTCATCGCAGTGTTCGTTGCAGTGATTATGTTGTTTGAAGCGAGCATCATTCCTGCGATCTTGATTGGATTGATGCTTTGGGCTGTATCTCTTCTCTTTGATTACGGCTGCGAGCTGCAGAACGAATCTGACGAGATATTATAAGGAGGGCATTATGGCGATTATATTAAGGCTCGATAGGATGATGGCTGACCGCAAGATGTCCCTGAACGAGCTTGCAGAAAAGGTCGGTATCTCCAATGTCAATCTTTCAAAGATCAAGACCGGCAAGGTAAGCGGTGTGCGCTTCACTACTCTGGACGGCATTTGCAAAGCGCTGGATTGCCAGCCGGGAGACATTCTTGAATACGAAGAAGACGAAGAATAATTTCATCAGCAAGAAAACGGAGCACCTATCGGTGAACTTGTCAACTAAAAGTAGACAGTTCAAAAAGGTCAAACCTCAATCACAAATACCCCAGATCAGTTCTATACTGAACTGGGGTTTTGTATTGCAGTGAATATGCGGGTCTGTAATTGTTGTAGTAATATACAAAGCTGTCTATCATTTCCTCGGGCGTATCAAACTGTCTGTGCCATCCTTCAGCATACATCTCTGCTTTTATCCAACCGTTTATCGCTTCGATCACACAATTGTCCGTAGGAGTTGCAACGCGCGACATCGAGCGAATTATGTTATAATCTTTGTGAGCATTGCAGAATGCTGCAGAGGAATAGACGGATCCCTGGTCGGTGTGCAAAGTGACTGGGTCTTTCT
>JAFRKJ010000061.1 GCA_017431785.1 Bacillota bacterium | reverse complement strand
GATCCTTCCCGATATACTTACGAATCGCTTCCTCGGCGCCGCCGCGGAACAGCACACCATGGTGGAGCAGCACAGCAATACGGCCATCACTATCATCCATGTGATAGACCATATGCTCTAAGAAAGCAAAGTCCGCATGGCTCTTCGGAGCTAGTTTCCCTGCACCGGAATATCTCGGGGCATCCTCAAATTTTGGATCCGCTGACCACTTGAGGGAATACGGTGGATTACATACCTGTACGGTCATCTTTACATCACCATACATGTCATCCTTCAGAGTGTCGCCCTTATAAATATCAAAGTTCGACCAGTTAACGCCATGCATGATCATATTCATACGCGCCATATTGTAAGTGGAAGCATTGAGTTCCTGCCCGTAGAAATGTCCGACTCTCTGTTTCGACAGATGCTTCTGTACTTCAAGCAGCATTGAAGCAGAACCGCAGGTACAGTCTCCAACAGTCTTTGCTTCGTCCAGTCCGATAGCAGCCAAGGTTGCGCACAGCTTGGACGGCCCTGCAGGTGTGAAGAATTCGCCACCTTTTTTCCCGGCATCCGAAGCAAACAATCCAATCAATATCATGTATGCTGTACCAAGCACATCGAACTGAGAATCCTTAAGATCAAAATCGATGTCATTAACACGTGTCATGACCCTGCTGATCAAATCAGTTCGATCGGAGACGGTATCACCGAGGTCCGGATCCTGAAGACGCATATCATTGAACAATCCGTCAAAAGCCTTGTTTGACTCATGCCCCATAGTGGAGCCGATCAACTCGCTGACGGCTTTCTCAAAGTCTTCAATGCTGAATTTGTCCGCGTCACTCTCAAATCTAACGATCTTTCTTATCAAATTGCGGAAAAGGTTTTCCGGACGTATGATATACCCCAGATGGTCAAGTGACCATTGCTCGACCACGGGACGATACTCGTCATCCGTGAATGCTTCATCGTAAGTGATACCATCGTTCACCAGGATCTTCGCCATGTACATTTCTGTTCTGCACAGAATCTTCATCTAGGCAATGCCAATGTGAATTTTCGCTTTGAACACGGGATTATTTCACCAGCTTACAAGACTTATCACATCGTTGGTTGTTCTCCAGAGTTCTTAGCAACTTGGATTAAACGCGATGAAGCAAAACGGTTTTTCGACAGAGCGACTACAGTTGGCGCCAGTTTGTGCAGGAAAAACATCGATTGGGAAAGTTTGTATGATCAGGAAATAGCAATCCCCGGTGCAGAAGAACAGAGCAGAATCGGTGCGTTTTTAGTACAACTAGATGAGGTTGTCACTCTTCATCAGTAGCAGTATCTTATCAAGCCAATAACAAATCAATTGACGAACACATGTTCTTTTCGTTAAAATATAATTACATTTTGTGAGTGCACTATGCATCCACTTGATGTTTTTATAGATAAATCTACAACAGCAGCACAGTCTTTAAGGCAGTAACCATGAAAGAAGTAAAGGACAAGCGCGTATATGCCGGGCATTACCTGCGATATGACGACAAATGGATATATGTGGTGATGGTCGTTCCGGATGAGGATACAGGCGAAATGATGGTCCTGTACAAGGACTCTCCGTGGGCAAATGAACGCGTTTACAAATGCATGACTAAACGATCCTTTTGCGAGATGGTTGAAGTCGATGGGAAAAGGAGAGCGAAGTTCAGACGAAGAAACTATATCATTGGTGATTCGCTGATTGACACCCTGGAAAATGACGATTTGCGTGGACCTATACGCAAAGACCCCTATAATGAACGGACTGGAACGCAAGTGCGTATATATCGAACATCGGTATCCTACGAAAGCTATGCTAAAGATATGCTCAATAACTACAGGGAAGATTATAGAAAATACAAGCTCTGCGTTGAGGCAAAGAAGTTTGTCGGCGTACTTGGCAGAGAACAATTTCTGATGCTGCAGGAAGATCTGCTCTTCCTGCAGCAATGCCTAGGCACAGTACTATGCGATCACAAAAGCTTTTGCGAAGAGCGGTTTTGGGAAAGAAAGTCGATCCGCAAGTATGCAGTTGATCATAAGATGAGCCGCGGCAGTGTTGAACACCGGCAAAAAAAGGTCTATGCACTGCTGGCAGAACAGCTAAAAAGCCGCGATGAGGCAGATCAAATTTCTCGCTTATCGCAGGCCAAAAAAGAGGATTTCGAATAACGATAGCTATCTTAAACGTCCCCTTCTGCTTTTTGGCAGAAGGGATTTTTTTGTCTTGCACTAAGACAGTTTTAAGACACTTAGAGGCCTCCTGGCTCATCTATGAAAGGACATTTAAAAGGAGGACCTACATATGAGTCACGATATGAAACTGATCAGCGCAGAAGATCTGTTCTTCCAGCCCCTTGATCATACTAGATCCAAGCACATCGTGGACGGGCTGATCCCGCTCGGATTGACCATCCTTGCCGGCGCGCCAAAGTCCGGAAAGAGCTGGATGATGCTGGACATTGCACTGGCTGTCTCTTCCGGCAGGCCTTTTTTCGGGAAGGAAACAGTGCAGTGTGGCGTTCTGTACTGCGCACTGGAAGACACAGAAGAACGTCTGCAGGCAAGACTGCTCGACCTGGCTGAAGCGCCTTCCGAGCATCTGCACTTCGTCAAAACATGCCCCAAAACAGATGCCGGCTTCCAAACATCGCTGCGAGAGATCCTGGAACAAAACCCCAAGATCAAATTGGTAATCGTAGATACTTTGCAGAAGATTCGCGGCGGAGGCAGTGGTAAATCGAGTGTCAATCAGTATGAACGGGACGATGGAGAACTCTCAAAACTGAAAAAGTTTGCAGACCGATATGGCATCGCAATCGTCCTGGTGCACCACCTTCGGAAGATGAAGGACAGGACAGATCCACTCAATGAGATCTCTGGATCGACCGCGATCAGCGGCACAGCAGACACCATTTTGGTCCTTCAAAAGGATCGCAGCAGCCCCAACGCAAAGCTGGTCCTAACCGGAAGAGACGTACAGCAGAAGGAAATGATTCTGCGTTTTGTTCACCCAAGATGGGAACTTGTGCAGGAAAAAACCGAAGAAGAAATCGCCAAGGAACGCATCCCTGACTGCCTTTACCGGGTCGTTGAGTACATCAAACAATGTCATAAATGGACCGGCACCGCCTCGGAACTGCTCGAAGAGATCGGTGAAAAAGAGATGGCAGCGAATGCATTCAGTGCCAGCATAACGAAGTTTTACTACGAAGTCTTCGCACCGGAATGTATCAAGATTTCTTCCAAAAGATCCTCGGGACGCCGCGAAAGGACCTTCATTTATACGCCAGCACATGCGGGAAACGCTAAACAAAACAAAGAATGCGCAGAGAAAAATGACGATAGTGACGCTTATGACGGCGATATTTATACGGCAGATAATCCATCGTCATCATCGTCATTTGCGTCACTGGATGACCTTAACGGTCTTCTGGAAGGCATGTTCGAGATGCCCTAACTGATGACCCTTAGACTTTATTTAGACGATTTAAGAGACGCTTAGTCGTAATAGCAAGCAAAGCCTTTTTCCGTAAAAACGAAAAACACACTTTAGGGAGACCCTAAGACCCCGGATGAAAGAAAGGAGGTGTCGCAGCGTGATGAACACAAGTAACGTACAACTGAACACGACCGCAGCGATGCCTTCTGCCATAGGACTCCCTGCAGAAGAAATATTGAACTTCCTCATCAGCAATGGTAGCATCGACTTGGACGGTGTTACTACACAGATGAAACAATCAAGGAGGCAGCAGATACTCGAAAACCATCCGTACAATATCTATCAGGATAAAGACGGACGGTGGCGCACTTATATCAAAGACGAAACCAACAAGTATGGGCGCAAGGCGATCGTCAAGAGCAACCGCGAAGATCTGGAAGATGCCCTGTGCGACTTCTATCTCGGTGTGAAGACGACCAGACTGAAAAAGAGAACGACCATGGCCTCGCTCTACAAGGAGTGGCTCGAGTTCAAGGCACTGCACGTGAAAGCATCATCCGTCGCTCGTGTTCAGAATGACTGGGACCGCTACTACGCGAACACAGCCATCGTGAACAAGCCTATATCAAGTCTGACAAAACTGGAACTGGACAGATGGGTCCATGAAATGATCCGCGAGCACGAGATGACAAAACACAAGTACACCAACTTCAGTCTGATCATCCGGCAGGAGCTGGACTACGCCGTTGACCTTGGCGTCATTGACAAGAATCCCTTCCGCGATGTCAGAGTCGATAAGAAGAGAGTACTTGTGCCGGAGCATAAAAAGCCGGACCGCACGCAAGTGTTTACCAGAGAAGAGCAGAGAAAACTCGAAGAGTTGGCATGGAAGGACTTTGAGACGAAGCACTACAACGTGCATCAGCTGACACCGCTCGCTGTCATGTTCATGTTCTACACCGGCGCCAGAGTCGGTGAGATCTGCGGCATCAGGTACAGCGACATTGAAGGCAACAACCTGACCATCCGGCGAACCGTACATCATCCGGACAACGTGGTCACAGAGGATACCAAAGGCACCTTCGGTGACAGGGAGATCCCTCTTGTGCCAAAAGCATGGAACCTGATCAATGCGGCCAGACAATGTCAGCAAGAAAACGATGCACCAGACGACGGCTACATCTTCTCTATGAACGAAGGACCGCTGCTCTACACGTCGGTGACGAAGGCATTCTACCGTTACTGCGACATACTTGGCATCGATGCCAAAAGTTCGCACAAGGCGCGAAAAACCTTCGTATCCACCATGCTGGATGGCGGCGTCAGCATCAATACAGTGCGCAAAATAGTCGGACACACCGACGAGCGGACAACACTCAACAATTACTGCTACGACCGAAGCACCGACGAAGAGAAAGTACGGAAAATGGCCGCAGCACTCGGATGACCCCTCACTGTGTTCAGGGGGTGTGTTCAAAAAAGGGCAGTTTTTCAAAGAATACAAGCGGATTTTTACAGCAAAGGTCACGGCTTAGAACCCAGTCATTGCAACGCCAGACAAGAAAAAAGGAAGTGCTTTCACACTTCCTTTACTGGTGGAGCATACGGGGCTCGAACCCCTGGCCTCCAGATTGCGAACCTGGCGCTCTCCCAGCTGAGCTAATACCCCATGCCTGCAACGCATATTATAACACATTGCGTTGCAGATGCAAGGATGCAATCCTTTAAAATCTCAGTGACAGGCAGGTCAGGCTGCCGTCGATTTTGCTGAACTCGCTGTTATTTAATACGATGGTCGGATAACCCAGGTCCTCGATGATCTTCAGAGTCTTCGGGAACCCTTCCGGAACGAGGACTGTACCGTTGATGTTCATGCTGTTGATGGCATAGAGTTCATCCGGATCGATAACGAATTTCGTATACTCTGCGAAGGCTGGCTCTTCATTCATCTTCGGGGAAACGAGCATATTGCCCTTTTCCAGATAGATGACGAAGTCCTTCAGATGGAGTCCTTCTGTTACCGGAACGGCAGTTGCCTCGTATCCAAACTGGCCTACGATGTCTGAGAACTGCTTGAATCCTTCCGCATTGGTACGGTCTGACTGACCAACGTAGAAATGCTTGTCAACAAGCATGACGTCGCCGCCTTCCATGGTACCCGGCGCTTCAATGTGGAAAATCTGATCATCTTTGTAGAACTGCTTGATGGCGTCGATGATCTCAAACTTTTCACCGTTTCTGGAGTCGGTTGCCGGATTTGTGATAATAGCGCACTCCGGCATTACAACGGCCGGATCCTCCACAAAACAAGAATCCGGGAATCTCTCATCTGCAGCCAGATCCAGAACTTCAAGTCCCAGGTCTCTCAGTGTTTTGACGTAGTTGTCATGCTGCTGCACCGCCAGATCGTAGTCTGGTGTGCCTTCGCCGAACATTGCAGTTGTGATTCCATCGATCAGTGCACGGCATGGTTTTCTTGTGATTGCTCTAGTAAACATATTCTGTCTCCTTTCTATGTTACAGACTCTGTCTGAGAATGTCAGCTACCTCTTCTCTTGTGAGAACTTTGTATCCGCCCTTCAGGATAATCGTGCTGTCAGCGATGCCTTCAACCATATCCTCACTGGCACCGAGCTCGGTCAGATTCATCACGAGGCCCAGTTCTTTCATCCAGTTTTCCAGGGCTTCCAGCCCTGCGTAGGCAAGTTCTTCCTCGCCGCGTCCATCCGGGCTGACTTTCCAGACTTCTGTAGCGAACCGGGCGAACTTGGCGATGCATGCTTCACCCGTCGGGCCTGCATCCTCCCCTGCTGCCGATTTCACTAGATATCTGTAGTAAGGAAGTGAAACTGCTGCCAGTGTCATGCCATGTGTCGCATCGGTGTGTGCGCCGGCCGCCTGTCCGAGCATGTGCACCATCCAGTCTGTGGTTTTGGCTCGTGAAAGCAGCGTGTTGAGGGCCCATGTCGCCGTCCACATAATGTTGGAACGGGCTTCGTAATCCTGAGGGTCTTCATTGGCAATGCGTGAACTGTGAATCAGGGAACGCATCAACCCTTCACTCAGATAATCGCTTACGTTGTCGTCTGCACCACTGAAGTACTGTTCACAAATGTGGTTGAAGATATCATATATACCGGCCACCATCTGGTAATGCGGCAGGCTGAGTGTATAGACAGGATTCAGCACAGTGAACTTCGGCATCACTTCTGTTCCGAAGACATGCCCTATCTTCTGCTTGGTCTCGTGATTGGTAATGACAGCTCCCCCATTCATTTCGGATCCTGTTCCGACCATGGTCAGCACACAGCCCACTGGCACGATATCGCAATCCGGTTCTTCAAAGCGCACATAGTACTTCTCCCATGGATCGTCGTCGCAGTTTACGGAAACGGATACTGCTTTTGCGTAGTCACAGCAGGAACCGCCGCCAACAGCCAGCAGCAAGTCGACATTGTGATCACGGGCGATCTGCACACCCTCACGCAGTTTATCTACCGTTGGATTCGGCATAACACCGCCATCTTCTACGATTGTCTTGCCGCAAGCTGTAAGCACTTCCACGACTTCATCGTAAATGCCGTTCTTCTTGATGGAACCGCCTCCGTAAATCAATTGTACATTCGGTCCGTATTTTTCAAGTTCTCCAGCCAAATTTTTGAGGGCATTTTTACCGAAATATAATTTGGTCGGATTGCAGTACGTGAATGATCCTCTCATTAATCTTCTCCTTTATTCATATCATCTTCTAATGATTTACCTGCGTTTTCTGCTTTTGCCGGAGCCAGCATCAGACCGACGACACCGGCCAGAATGATAGCGCCGCATATAAAGTGATACCAGCGCAGCGGCTCTCCCAGTATCAGCGCTCCTGCTATGATCGATACAAGGGTGGATGCGCTGCTGAATACGGTCGACTGAATGATTTCCATATGCGCCAGCATATATGCCATAAACTGAGCGGAAAGCAGGATACAGAACACACCGAGGAATGAAACCCAGATCACGAAATCCGGATGTTTCAGCGGTTCAATCAGCGCATTCCAGTCTCCGGTATATATGGCCCGCACAATGGATGCCCCGATGAAGATAATCGATCCTCCTACCGCGATAGTCGCTGTGATTTCAATCGGACGGAAAACGCCTCGGATATATCTTGCTGAAACGTTCTGGCAGCCCATGAAAATTGTCGCAACCGTCATAATAATGAGACCTGTAACATTCAGTGTGATATCTGTAGCATTCAGAACAATCAGCACAATCAGGGCGGTCACTGTCATGACGATAAAGAGCATTTGCAGTCTGGTGGACCGCTCGCCCAAAACGATCCTGCCGATAATCTTGGCAAAGATCGGTGACATAGCGAATACAATGGCGCCTTCAATAGATGTTGCGAAGAACATCGACAGGATCTGCAGAATCATGAAGGCAACATAAAAGGCAGCCGTCATGTAGAGTTTTCCTTTCGGTCTTCCCGGCTCCGCCTTCGGATATTTTCCTAATGCCTTTGCAATGCCGATCCACAGGGCGACGCTGATGAGCGCGGCAACGTATCGGTAACAAAGAATCGTCAGTGTATCCGCATAAGGAACACACTGCTTGATTCCGAAAAAAGAAAATCCTATGGAAAGTGTGAAGGCAACACCCGCCGCATATAAACTTATTTTTGGTACATCGTACTCATTCTTTCCCATTAAACAATTCCTCTTATGAAAATCTCAATTCCTATGAATATGAGAATACATCCTCCCAGTATTCCTGCCTTGCTGGACAGCTTTTCACTTGCCTTCCTTCCAATGTGCAGTCCGACGGTGCAGATGAAATATGTCACAACAGCAATGATGATCGCACATACCAGCGCCTGCATCCAACCGTAGCCGGATATCGCAAAACCAACAGACAGCGCATCAATTGCTGTTGCGATTCCCTGCAAAAGCAGTGTCGGCGCTGTGAGCCGCGCCGTCGCAGCGACCGTTTCTGAAACAATGCTGTTATCATTCCTCTTGTCCCGGACCTGCTGAATGCTCTCAATGAGCATCTTGCCGCCGATATACAAAAGCAGCACGAGTGCGATCCATGGTACCGCTTTCTGGAACATTTCAAAGCGGGACACCAGGGTGTGCACGCAGAACCATCCAATGACAGGCATGATGAACTGAAAGAAGGCGAAGGTTCCTGCAATGGTCCAACGTCTGCCTCTTCTCATATCCGGTTCTAATAATCCGTCTGCAATAGATACACTGAACGCATCCATCGCCAGGCCGATGCCCAGAAGTATGCTGTTAAAAAAGAATGTCACTCCCCAACTCATGATTCCTTATCGAGCTCCTCAAATGCGGCTTCAATCTCTTTCTTCTTCTCAAGCTTATCTGCCTTATCCTCCGTTTTTGTACGGCTTGATACGATTACTGATGCGACAATACTTGCAATCAGCAGTATCAGTATGACTGCGATAGAAATGAGATTATGGATATGAATATCGAATATGTCGAGGAGCATTTTCACACCAGTGAACATCAGGATGACGGCCACTCCGTACTTGACATACTGGAATCTCTCATGCATGTGTTCCAGAACGAAGAACATCTGCCTCAGGCCCATCACTGCGAACATATTCGATGTATATACGATGAACAGATCCCGCGTCATGGATATGACAGCAGGAACAGAGTCAATTGCAAAAATGATATCTGAGAACAGCAGCAGAACCATAACCACCATGAGCGGCGTACACAGTTTTTTCGCTCTCTTCGAAAGCAGGCTGGACTTGTCGTAATTGGTGCCATCGTTGTCCACCATGAACTTCTCGCCTTCAAAGTCTGCGCTCATGGGCAGGAACTTGGCGATCATCTTATAGATCACACCGTCCCGCGGGTCATCTTCATCATCATCCTTCCGGAACATCCGGATGCCGCTGATCACAAGCAGTGCACCAAAAGCCCAGAGGAGCCACTCAAACATGTTGATCAATGAAATGCCCACAAATATGAACAGGAATCTGAGCACAATGGTACCTGCAATTCCGTAGTTGAGCACTTTGTGCTGCGCATGTTCATTGATTCCAAAGCTGATGAAGATAAGCAGGAACACAAACAGATTATCCACAGAAAGACTCAGCTCAATCAGATATCCGCTGAAGTAATCAATGGCCTGCGATGGTCCCTGCCAAAAGTAAATGCCCACGCCAAAAAAGCATGCCATAAGGATCCAGAAGTAGAGCCACTTATACTGCCAGATTGCTTCCCATATTCTTCTGCCCGTTGAGTTAGCGTCCTCTTTAGAGTCCATTCACCGCCTCTTTCATTACCTTTCCGATGGCGTCATGTATCACGAGGTCTGCCCTGTTGTCAAAAGATGTACTGCTTTTGTTAATCAGTACAAGCTTGCTTCCTCTGAAGTAATTGATAAATCCAGCTGCCGGATAAACAACCAGTGATGTTCCTCCGATAATGAGAACATCTGCTTTTCTGATGGCGTCTACGGCCCCATTGATCTGATACTCGTCAAGCGCTTCTTCGTAAAGGACGACATCTGGTTTTACAACGCCGCCGCACTTTTCACACTTTGGAATGAGCCCGTCACAGTGCTCCGGATCCATGATGTAGTCCAAATCGTAGTAGGTTCCGCAATGCATACAGTTGTTTCTGAGAACAGATCCGTGAAGCTCATAGACTGTTTTGCTGCCTGCCTTTTGATGAAGGCCGTCTATATTCTGTGTGACGACTGCCTTGAGTTTCCCCATCTCCTCCAGTTTCGCCAGCGCTTTGTGAGCGTCGTTCGGTTCTGCATCAGTATAGATCAGGTTGTTTTTGTAATAATCAAAGAAGGTCTCTGTATCTCTCACGAAGAAGCTGTGGGACAGCATCTGTTCCGGTGACATGCCGTAGTTGGACTGGGCGCTGTAAAGACCTGCTTCCGATCTGAAGTCAGGGATATTGCTCTCTGTTGAAACGCCTGCACCGCCGAAGAAGACGATATTGTCACTTCCTTTGATGATTTCAGTAAGTTCCTCGTACATTTGAACCCTCCTTTACTTATTGCTTTTTACTCTGTCTATTGCGAATATAATAACCAGCGCTCCCGCGGCCGTCAAAAGTGTCGATACGAAGGTCAGCATCTTAGAACCGCTCGCATCCAATATCATCCCGCCGAACAAGGTCGCGAATATGGTTGTAATAGTTATCATAGTTGTAAACAGCGCCTGTCCCTTGACCGCTTCCCCTCTGCTCATCATCTCATCCGAGAAATACACCATCCCCGGAAGGAAGAGCGCGAAGGAAACCGGCTGGAACAGCTGTCCGATGTACAGCATGATGACGGAATTCGCCAACCAGCAGATAGCGATTTTCACAGTGAATCCGATTGCTGCGATCTTAAGCAGGAACTGACAGGAAAACCTCCTTCTCAGCTGCTTGAAGAAAACCATAGTCGGTATCTCCAGAAACGCCATGACACCAAGGATCCGTCCCATGTCTTCTGTACTTCCGCCGACACCGTCACAGATCTGCGCCATATAGTTATTCAGTACTGCGTTGCTGAAGAAGATGCCCAGTACACCCAGATTCATGATGAAGAACATCTTGTTTCTCTTGATGAACTGAATGAGGTTGATTTCCTCTTCCTCTTCGATTGACTCTTCCGCCTCCACTATTGTTTCTGCTCTCTGTTCAACTGTCTCCTGCTCAATGTTGCGCTGCTGTGCCTGTTTCTTGCCTTTGTTGAAGTAATACCCTGTGAAGGCAAGACTTGCAATAAGCAGCAGACAGGAAATCTCACTTGCGATCGGCATAACATTGATTCCGAAGTGCTCGACGATCGTACCGAAGATGGCGACGAAAATCGAGTATGCCAGTGACCCGACGGATCTGGCGATACCGAAGTTGATGGACACGCCTGCCTCCTCAAGCCGGAACGCCAAAGAGTTAAACAATGGCTGCAGCACGGTATGAAATGCAATCAGCAGCACGAATACTACGCAGAGTCCCAGGCTTCCGCCTTTGAATGTAAACATGCCGATGGTGAACACCATCATGCAGACAGTCATGATTTCTGTCGTTCCGATGACGTCCAGTTTCTTGGACCGATCCACGAAATCCGCGATGAGCGGCTGCATAATCACTGCCAGGACGTTGGCCGCCGCCAGCGTCACTCCGATTTGTGAATTTGTATATCCTTTTGCCAGCATGAACACGGACGCGAAGCTGCTGACAACTGCATAGATGATCCAGTATGTCCCGAAGACCGCGCCGTATCCGCTGTTCAGTATTTTACCCATTAACTATCTTTATCTGTCGTAATCTATATTCTAGTAGTAATTTCTTTTTGCCGCTATGATTTCGCGCTCTACAGGTCGTAGTAAAGCGAGAATTCTGCCGGATGTGGAATCGAATGAACCTTCTGGTAGTCCGCCTTTTTCTTTTCAATCCACAGGTCGATCAGTTCCTGCGGGAATACGCCTCCTGCCGTCAGGTAATCGTGATCCTCCTTCAGCGCGTCGAGAGCATCCATCAGGCTTCTTGGAAGGGCCTTGACCTCTTTCTTTTGCTCGTCTGAGAGATCATAGAGGTTGAAGTCGTATGGACCCCATCCGCCGTCCATGGCGTTGATTTTGTTCTTTACTCCGTCGATACCTGCCATCAGGATCGCTGCGAATGCATAGTAAGGATTTGCCGTACCGTCAGGGTTTCTCAGTTCGAAACGTTTCTTGTCAGGTGCTTTTGCATATGCCGGAATTCTGATAACGGAACTTCTGTTGGCAGTTGCAAAGCCAATCGTAACAGGTGCCTCAAATCCCGGAACCAGTCTCTTGTAAGAGTTCGTTGATGGATTTGTGAATGCGCAGAGACTTCTCGCATGCTTGAGCAGTCCGCCCATGAAGCAGAGAGCAAGCTCCGAAAGACCTGAGTAACCGTTTTCATCATAGAAGAGCGGTTTTCCGTCCTTGAACAGATGCATGTGCACATGCAGACCGGAACCCGCTTCATCGTAGATCGGTTTCGGCAGGAAGGTTGCTGTTCTGTCATCTTCCACTGCCGTATTCTTGATGATGTACTTTGTCGCCATGACCGCGTCAGCCATTTCCGTCATCTCGCCGAGTTCAACTTCAATCTCAACCTGTCCCGGACCGCCAACTTCGTGATGGTGGTACTTGACTTTGATGCCCCAGTCTTCCATGGTCATGCACATCTTGGCTCTGGAGTTGTATGTGATATCCTGCGGGATGTCAGCATGATAGCCTTTCTTGCGGCCGACCTGATATCCCTTGTTTCTGATGTCGTCTTCCATTGCAGAATTCCACTCAGCCTGCTTCGTATCGACCTCACAGAATACAGATTCTTCCCTGACCTGATAAGCGACTCTGTCAAAGAGATAGAACTCGAATTCCGGTCCTACAATCATTTGGTCCGCGATGCCCTGCTCTCTCATGTATCTCTCCGCAGCCAGGGAAACATTTCTCGGATACTGGTCGAACGGTCTGTTTTCCGGCTCATCGATGACGAACACATCACCCATCATCGTGATGGTAGGAATCTCTGAGAACTTATCGAAGATCGCCGTCTTCAGATTCGGAATGAATACCATATCCGACTTTTCGATTGGAGCGTAACCGTAGTTTGATCCGTCGAAACCGATGCCCTCTACCATGGTGTCTTCTGTGAAACGTTCCACCGGGATGGACAGATGTCTCCATCTTCCTTCCAAATCGACCATCTTGAAGTCAACCATCTTCACATCATACTCCTTAATGAATTTCTGGACTTCTGCAACTGAATTAAACATTCTATTCTCCTTTCAGTTTACGTAACTGTTTCTGAACTGCTGTTATACTGTCTCTTCAAACTGATTGTGGCAGTGAGGACAATTGATCTTGATCTTTCCTGCGCCGACAGGCACTCTCAGTTTCTCTTTGCAGTATGGGCAGATGAGAACACGCTTGCCGTCGTTCTTCGGCTTGCTTCCGGGTTTGCTGAAACCGCCAGCGCCGCCTGTCTTTCCCGACGTAAACTTGCTCTTCATCTCCAGATACTTCATGTTCTCCGCTCTTCTTTTATCATAGAATCTGGAAAACGCTCTGCTGTACACAAGAATCAGCAGAATGACAGCCGCCACCCAAAGTGCTCTGATCCCTACGAATATGTTCAGCACCATAAGCGCTGCTGATACGATGAGCATGAATCTGCCCAGCTCATCCATTCCATATCTTCCGTTGAACATCTATCTTTCCTCCATTCCCAGCACCAGTTCCTCGAAAACCTTCTGTGCTGCTTCCACGGATTTCATCGCATCGCTGCAGTAGAAATCCGCTCCCATTTTATATGCGTAGTCTTCTGTCAGGACTGCGCCGCCCACCATGACTTTCACAGTAGGGTCTTCTTCTTTGATCGCTTTGATGGTCTCCTCCATGCTTGCCAGTGTCGTCGTCATGAGCGCCGAGAGCCCCACCAGTCTGATTCCCTCGGAGCGCACTTTCTCAACTACATCTTCAACAGGCACATCGCGTCCCAGATCGATCATATTGAATCCATAGTTCTCCATGATGACCTTGACGATGTTCTTGCCGATATCGTGGATGTCGCCCTTTACGGTAGCAATCACCACATCACCTGCATTTTCACCTCTGACACCGGACTCTTCCATACGCTTCTTGATTACGTCAAATCCTACCTGGGCTGCCTGAGCTGCCTGAAGCATGGACGGAAGGAACACTTTTCCTTTCTCGAATCCTTTGCCGACTCTGTCGAGAGCCGGTATCAGATCCTGATTGACGATGTCCAATGGATCCTTTGTCTTCAGAAGTTTTTCGATTGCTTTTGCAGCATCTCCTTCCAAACCGTTTTCGATGGCGTAAGCCACAGCTTCCTCTCCCGTTCTTCCGGAACCGGATGCTGCAGCTTTTGCACCGGAGGATTCCACTGCCCCACGCGTGGTTGATGTGGTTTTTGCAGCTGCATCCTTATATCTTTCAATGTAGGCTGCTGCACCTTCATCCCTGTTCTTAAGGACGTTGAAAGCGTAGATGGATGCCATCATATCTTCATCATTTGGATTGATGATTGGAAGATCCAATCCATTCTCCAGCGCCATTGTCATAAATGTCCTATTGACGACAGGACGCAAAGGCAAACCAAAGCTGACGTTGGACACGCCCAGAGCCGTCGCCAGCCCCAGCTGTTCCTTGACCATGCGGACGGCCTTCAGTGTCTCATCGACTTCCTTCTGCTGAGCAGACGCCGTTAACGTAAGACAGTCGATAATCACATCTTCACGCGGAATACCGTATTCCTGGGCCTTAGCCAGAATGCGCTGGGCGATTTCAAAACGCTCTTCGCACGTTGCCGGAATTCCTCTGCTGTCCAAGGTCAGACCAATGACCGCCGCTCCGTATTTCTTTACGATTGGAAGAATGCGGTCCATGACCTCTTCATCACCGTTTACGGAGTTTACGATTGGTTTGCCGTTGTAGACGCGGAGAGCCGCTTCAATGGCATCCGCATCGGATGAGTCTATCTGCAAAGGCAGGTTTGTCACTGCCTGAAGCTTTTTGATCAATTCCGGCATGAGCGCCGCTTCATCGATTCCCGGAACGCCTACGTTCACATCCAGGATTTCTGCTCCGGCGTCGATCTGTTTCATAGCCTGATCGATGACATAATCGAAATCCCTGTCTATGAGGGCGTTCTTCAGTTTCTTTTTACCTGTCGGATTCAGCCGTTCACCGATAACCGTAACGTGATCGACAGTGACCACCTTGCTGGCGCTGCAGACCTTCAGCGGTTTCTGCGGTTTCTCCAGACCGAACAAGCTCTTCAGAGAGAACTCCTGCGGTTTATGCGCTTCCGCGATTGCCTCGCTGAGCGGACCTCTCGGACGACGGAGATGCTCTCCTGTATAAAGACCGATTCCTTCTTCGATATCGGTCTGCTTATCGGACACTTCCGCAACGTACTGCGCGACGCCCCTTATGTAATCCGGCGTTGTACCGCAGCATCCGCCCACCATGGCAACGCCTGCGTCCACATACTGCTTCATAATTTCGATGAACTCAGCTGCATCGATATCGTATTCCCCTGTTGCCGGATCCGGCAGTCCTGCGTTCGGTTTTGCGATGACTGGAAGGTCTGTATATGACATCAAATCCTTGATAAGCGGCAGTATCTGCGCCGGTCCAAGGGAGCAGTTGATGCCGATGGCATCTGCCCCAAGACCTCCCAGAATCATGGCCATGTTCTCAAGACCTGTTCCCAGGAATGTCCGCCCGTTCTGTTCAAAGGTCATCGTGACCATGAGCGGAAGATCCGTATTCTCTTTAACAGCCAACACGGCTGCCTTTGTATCGTAGATGTCTGTCATCGTCTCAATAGTGACAGCATCTGCACCACATGCCACGGCAGCCTTCGCCTGCAACGTATAGAAGTCATAGGCGTCCTCGAAGGTCAGCCTTCCAAGAGGTTCCACAAGTTCTCCCTGCGGTCCCATATCGAAGACCATCAGGATGTTCCTGCCTTTGGCTGCATACTCCTCGCGGAGCTTACGTGCCGGTGCAGTCAGCTTCAGGCACAGGGACTCTACCGTTTCTCCCAGGCCTGCCACCTTGTCTCTGGTCAGATTGAAAGTCGGTGTGTAGACGACCTGTGACCCTGCCTCAATATACTGCCTTGCAACATCCTCCAAGATATCGGGATTACGGTACGCGAAGGCCGTTGAGTCTTCTCCCGCTTTCATTCCTCTGGCCTGGAGCATGGTTCCCATGCCGCCGTCCAGTATGATTGTTCTGTGTCCTTTTCTGTTCATGTGATCTCTTCCCCACTCACTTGATTGCGTTACTTATTCTTCGTGAGTGTTCCCATAATATTTCTTCCTATGGTTGAACCAATATTGCCGAAGATCGTTCTGCCTTTTTTGCCGAGGACTGCTTCCCCAACGATCTTACCAACTTCTCTGCCGACAGAGCTGCCTGTTGTCTTAGCCACGTTGGTCTTGATTTTGTTTACTTCCTTTTCTTTCTTCGCAGCTTCTCTCTCAGCTTCCTTCTGTGCCTTCTCTTCGGCTTTCGCCTGTTCCTTTGCTTCTTTTTCTTCCTGTTTCTGCTGCGCCGCCAGTGCTGCTGCCTGCTCCTGCGCTTCCGTAACCTGCGCCTTCATCCTCGCCAGAATTTCATAAGCGGAATCAGGATCCACCATGGTTCCGTACTTGGTATACAGCAGCGATTCCTTAACCAGTCTGTCTCTGGTTTCATCTGAGATGGCTCCCATGGAGCTCTCAGGCGGAAGAATGTAGGCGTATTCTGCCACAGAAGGCGCACCGTTCTCATCCAGTGTGGATACGACAGCCTCTCCTGTGCCCAGATTCTTCAGCACATCTTCCGTATCGAAATCAGGGTTTTCCCGGAAGGAATCTGCCGCTGCCTTCACGACCTTCTGCTCTGCTGGTGTATACGCGTGCAGACCATGTTCGATCTTATTCCCCAGCTGTGCCATGACTGCACTCGGGATGTCGCCAGGGCTCTGCGTGATGAAGAAGAGTCCGATGCCCTTGGAACGAATGAGCTTGACAACCTGCTGGATCTTCTCCAGAAGCGCTTTCGATGCATTGTTGAACAGCAAGTGCGCTTCATCAAAGAAGAAGACCATCTTCGGTTTTTCCAGATCGCCTACTTCAGGCAGAATCTCAAAGAGCTCACTGAGCAGATACAGCATGAATGCCGAGTAAAGTTTCGGCTTGCTGATCAGGGTCTCCGCATCCAAAATGTTGACCATACCTCTGCCATCAGGGCCGAGAGTGAAGAAGTCAGTGATGTTGATGGCCGGTTCTCCGAAGAATCTGTCTGCCCCTTCTGCTTCCAGCGCTACGATGGAGCGGATAATCGTCGCCATAGATGTCTTTGTGATATGGCCGTACTCCATTTCAAACTCTGCCGCATTCTCTGAAATGTACGTGAGTATGGACTTCAGATCCTTCGTGTCTATCAGCAGCATCTGCTGATCGTCTGCAATCTTATAGGAAACGGCTAACAAGTCTGACTGCGTATCGTTCAGATCCAGAATCTGCGCCATGAGCTGCGGTCCCATCTCGCTGACCGTGGTTCTGAGCGGAATGCCCTTTTCGCCGTAGATATCGTATATGGTTACCGGGAATCCTCTGTACTGGAACTGATCCCTGATATCAAATCGGTCAAGGCGCTTCTGCATCCCTTCGCTGTCCTCACCAGGTACAGCGATTCCGGCCATATCTCCCTTGACATCTGAGAAGAATGTCGGAACTCCCATATCTGAGAAAGACTCTGCCAGAACTTTCAGTGTGACTGACTTACCGGTACCTGTTGCACCGCCAATGAATCCATGCCGGTTGGCCATTGATGGATTCAGATATATCTTCTCATCAGGTCTTTCTTCGGGGCCTTTTTTCGCGAAATAAATCTTCCCATTATCGTTCATAACAGTACCTCCTGAGTACTCCCTGTTTCACGCATAAATATACGGATATATTATACTACATGTAGGGGTCAACGTGCGCTTTAATTTGCTGAAAACACAAAAAAAGACGCGCTGTGACAGCGCATCTTTAAAGTTTATCATCGTGCATTACTATCCTTATACAATATGGAACAACACTGCACCTACCACCATTACAGCAACACCTGCGATTTCCCTGAGCCCGACCTGCCGCTGCTTGCTTCTGAACAACCCGAACTGATCCACAATCAGGCCGCCAATCATGAGCCCTGTCAGCAGTATGACGACAGCCATGCCTGTCCCTACTGTCTGCGCAGTGATGATGTTACCGACGACAAACAGAACGCCGAACAGTCCGCCTGTCAAAATCCAAATTGGTGTTCTGCCTTCTTTGACACCCTTTTTCTTGGTTTTCAAAAGCAGGAAGTGCAATATAATAAGCAGGCTCAGGCCAATCGTAAAGTTGACAACAGCAGCATAAAATCTCGATTCAACCACAATTCCCAAATGACTGTTGACTGCCGTCTGTGAAGCCATGCACATACCGACGATCACGCCGAAGAGTCTCCAAAGCCATACGTGTCTAATCTGGTCTGCCTGCGTGATCCCGATTTTCCTGATTCCTCCGGATTTCGCGATAATCACGATCAGCACGCCGCAGAACACCAGTATGACCCCGATAATGCGGGCAGCAGTCATGTCCTTCTGCGCAGAGTTGAACCATCCGAAAGTATCGATCAAAGATCCCATGATGATCTGTCCCATGGCTGGCAGGATTGCCGTCTGAACGCTGCCGATGCGCGGCATCAGCAGAATGTTCCCTGTTACGAAAACCACAGCGAACACGCCGCCTAAGAGCACCCATGGAGGCGCTGCCGCAATGCTTCCAAACGGAAGTCTCAGACTATGTTCCACGAGAAATGTCACAATCAGCAGAGCTGCCAGCCCGACCATAAAATTGATCATGGCTGCAGTGAACGGTGAGCCAACACGTTTGCCAAGTTGCGCATTGATACTGGTCTGCATCGGCATCCCGATTCCACCTGCTAATCCGAATATGGACAAAAACATACCGTTCTACCTCTTACAAATACAAAATCGCCGCTGCGAATCCTTCTTCATCTGCCGTGATTACCGCCGCGGATCCTTTGCTGTTCATCTCGCGCGGCCGCCGTGTGCTTCCCGGGTTTACGAACAGAATACCGTTACGTTCTTTTACGACGGTCCTGTGGGTATGACCGAAGCAGACTGCTGCGCATTTCTCACGGCGAGCCAGATATTCCGCGCTCTCCAGTGAGAATCCGACGTCCTCGTTATGCCCGTGGATGACAAGGATATTCCCCGCCGGTGTCTGAGCAATTTTGAATTCCTCACCCCAACCGCCGTCGCAGTTGCCGTGCACAGCAAAAACTCTCTGCCCACAGATTTGAGACAGCCTTACCCCATCACTGTAAAAATCGCCGCAGTGAATGATGAAATCAACGGGCCCTCCTTTCAGGGCCCTGTCGTATAGTTCTATTGCTTTTTTCAGGTCACCGTGAGTATCGCTCACGACAAAGATACGCATTTTGTTTTCCTTTATAGTTGCTGGATCTTTGTTATCTTACAATAAATCCTTGATTCCTTCGTGTACTCTGACTGCCACCTTCGGATCGTTCATGGTATAGATATGGACGCCGTCTACACCGCGCGCAATCAGATCACGGCACTGCCCTACCGCGTACTCAATTCCCGCTTCGTACAAGGCTTTCGGCTCATGCTGGTAACGAGCGATCATCTCAGTGAAATCATGAGGCAGACTTGCACCGGAAAGCTGTACTGTCTTCTCGATCTGCTTTGCCTTGACGATCGGCATGATACCAGCGGAAATCGGAACATGGATGCCATCTTCTCTGACCCGTTCCAGGAAACTACAGAACTTGTAGTTATCAAAGAACAACTGTGAGATCAGCACTCTGACGCCTGCGCCGATCTTGTACTTCAGATTCTGGATGTCCTCTTCCAAAGAGTTGGCCTCATAGTGCCCCTCCGGATAGCATGCTCCCATGATTTCCAGCTCGCCTCTGGATTTTCTCTGTATCTCAATGGCCAGTTCATTGGCGTGGGCGAACTCTCGCTTGATGTCTTCGCCAGGAACAATATCGCCGCGCAGCGCCATGATGTTTTCGATCTTCGCATCCCTGAGCATCTGGATCATAGTCTTGACATCTTCCTGACTTGAATTGATGCAGGTCAGATGCGCTAACGTCTCTATCTTATACTCTTTTTTGATATTCGACGCGATTTCGCAAGTCGAAAAATCTGCGACGCTTCCACCGGCTCCGTAAGTCACGCTGATGAAATCCGGCTCTGTCACCTTAAGGATCTCAACGGCTTCATAAATTGAATCCCTGTTGCTTTTGCGCTTCGGCGGAAAGACCTCCAGCGAAAAAACAGGTTTTCCTTCTTCCCTCTTTTTCTTATATATCTCCGGGATTTTCATCTCATCACCCTCACTCTCTGCGCCACACACGCAGTTTATTTATAAATATGGAACGTTACGATAATTCTATCCTTGCGGCTTCTTCCGCCTGTTTCTGCAAGGACAACTTTGCCCTTGCCCCGCAGGACGATCCGGTCTCCTTCCGTGATCTCCTGATCCACTTTGAGCGCTTCCATGCTGTTGACCGAAACGATGCCCCGCCGAATGGCTTCTGCCGCCTTTGCTCTGGATAATGCAAAGGCAGATGAGACGATGTTGTCCAGCCGCAGAGAAGCCACTGTATCGTGCTTCTGCACGATATTCTGCACGCCGGTCTCAAGCTTGTCGATCGGCAGAATCTCTACGTTCAGATTCGTGCGTCCTGCCTTATCATAATTCATCTCGATGAACTGTGCAACGCCTGTTTCAACGATGATATCAGCACCGCCGCCGGTCTTCTCACCCTGCTTGCGAACGAGGATATCACCTGTTACTTCCCGATCCAGCCCAAGGGCCAGAAGTGAGCCCAGATAGTCTCTGTGAGTCAGGATGCGTCCGCCCCGCGGTGCGGTCACCCTGACGATTCTCACGAGGTCAGCCACTTCTTCCGGCACCTGCCAGCTCTCTGATGCACCCGGCATCTCAATATAGTCCGGCAAAAACACCGGCATACAGCGTTCTGCATCTTGATATCCGCCGTAGAACAAGTATTTCACCGGGAGCTTTCTGCTTTTGCAGTAGTCAGATGCGATCTTCCGCTGATGCATATCAAGGAAATCGCCTGCCGTCAGCATGTAATTGTCAGACGCCTGCTGGATCTTATCTTCCAGGCGTGCGAGAAGCAGTTCATCGCGATTCATCGGATGCTCCCTGCGTTCCGTGCTCCGGTTCATACATCACATAGGTGTTCTCAAGCCCGAACTCCTCGGATTTGGTGACGCCGATGTTTTTGAACCCGTTCTTCTGGTAAAAATGAATATCTTCCTCACCGTTGGTGAAGAGCATCAGCGGCAGACCAATCTCATCCGCATAGCGGCATGCGGCCTGGATGATTCTCGAGCCTCTGCCCTGTCCCTGAACTTCGTCACTGACACAGAGAAAATCCGCATACAGATACCTCTCAGGTATCGTTTCCAGTTCCGCTTCTGTTCTGTCCAATTCATCAAAGAAATCCCACCAGCGTTTCACGTTCTCCTCACTCAACCGGGAAGCAGCATTTCTGAATTCCTCATTGTCACATCCAGCTGCCGCGAGGCGCTCGTCAGAATAATCCACTTCCTCTGAATACATGATCATCAGCACTTCGCTGACTGTTTCATCAAGACTATAAGCACTCCCATATTTGAAATCAAATGGGCAATAGTAACGCAGCACCATTTCAATGGCAGCCTGACGGTCATCCCAATCCGGGAAGGTCCCGATGAGTTTCGGATAATTCCGGAAAGAGCGGATCATCATATCGTAGGACTTGGTAAGCTCTTCTTCTGTTAATTTGTGCAGTTCTTTAATTTCTGGTTTCATGATACAATTGTACCACAGGAGGCAACTGTTACCATGAATAAATTCAGCAAATATTTCGACCACACTCTGTTAAAACCCGATGCGACACCCCAGGATATCCTCAAGGTCGTCAGCGAGTCTGTCGCTCTCGACACTGCCGCTGTCTGCGTGAACGGATGTCATGTGCGCTCCGTCCGCCGCTTTATCGACGCGGCAGGATCCGACGTAAAAGTCGCCGCCGTTGCAGGTTTCCCTCTTGGCGCCATGTCGACAAACGCCAAAGCGTACGAAGTGCAGTTGGCTCTCGAAGACGGCGCCGATGAAATCGACCTGGTCATGAACATCGGCAATGCAAAGACAGGAAACTGGGCTTATATCGAAGATGAAGTATATACCATCGCTGAGATGTGCCATGAAAGCAGCGTTATTCTGAAACTGATCATTGAAACCTGCCTTCTGACTGATGACGAAATCATCCATGCATGTGAATCTGCTCGAAATGCCGGCGCTGATTTTGTGAAAACCTCCACCGGTTTTTCCAGTGGAGGTGCAACAGTCCACGCTGTTGAACTCATGAAAAAAACCGTCGGCGATGACCTCAAGGTCAAAGCCTCCGGCGGTATTCGTACCTTAGATGATGCGCGCGCCATGATTGACGCTGGCGCTGACCGGCTTGGCTGCAGCGCGACTGCAGCGATCCTTGCTGCATACGGGCAGACCAAATAAACTGACGCAGCGATCCATTGATTCGACGCAGCGATTCATCATTGAAGGAGATTATTATGAATTACGGAAAAAGACTTGCATATATACTGTTAGCCGGCGGCGGAATGATGATCACTATCATCGGTATCTCTTACAAGACCGGGTACTTTCCTGGACACTCTGAAATGAGCGCCTATGCCTGCATGATCATCGGCATCATCCTAGCGCTCATCGGTCTGATGAACATGCGCCGGTTCTGATTCGCCGGCAAGCGTTACGTCAACAAATTCTCGGCAGACCTTCTCCATAGAGCACATCAAATCTGCGTGTCGCACCCAGATGTGTCTTGATGAATGCCCCTTCCCCATCGAGAACGCGCCCAATCAGGGCTGCGTCTTTCCCGTGTTCGGTGGAACGCATGGCGGCAATGGCCGCTTCTGCCTGTTCTTCCGGAACTACCGCAATCATCTTTCCTTCGTTACCCATGTAGAGCGGATCAAGTCCTAAGATATCTGAGAAACCCTTCACCTGAGGACTGACAGGGATTGCTTCTTCCTCAAGTTCGATTTTACAGGATGAACTCTCAGCGATTTCATTGATGACTGTGCCAAGGCCCCCGCGCGTCACATCGCGCATGGTCCTGACTGCTATTCCCGCGTCAAACAGTGCGCCGACCACATCATTCAAAGCCGCACAGTCGCTGACGATATCATTTTCGATCTCCATTCTGTGACTCAGAATACACGCATGGTGATCACCCAGATTTCCGGAACAGAGAATCACATCCCCTTCTCTGCAGTTTGCGCTGCTCACATCGCGACCTTCCGGAATCAGACCGATTCCTGTCGTATTGATATAGAGACCGCCGTTCCCTTCAACGACCTTGGTATCTCCTGCTGCGATGATGACGCCGGCTTCCTTTGCCTGGGCTGCCATGGATGCGACAAGCTGATCCAGCAGTTCTGTATCGAGCCCCTCTTCCATGATGAATCCGCATGTCAGATACTTCGGCTGCGCTCCCATCATCAGAAGATCATTTACGGTACCGCAAACACAGAGTTTGCCGATGTCGCCGCCCTTGAATACCAACGGTGTCACAACAAATGAATCCGTGCTGCATGCAATTCGTCCCGGGATATCCAGCACTGCTGCATCTTCCATCTTGTTCAGCACATCGTTGCTGAAATGCTTTCCGAATATATCTTTCATGAGCTGGGCAGAGGACTTTCCGCCGCTGCCATGCGCCATTGTGATTTTCATTACTTGCCTCCGATTGTTAGTGTTTGTTTCTGTACCAGATTCCGCAGGATCCTTCGCTGGAAACCATACACGGTCCAAATGGAGCCATTGGAGTACAGTTTCCTCCTGCAAACATCGGACACTGGTCCGGATTGATTCTGCCGGTGATAACATCGCCACATCTGCAGCCTTCCGGAAGTTCCATATCATCATCGAGCCCGCGGCTTCCGCCGTCATAGACCTCATACTCATCCTTCAGATAGAGTCCTGAACCATCGATAGGGCCAAGCCCCCTCCAGACAGCAGTTCCAGGTGCGAACACTTCTTCGATCGCCTGCAGCGCTTTCGGGTTGCCATCCTCTTTCACCGCGTTCGGGTACATGTTTTCTACACATCCCTCTCCCGCTTCGATCTGCTTCACGATTCTGTAAATTGCTGCGAGAATGTGCTCCGCTTCAAAGCCAGAGACAACGAATGGTTTATGATAGTCCGACGCCAGCTGATCATATACATGGATTCCTGTGATGACACTGACATGTCCCGGACAGATGAATCCATCGATATCATTCTGATTCTCACAGATCCATTTCAATGCCGGTATTGCTGTCTTCAGCGCTGTTACAAGCCTGATGTTTTCAACACCCTGTCTGGCCGCCTCTTTGACCAGCAGGGCATAAGTTGGCGCTGTGGTTTCAAATCCTACTGCTGCAACAGCATAGGTGATTTCCGGATTTGCCTTCGCCTTTTCAATGGCTTCCAGCGGTGAGTACATGATGGTGATGTTTGCCTTCGCACCATCTTCTCCTGCCGCTTTATTCTCTGAAAGACTGCCTGCTGTCCCCGGCACTTTCATCATATCACCAAAGGTCAGCAGTTCGCAGTTTGGTGCCTTTGCATAGGCAACGCATTTGTCGATAAAGGCGGTCGGCGTCACGCATACCGGACAGCCCGGACCCGATATCAGTTTGATCTTCGGCGAGATCAGATCCCGGATACCGTTCTTAAAAATTGCGGCAGTGTGAGTGCCGCAAACTTCCATCAGCTTAAGCTGTCTTCCGTCATAATTTTTGAGATACTCAATTACCTGTGTGATTTCCATCACGCCATCGCCTCCAGATCGGCAAAGAGATCGATGATCTCCTGAGCCTGTTCCTTCTCCATGACTTCAATGGCGCATCCTGCGTGCACCAGAACGTACTGGTCGATCTTAGGCTCCACCAGTCCGATATTTACGTTAACAAGGTTTCCGTTGAAGTCCACCTTGGCTGTACTTCCGTTTATTTCAGCGACTCTTCCGGGGATTGCAACGCACATAATCTACGCCTCCTCTTCCGGCAGCTTGCAGATGTCCACCCAGCCGATCGCGTTGGAATACTTGTATATTTCATCGCAGGTCAGCTCGATGGCGCTGTTGTCAGATCCGCAGGCAGGAAATACTGTTTCAAACCGTTTCAGCGTCTCGTCACAGTACACATCCACATCATCACGCTCTATTGCAAAGGCACAAACGCCTCCGATGGCGTGACCTGTGTATTCCAACACTTCGTCCGGTTTCAGCATCTTCGCTTTGAACCCGAACTGATCCTTGAACTTTCTGTTGTTGATTCTTCCATCACCTGCCATCTGCACGAGAATGGCACCTTCCCCATTTGGCTTGAGGAATGACATGGTCTTGCAGATACGCGCGCCTTCTACGCCGACTGCTTCTGCTGCCAAATCAACGGTAGCGCTGGAAACATCAAACTCCATCACTCTGTCTTCCATTCCGAACTGACGGAAATATTCTCTTACTTTTTCGATTGCCATTTGTTACCTCCATACATAGCGCATTCTAACACTTTTCCGCAGGTTCGTAAAGGCAGACCTTCCGGTTGGCCGTTCAGCAAAAGAATAAAAAAAGACTGACGCAACAATAGAAGCGCGTCAGTCTTTCATTACTCATTGACCTGTTAGTTCTTCTTCTGGTTCAATTTTTCCAGCTCTTTTTCAAGTCTCTCTCTTTTGAGTTCATCTTGATCCGGAAGCATTTCCGCTTCTGACCATTCCTTGGTAAGTGACTCCCCAGCAATGTTAGCGGCTTCGGCCTTCTTTCTGTTGCTCTTCATCATGATGACGAGAGAAACAGCAATACCGCCCCACAGTCCGATGCATGCGATCAGCATCATTACGATTGCACTTGCGCTCATTGTGTTACCTCCTTCTTAGTCATCATATCCAGGAGCATCATCCGGCTTCTTGTAGAAGCTCGACTTGCCCTTTGCCATAGTCAAAACGAATGTGCCGATTACCAGGAACAGAATGAAGATGACGCCGATCCAAAGCGGATATACATCATATCCATCTCTGAAGTAAGTAATCAGGTTGGAAATCGTCGTGTAGCCGAGTACGATTACAGTGACGATCTTCAGACACCATATCCACCACTTGCCGATGCTGAAGTTGGAGTACTCGTTAGCAGCTGCTCTGATCTTTTCAGGCTTGAAGAACCATCCAATCAGGACAACTTCGATAACGCCGCTGGCTACGATGCCGATGTTGTTGGCAACGTAGTCTGCCAGATCCAGGAAGTACAGACCTGCTTTCGTGACAAACAGGAATGATACGATGAAGGCAGGAACCAGAACTGTTGTAACTGCCTTTGTATGAGACATTTCCCACTTGTCCTGTACGCCTGTGATAACTGCCTGGATGATGGAGATCAGCGATGTGATACCTGCTGTGAACAATGATACGAAGAACAGGACTCCGAACAGTGAATTCAGTGCAGGAAGCGTGCTGATCGCGGTCGGGAATACGACGAATGCGAGGCCAACGCCTGCTGCCGCAACGTCTTCCACGCCGCAGTTCTGCGCGTACGCCATGTAACCGATGATGGAGAAGATGCCGATGCCGGCGAAGATCTCGAATCCGTGGTTCGTGCACGCGGTCAGGAACGCGGTGTTGACAACGTCTTCTTCCTTAGGCAGGTATGAAGAGTAGCTGATCATGATCGCGAAGGCGATGGACAAGCTGAAGAATACCTGGCCATAAGCCGCAACCCATACATCCGGCTTGGCAATTGCGGACCAATCCGGTGTGAACATGTAAGCGATACCATCAATCGCGCCCGGCAGTGTGATACCTCTGAAGAAGATGACCACGACGCAGAGCAGCAGGATCGGCAGGCAGATCTTACACGCGATGTCGATACCTTTGTTGATGCCGCCGTACATGATGGCTGCCACCACGATCCATACGATGAAGAACGGCGCGAGCAGACCTACGTTGATGCCGCCGACCTGCGTGATGCTGTCAGTGATCTGCAGCATACCGTAGAACGCACCGGCCGTGTCATCGCCCCAGGTACAGCCGAACGCCTTGCCGATGTAGCAGAGTACCCATACAACGATTGCGAAATAATAAACGGTGATCAGGAATGAAATCAATACCTGGAACCAGCCGAGGAACTCAAACTTCGTGTTGATTCTTGCCAGTGTACCAGGAGCACCTGATCTGTAGGTTTTCCCTAATGTGTATTCCAGGATAAGGATAGGAATACCAGCTGTGAGAATGGCAAACAGGTACGGGAAAATGAATGCGCCACCACCGTTGGTTGCTGCGATATATGGGAATCTCCACAGATTACCAAGACCTACCGCGGAACCGATAGCAGCGAGTATGAAACCTAGTTTGCTGTTCCATTGTGCTCTCAAATTAAACACTTCCTCTCTAAAAAATAATAATACCGATTTGTGAAAAAACACAATATAATGAACTCAAATATTATACTGATTCCACAAGTGTGTGTCAATGGTTTCTGTGATATAATATTGTTATGCATGAACTACCAATCACAGAACAGATCGTAAAAACAGCCGCTCGGTTCTGCCGTGAAAACAACGGCAGACGCGTTCACAAAGTCAACATGGTCATCGGTGACTACTCCGGTTATGTCGGGGAAGCCATCCAGACCTACTTCGGTATTATCGCAGAAGGCACCCTCTGCGAGGGCGCTTCTCTTGAATTCGTCAAAGTTGAACCGAAACTCCGATGCACCAAATGCGGCAAACTGTTCAAAAAACAGCCTTTCACCTTTGAATGCCCTTACTGCGGCGGCCAGGGTGAAAAATCCGAAGTCGGCAGCGAGTTCTATATCGACACAATAGAAATCGAGTAATGTAGATATTTGCTGCAACGGAGACCGGCGGACGCAGCACGGCTTTTCCGCAGGAGCAGAAACAACTGCAAACGAAGTGAATCAAAGAAACAGAAAAACGTCAGGCATGTCTGAGCAGCATTTGCTGCGAGTTTGCCTGACGTTCTGTTTCATATGAACAAGTTTATGCAGTTGTCTGCGACGAGGACCCAGCCGTGCTGCGTCCGCCGGTCTCCACTGCAGTAAAACTCCTACAGTACCTGCACGCCTGCCTCTTTCAGCTTCGCTTCAGCCCCTTCAATGTCATCAACACGGAATACAACATTTGCACTTCCGGTGACCTCACCAGTATATGCATACATGTATTCAATGTTTACATTGGCTGATTCGAGCGCCTGAAGGATATCATAGAGCGCTCCTGCCTTATCTTCCATGACTGCTGAGACAACTTCTGTTGTTGTAATAATATGATCGTCCTGCAGAACTGACATGGCTTTTTCTACATCCGATACGATGATTCTCAATATGCCGAAGTCTCGTACTTCCGCAATGGTCATTGCGCGGATATTGACACCAGCCTCCGAAATACGCTTTACAGTCTCGTGCAGCGTTCCCGGTTTGTTTTCAAGAAATATTGATAATTGTGTAATAGCCATTTCCGTTCCTCCTTAATCATGCAGTTTACGATTATCGATAACTCTGACAGCCTTACCCTCACTCCTTGTGATCGTCTTAGGCGGTACAAGGTGGATCTTAGGCCCGATACCCAGCATAGTACGCATTGCAGATGCAAGTCCATTTTCCATATCCTGGATATCAGCTATCTTATCGGATACCTTAGCCGGATCCGCTTCAACATAGATATCCAGCGTATCTGTATTGTTCTTACGTCCGATCTCGATCTGATAATTCGGCGTGTATCCCTCGTTGAGAAGCACTGTCTCGATCTGGCTAGGGAATACATTGACGCCGCGGATGATCAGCATATCATCGCTTCTTCCCATCGGCTTACTCATCTTCACGTGGGTACGTCCGCAAGGGCATTTCTCACGGGTGAGTACGCATATATCGCGGGTACGATAACGCAAAAGCGGGAATGCTTCTTTGTCAAGAGCTGTGAATACCAGCTCGCCCTTGGATCCTTCCGGCAACACTTCGCCTGTATCCGGATCAATGATCTCTGCGTAGAAGTGGTCTTCGTTGATGTGCATGCCGCTTTGCGCCTCACATTCGAAGGCGACGCCCGGACCGCTGGTTTCCGTTAATCCATAGATATCGTATGCCTTGATGCCCAGGCTCTTCTGGATACTCTGGCGCATCTCTTCTGTCCAAGGTTCCGCGCCAAAGATGCCTGCCTTGAGCTTATTATCCTCTGGCTTATATCCTCTCTCTGCAAGGGACTCTCCTATGAATGCCGCATAGGAAGGCGTGCAGCAAAGAATCGTTGCATCCAGATCCATCATGAATTGAATCTGGCGCTCTGTGTTTCCGGAGGACATCGGCAACGTCAGACATCCGACCTTGTGGGATCCGCCGTGAAGGCCGGCGCCGCCCGTGAACAGCCCGTATCCATAAGCGACCTGAACAACATCGTCTTCGTTTCCGCCTGCCGCTACGATAGCTCTCGCACAGCACTCTTCCCAGAGATCCACATCAGGCTGCGTGTAGAAAGCAACGACGCGCTTTCCTGTTGTACCAGAGGTGGACTGAATGCGTACGCAGTCTTTCAGGTCCACGCCCAGAAGCCCATATGGATAGGCATCTCTCAGGTCTGCCTTCGACAGGAATGGCAGTTTTTTTATGTCATCAACACCTTGGATATCCTCAGGTGTCAGCCCCTTTTCTTCCATCAAATTTCTGTAATAGGGTACGTTTTCGTAAACGTGTTTGACCTGCTTCCGGATCTTCTCGTTCTGGATTCTGAGAATCTCTTCTCTGGATGCGGTCTCAATTTCTTTCTGATAATAGCTAGTCATAATTCCTAAACTCCTTGGTTTTACTATATCAATAACACAGGGTCTTGTCTATTTACCCAGATTATCTGTGATTCCAACTGTCCGCTTCGACTCGTAGCAACTGAATATCTCGTCTGTATTCTTTGGAATCGCCCTGGCGCTGAGCGCTGTGACAATCGGTACAATGATGAGCCCTCCAACCATGGCGAATACACCTGAGTAGAGCGAATTTCTGAACACAAATCCCAGCAGTGCGCTTCCTGAAACATCGAGCATTCCAAGGGAGATGAACAACTGCAGAATCTCAAGGCAGGTAGCCCATATGAAGCAGCAGGCAACGGCCACCTTGGAAACGTGCTTCGTGTACAGCCCATACAGGAACGGTGCCAGGAAGGATCCTGCCAGCGCGCCCCAGGAAATACCCATCATCTGTGCAATAAAGAGGCTCTTCGCATGTGCCTGCTTGATTGCTATGATTGCTGAAATGATGACAAATATGACGATGAATACACGCATGATGACGACTTTCTTTCTCTCGTCAATAGGATTCTTCTTCAGCGGTCCGATAAAGTCCAGTGTAATCGTGGATGAACTCGTCAGTACCAATGATGACAGCGTGGACATGGATGCGGATAAAACCAGCACGATGATGATACCAATAATAATCGGTGAAACTGTAGAAAGCATGCTTGGGATGACTGCGTCGAATCCTTCTGCTTCTACATCTATATCATACAGTCTGCCGAAACCTCCGAGGAAGTAACATCCGCCTGCGACAATCAGGGCAAAGAATGTTGAAATGACAGTTCCCTTCTTGATTGCGTCTTCGTTTGTGATGGCGTAGAATTTTCCGACCATCTGCGGCAGTCCCCAAGTTCCCAGGGATGTCAGCATGATGACGAAGAACAGGAATCCCGGATCTGCGCCAAGAAATGCTGTGTACTGCCATCCTCCGTTTTCTCCCGTAGCCAGTGTCTCCATTGCAGCGTTCAGACCACCATTGTCATGCAGTACTGCCAGTATGACCGCAACAATACCGATCAACATGATGCAGCCCTGGATGAAGTCATTGGTTGCCGTCGCCATGTAGCCTCCGAGAACTACATAGATGCAGGTCAGTACTGCCATAACGACAACGCAGACTGCATAGTCAAGTCCAGGAAATGCAATTGCAAAGAGTCTTGAAAGTCCGTTGTACAGAGACGCTGTATACGGGATCAGAAAGACGAAAGTAATAACGGATGCCGCAACTCTGAGTCTCTGAGATCCAAATCTTGATCCGAAGAAATCAGGCATCGTACGGCTGTCCAGATGCTGTGTCATGATCCTGGTACGTCTTCCGAGAATCAGCCATGCGAGGAGTGATCCAATAAAGGCATTTCCCAAGCCGATCCATGTAGAAGCGATTCCGAAGTTCCATCCGAACTGTCCGGCATATCCTACGAAGATAACTGCCGAAAAGTATGAAGTACCGAATGCAAAAGCACTCAGCCACGGGCCAACGGATCTGGAACCAAGAACGAATCCTGCCACGCTTCTGGCATGTCTTCTTGTCCTTATGCCTATCGTGATCATCACTGCAAAGAAGATGATGATAAGCACTAAGGTCAGCACTGTTGTGATGTTCATAAATAATTCCTTTCTCTATAACGAATAATATAAATAAGAAAAAGCGCCTCAGGTTAACCTGTGACGCTTCAAACTTAACTAGTTCATCCAAATAAGCTAATCATTCCAGCATCGCAAATTAACCCTACTGTCCACGCCAGTAAAGCCGAAATAAAAGTAGTAATATTCGTTTGCGATGTTCATTCTCTTACTCATTTGGCTCTCCAGTCTGCAATTTCAGATTGCAGCGCTTTAATTACATAAACCAAACTAACACACTTGTCAAAGGCTGTCAACACATTTTTATAATCTGCTGCGAATTTTTATCAATAGTCTTTGATGAGCAGCAGTCTGCCCTTTGCAATGGATACTTCCGCAGTCTTTCCGGGCAGGACTTCGTTGCTGACCGCGTACTGGTAGCTGCAGTCCACCTTCCCATCTTCCAGAAGATACTTGGCGTTCCGAATCGAAATACCCTCTGCTGTTCCTGTAATGTTCAGCAAGGAGAAGAATGAGAAGGAATCTTCAATGGATGCCCTTCCCGGTTTTCCTGCCTTTGCAGAAATGATTTCCATCTCAGAATAGTCATCGATTGCCTTTGCATCTTTGCCCGCTTCATCAAGCATCAGAAGAATTGAAAGGTTCGCCAGAGTGTGATCAAGGCGCGCGCCGATGACGCCTACCAGCAGGAATGTATCGAAACCGCGTTTTATCATTTCCTTTGCCGCGAAGAAGGTATCCGTATCATCTTTTTCTGCAGGCAACACGATGGTTTCGACTTTCATGTGGGGATTATCCCAGGAATCAAAATCTCCTACAATGAGGTCCGGTTTCATGCCGAGACCCGGCATGTGTTTCAGACCGCTGTCGCAGAACACAAAAAAATCATCCTCGCACAGCGCCTCCTGCACCAGATCGTATCGATTGATTTCAGCACCTCCAACGATTACGCAACGTTTCATAGTATTCCTCCCGGCAACATTATACACCAGGCTCTTCTCTTATGATAGCTCCTGCCGCAATACAGATCACAATAATCACCGCGCCTGCGACGCCCCCTGCCGACAGCTTCTCCCCAAGCAAAAGCAACGCAAAAACTGCCGTCATGACCGGACAGAGACTCTGCAGCAGCGCGACTGCGCGGTCGGATATCTTTGTGAGCGCAAGGTTCTGCATCAGATAGCCAAGGAACGTGCAAGTGATCGCCAGATACAGAATGATCAGCCAAGCGGTTCCTGTCGTCGTTTCCAGCTGCAGTCCTCCTTCGAAACAGATGCACCCGATCAGCGCAAGGATCGCGGAACACCCCGCCTGCAGTGACGTCATGCTTGCCGGATCGACTACATCAAGATAGTTCCTGCTGAAGACGAGCGCACCGGCCATCAATGCTGCGGCTGCCAGCGCAATGATCTCACCAATACCGAAGCCGGACAATCCACCGCGTACGCACAGCAGATACATGCCGGGCAATACCATCACCTGAATCACAATCATCTGCCATTTATAGCTGGTACGGTACAAGAGAAAGGCAAACGCAGGCGTCATGACCACCGACAGAGACCGAAGAAAAGCGACAGAGGTAGCATCTGTCATCGAAAGCGCCACATTGTTCAGAAGATAGCTCAATCCGATGCACATGCCCGGAATCAGCCACATCCTGACCGGTACTGTCCTGAGGGTTTCAATGATCCTCTTTCGGAAGAGAATCATGCAGACCACAAAGGCAATCAAATAACGCACCGACATCATCGTATAGACCGGCGTCACCTCAAATGCGATTTTTGATATAGGATCACCAAACCCGTAAATGATGGACTGCATGATGATCAGAGCCTCAGGCCATCTGCTGAATCGTTCGTGCTTCATGTCAGTTATTATATCATCCGCCTACGTAAACATTTTAAAAACTTTTTCTTGACAATGATAATATGCTGTGCTACTTTATCTTCATAAAGAAGACTTTTCAGGAGAGTTATGATGACGATTTCAAGAATCATGACAAACGGATATTGGTGGTGCAGCAGCTTTACAATCTAAGATGTAAGGCCTGTTAGCATACGCTGAGGATCTGAACCAACTGATAAGCAACACATATCATTACAGAACAAAAGCGGCACAGGTTGACCTGGAGCCGCTGTTTTATTTAGGAGAACAAGATGATGAGATTGACGAAAGCATGGCGCACCCGCGCCGAAAGATGAAAACGATTAAGAAGATAAAACAAACGCCTAACAAACACCATATATAGAAATCATTATTACACAACCAGAAATTATTATTACACAACCAACTATTACATGATTCAAAGTCAGACTTTGTGACAATAGAAGACTTTGTGACAATAGAAGACTTTGTGACGATAGAAGAAAGGAACAGTAAAATGTCTAAAGATACGATCCCTTATAAAATATACCTCGAAGAAAATGAGATGCCAAAAGCTTGGTACAACCTGAGAGCGGACATGATCAACAAACCAGCCCCTCTCATCCATCCCGGAACACACCAGCCGATGACCTTGGAGGATCTTTCTCCTGTATTCTGTGAGGAGCTCTGCAAACAGGAGCTAAACAATACAGATCCATTTATTGAAATCCCACAGGAGATACGGGACTTCTACAAAATGTACAGACCTTCACCTCTTGTCAGGGCATACTGTCTTGAAGAGAAGCTGGGCACTCCTGCAAAAATCTACTACAAGTTCGAAGGAAACAACACAAGCGGAAGTCACAAGCTCAACTCCGCTATTGCGCAGGCATACTACGCCAAGCAGCAAGGTCTCAAAGGCGTGACGACAGAAACCGGAGCCGGTCAGTGGGGTACTGCCCTCTCGATGGCTTGTTCCTACTTCGATCTTGACTGCAAAGTCTACATGGTCAAGGTGTCCTATGAACAGAAGCCGTTCAGAAGAGAAGTGATGCGCACTTACGGTGCTTCCGTCACCCCATCTCCTTCTGAGACAACGCAGATCGGCAAGAAGATTCTGGAAGAACATCCGGGTACAACAGGAAGTCTCGGCTGCGCGATCTCTGAGGCAGTTGAAGTCGCAACCTCAACACCAGGTTACAGATATGTCCTGGGAAGCGTGCTCAATCAGGTGCTGCTCCATCAGTCCATCATCGGTCTTGAAACAAAAGCTGCTCTTGATAAATACGGCATTGTCCCTGATATGATCATCGGATGCGCAGGCGGCGGTTCCAACCTCGGCGGACTCATCGCGCCATTCATGGGTGAAAAAATCAAAGGTAACGCGGACTACCGCATCATCGCCGTAGAACCTGCGTCCTGCCCAAGTTTCACAAGAGGAAGATACGCATATGACTTTGCTGACACTGGCATGGTTTGTCCGCTTGCTAAGATGTACACCCTGGGCAGCGGATTCATTCCTGCTCCGAACCACGCAGGCGGTCTCAGATACCATGGTATGAGTCCTGTTCTCTCACAGCTCTACGATGATGGTCTTATGGAAGCCATCGCTGTGCCGCAGACAGAAGTATTTGCAGCTGCGGAAGAATTCGCAAGAGTGGAAGGCATTCTCCCTGCTCCGGAAAGCTCCCATGCAATCAAGGTCGCTCTCGACGAAGCCAAGAAGTGTATTGAAACGGGTGAAGAAAAGACCATCGTATTCGGTCTGACCGGAACCGGCTACTTCGATATGGTGGCTTACGAAAAGTATCACGACGGAATCATGGATGACTATGTTCCAACAGACGAAGAGCTCGAGAAGTACTTCGAAACACTTCCACCGATTGAATAATACTCTGCGCGTGAAACGCAATAAAAAATGTGCCTTACGGCACATTTTTTATTTGTGTTTTTCATTTGACTCCTCAATCGTATCAGCGAAGAACTGGTTCAGCTTCCTCAACCCACTGAGCAGTGCTTCCTTTTCTTCTTCTGACATATCTTCGCTGAGTGTCTCAGCCATTTCCTCGATATAAGTCTGTTGGTAACGGGCGTATATTCTGCCCTTGCGCGTCACTTTGACGATAGCATTTCTGTGATTTGAAGGATCCACCTTCCTCTCGACAAGACCGTTTTTTTCTAGCTTCTTGATCGTCATAGTTGCGGAAGGTCTCGTGATCTTCAGGTAATCCGCCACACTGCTGATATTAGTTCCGTTTCTGAAACCCAATATGAAAGTTACAGCGTTTCTGTCCCTAAACGTGAAATTCCCGCTGCTGTACTTTCTTTTGGTCTCCTCAGCAAGGAGCGCATTATGATATGCCTCTGTCAAAATGGCACTTAACTTGCTGGTATAATCACTCATGCTATTTGTACGCTCCAACAATGATACTTGAGTTCTGTCCACCGAATCCGAAGGCGTTGGACATAGCATACTCAATTTCTTTAACAGTTACTTTTGATACATAATTCAAGTCGCACAGAGGATCCGGATTCTCCAGATTGAGTGTCGGCGCGATCAGACCTGTCTCAATGCTCTTGATACATGTGATAACTTCTGTGATGCCGCCGGCTCCCATCATATGCCCTGTCGCACCTTTGGTTGAATTCAGGACAAGATTCTCCACGGCTTCTCCGAACACATTCTTTACTGCATCCGTCTCAGCCACGTCGCCTTTGATCGTAGCAGTACCGTGGGAATTGATATATCCGATGTCTGAAGGATTGATTCCGGCCATTTCAATTGCCTGCTTCATACAAAGGATCTCACCTTCTCCATCCGGACGAGGCGTTACTGGATGATAGGCATCTGTATTATTGCCGCAACCTGCCAGTTCTGCGTAAATTTTTGCGCCTCTTGCCTTTGCGTGCTCTTCTGTTTCGATGACGATAGCTCCCGCTCCCTCACCGATGACAAAGCCATCTCTGTCGATGTCAAATGGCCTGCATGCTTTCTGCGGCTCATCATTTCTGGTGCTGAGCGCCTTTGCAGAAGCCAGTGACTGGATCAGGATCGGCTCTGTTGCTGATTCAGCGCCAACTGCAACCATCATATCCGCGAAACCTGACTGAAGCATCATTGCAGCCAGTGAAATCGCATCGCCTCCGGATGCACAGGCAGTGTTCAGCGTCATGCTTGGACCATGCAAGTCGTGTTCGATCGCAATCTGTGACGCGCAGACATTGCCGAGGGATTTCGGAAGGAATCTCGGACCCACTCGCTTCAGAGCAGAACCAAGATATGATCTCTCTGTATCTGTGATCGTTCTGATTCCGTTGAGGGCGGTTCCTACCGTAATACCTGTTCTGTAAGGTTCGATTTCAACCTCGGACAGCGCCTCGTTTGCGGCGACATAAGCCATCTGCATGAACCGGTCCATTTCGCCTGCTTTTTTACGCGGAATATGGTCCTTTGCTTTGAAGTTACTAACTTCTCCGGCGAATCTGATCGGCAGATCACTCGCATCGATTGTAGTGATGTAATCAATTCCTGTTTTACCGGCCATTAAATTATCCCAGTACTCAGCGACTCCTATACCAATAGGAGTGACTGCGCCCATGCCGGTTATAACCAGTTTCTTATTCATTATTTCTCCTTAACAAGTGCAAATGAAAACTCAGCCTTGACAGCTACCTTGCCGTTTACACGTCCTTCGCCCTTGGCGAAATAGAACGGCGGCATTGCTCTGGTGAGCTCGCACTTTGACTCGAATGTGTCTCCCGGCTTTACAGGTGTTTTGAACTTCACATCCTTGAGCCCTGTAAACAGTGATACCATACCTTCCTCCATTGCGTCCTGCAGAAGAACGCAGGAGGACTGAGCCAGCATCTCGCAGAGAATAACGCCAGGAACGATAGGATTTCCCGGGAAGTGTCCCTGCAGGAAAAACTCATCGCCGCGAACATGGTACTTGCCGTGAGATACTTTCTTCTCATTGCCGTCTTTATCTGTTTCAGTTACAACTTCGGCCTCCTCAACGAGCAGCATATTGTCTCTGTGAGGCAGTATTGTCATTAATTCTTCTTTATTCATATTTCTTAAATCCTATACATGCATTGTGTCCGCCGAATCCGAGGGAAGTGGAAAGAGCACAGTCAAACGCACCTTCCGCTGCAACATTCGGTGTGTAGTTAAGATCGCACTCCGGATCCGGAACATCCAGATTGATTGTCGGAGGTACGATGCCGTTTCTGATTGTAAGAATGGAAGCAATTGCTTCAACTGCGCCTGTGCCGCCCAGCATATGTCCTGTCATGGACTTTGTGGAGCTGATCGTCAGCTTGTAGGCATCATCGCCGAATACCTTCTTCAGTGCGATGGTCTCAGACTTATCGTTGAGCGGTGTGCCTGTTCCGTGAGCATTCACATAGACCTTTGACGGATCTATGATGCCCTCTTTGCAGCATTCTTCATAAGCATCTTTGATTGCCTTTGATCCTGCTTTTGCTTCAGGGTCAGGTGCCGTCATGTGATGCGCGTCACAAGTTGAACCATATCCTGCCAGTTCAGCATAAATCTTAGCGCCTCTTGCTTTAGCGTGTTCTTCACTCTCGACGACCAGAGCGCCTGCGCCTTCGCCGATGACGAAACCGCCTCTTTCCTTATTGAATGGAAGGCTTGCTCTGTTTACATCATCTGTCAGATTCAGCGCCTGCATCTTGATGAATCCTGCCACGCTGGAACGGGTCAGTGCAGCTTCTGTTCCGCCTGTGATTACTACGTCAGCATATCCGTGTCTGATGAGACGGAGCGCTTCGCCGATTGCGTTTGTTCCTGATGCGCATGCGGATACGGAAGGAAGCGCAGGGCCTCTCATGCCATATCTGATTGCAATCGTGCCAGCGGCCATGTTCGGTATCATCATAGGAATGAAATATGGTGATACAAATCTCGGTCCCTTCTCCAGCAGCTTTTCAAAAGTGTTTTCGAAGGTCTCAATGCCGCCGATGCCTGATCCGAAGTATACTGCTGCTCTGTCAGGTTCGTACTGTCCTTCGATGCCGCTGTCCTCAAAGGCCTGTGTTGCTGCTGCAACTGCCATATGCACATTGTGGTCGGATCTTCTGATGTCACCCTTTTCCATGTACTGGGATGGATCAAAATCCTTGACTTCCGCACCGATTTTTACTGCGTAATCAGTCGTGTCGAATCTGGTGATAGGCCCGATCCCGTTCACGCCTGAAATGATGTTATTCCAGAATGAATCAATGTCATTGCCTACAGGTGAGATGACACCCATTCCGGTTACTACTACCTTTCTATCCATTTGTTTCTCCTACATTGCTATTCCGCCATCAACCTTGATGACTTCACCGGTAATATAGCTTGCTGCATCAGATGCCAGGAAGAAAATCAGGTCAGCAACTTCTTCTGCCGTTCCCATTCTCTTCATCGGAATCATGTCAACCAGCTTATTGTTCTTGCTGAGATTTGCCGTCATATCAGTTGCGATGAATCCAGGGGCAACTGCGTTGCAGCGAACGCCTCTTCCGACCAGTTCCTTCGCCGTTGACTTAGTAAGACCAACAACACCGGCTTTTGAGGTGCTGTAGTTTGCCTGTCCAGGATTTCCGATGAGACCTGATACGGATGATACGTTTACGATGCATCCGCTTCTCTGCTTCATGAATACAGGTGTGCAGTGGCGGATCATGTTGAATGTTCCCTTAAGATTGACGCCGATAACAGCATCGAAGTTTTCTTCTTTCATCATTGCGATGAGACCGTCTCTTGTGATGCCTGCGCAGTTGATGAGAATATCGATGCTTCCAAATTCTTCAACGATCGCTGCTACTGTTTCTTTGACAGCTTCGAAATCTGCAACATTCATGCGTATTGCTTTTGCCTTGACGCCAAAAGCTTCGATTTCTTTGACAACTTCTGCTGCTTTTTCTTCCGGATCCATGTGGATGATGACGATGTCAGCTCCGTCAGCCGCGAGCTTCAGAGCTGTCTGTCTGCCGATGCCGGATCCTCCACCTGTAACGACTGCTGTTTTACCCATTGTTCTTCACTCCTTCCAGTGTCTTCTGAAGAGTTTCCATATCACTTACACGATACATCTTTACATCTTTTGAAATTCTGGTGATCATGGAAGTCAGCGCCTTGCCCGGTCCAAGCTCGATGAACGTATCAACGCCTTCATCGATCATATTCCTGACGAGTTTCTTCCAATATACAGGATTGATGATCTGTTCTACCAGAAGCTGTTTGTAGTCACCCTCATATGCAAGAGCTGTGCGGTTTGAGTAAACAGGAATGCTCACTTCTCCAATTTCAGCCCCTTCCAGGAACTTACTGAAATCTTCCGCCGCCTGATTCATGTATGGTGAATGGAACGCACCGCTGACGTCAAGGATCTTCGCCAGGCCTCTTTCCGCCTTGACATCCTCAGCCATCGCCTTGATCTGTTCCTTATCGCCTGCTACGGAAACCTGTCCGTCACTGTTGTAGTTGACCGGATAAAGATCCGGGTACTTGCTGCAGATTTCTTCTACCTTTTCATCAGGCAGTTTCAGAACTGCGGCCATTCCAGTCTCATGAGCCTCTGATGCAATCTGCATCAATCTGCCTCTCTCGCTTACGACTCTTGTTCCTTCTTCAATTGTCATGGCGCCTGCATAAGTAAGCGCTGCCAGCTCTCCCAGTGAGTATCCTGCTGCCATGTCAGCGTGGATGCCTTCTGCTTCCAACGCTGCGGCCATAGCCAAATCCACTGTATATACACAAGGCTGCGTATTTTTTGTCTGCATCAGTTCAGCTGCATCCGCTTCGAAGCACTGCGCACTGGTTTCCGGTCTTACTGCGTCGGCCTTAGCAAACACTTCACGTGCAGCCGGAACTGCATCATAAACGTCTTTGCCCATGCCCGGACTCTGGGCACCCTGACCTGCAAATACAAATGCTATTTTTCCCATTTTTTAAGATCTCCTATTACTCTGTCTGCATCCTGCATGAGGTCTGCTATGATTTCAGCGCATGTCTGTTCCTTCGTAACCATACCTGCGCTCTGACCTGCCAGGAAGCATCCGTTCTTCTCATCGCCTTCTACAACTGCCATGCGCAGCCTGCCTGCTGCAAACTGATCCAGTTCCTCATCGGAAATATCTGTATATTCAATCTTTCCGTATTCTCTGGCGAACTGGTTCTTAATGCTTCTTACAGGGTGTCCCAGTCTTCTGCCGGTTACAACAGTCGCCGTATCTCCTGCTTTGAAGACTTTGTTTCTATAATTCTCATGGATATTGCACTCTGTTGCCGAGAGGAATCTTGTCCCCAGCTGCACTGCTTCTGCTCCCAGAGCGAGCGCTGCTGCAATACCGCGTCCGTCAGCGATACCGCCTGCTGCGATGACAGGCAGATCGATTGCGTCGCATACCTGAGGAACCAGTGTCATCGTGGCCAGTTCTCCAATGTGACCGCCGCTTTCTCCGCCTTCTGCGATAACTGCAAAGGCACCGGTCCTTGCTGCCATTTTGGCAAATGTTACGGATGGAACAACAGGGATGACTTTCACGCCGGCTTCATTCCAGAGGCTCATATATTTGCCTGCATTTCCTGCACCGGTGGTGACAACCTGCACTCCCTCATCCACAACGATCTGCGCGATTTCATCTGCGAAAGGACTCAGAAGCATGATGTTCAGCCCAAACGGTTTGTTGGTGAGTTCCTTTGCCTTTCTAATCTGACCCCTTACGTAATCCGCATCGGCGTTTCCTGCAGCGATGATTCCTAAGCCTCCTGCATTTGATACTGCAGCTGCGAGATCAGCGTCTGCGATCCATGCCATGCCGCCCTGGAAAATCGGATATTCGATTCCGAGCATCTCAGCTATTCTTCCTCTTTTCATAATCTGTCTCCATGCTTTTTTGCACATTGCTAATTGACGGCCATAAAACGGCCGTCAATTCAGTTTCTTATTTATTCAATATTGTTATTAGTTCATCTTTTCTTCTACGAACTTGATGAGCTCATCAACAGTTTCCAGATCTCTGTCGAGGTCCATCTGAACGCCGAGCTCTTCTTCGATCTTCATAACCAGTTCAACTGCATCCAGTGAATCGATTCCCAGTGATTCGAAAGTTGACTCTCTCTTGATTTCCTCAACATCACAATCCAGGTGTTCTGCTACGATAGCTGCAATCTGATCAAATAACATTTTCATTTCCTCCTTGTTTACAACAATTAAAATCAAGCATTCTTGATTAGATGCTCAAATGATTAAATTATCTAACTGTCAATAAGTATAACGAATCTTTAAGGATTTGTCAACTATATGATGTGCATGCCGATAAACGCCTGCCCAAGGGCTATGCCCCCATCGTTCGGACTGACGCTGATGTTGTAGTAGACTTCGAAGTCCCTTTCTCGCAGTTCCTTCAGAACGCCTTCCATCAGAATCTTGTTTTGGAACGTTCCGCCTGTAAGCGCCACTTGCCGCGCTCCAGTCTTCTCTCTGATTGCAACACACTGCTTGGTGATCATACTTATGATTCTCTTGTGGAAGGAAAGTGCCAGATCGGATGCTTTGTCCGCACCGGGATTCTTCTGTGCAAATGCAGCAGCATCCTCAAGCATGATTGCGCACTGACCTTCGTAGTCGTTGTAATCCTTGATGCCAAGCAGTGCGGACACGCCATCAAAAAGACGCCCCATGCTTGAGCTTCTGATCGCATTGACTCCGTTTTCCAATGCCTTTAGTATCAGCAGGCTGTCCGGACACCCTGCAATCTGAGCCGCACCGAATTCGATGATGTCAGATATGTCCACACATATTTCCGCGGCGCCTTTCGCATCTGTTTGGATTGCTTTTGCATCCGGATCCAGATAGCCCTTCTGATAGGCTGCCATATAGCTCAGTGCTGATCTGCGCGCGTCCTTCATAGAGGAATCTCCGCCGATCATATCCACATACTTCAGGTGCGCCAAGCGCTGGAACTCTCCACCTTCGCAGAGCAGGAATTCTCCGCCCCAGATAGCTCCGTCCGTTCCGTATCCGGTGCCATCAAAGGCGACACCAATGACTTTCCCTTCCAGATTGTTCTCGGCCATGACAGAAGCTATATGCGCATGATGATGCTGCACCTTAAGCAAAGGCAGTCCGTGCTTCTCAGCGTACTTCTCGGCGTACTGCGTCGGCTGATAGAGAGGATGCATATCACAGACCACAGCCTGCGGGCTGATTCTGAACAGGTCCTCCATACGCTCTATATTCTCTTCGTATATCTGTTGGTTTTCGACAGTATCCATGTCGCCGAAGTACTGACTCACATAAGCGAACGGTCCCTTTGTCAGCGCAAAGGAATTTTTCAGCTGTCCTCCGCAGGCGAGCAGGCTGAACTTCGATTCATCATCTTTGCTTCCCGCACTGAGGTAGAGCGGCACTGGTGCGTAGCCTTTGCTTCTCCTGATCATCTGCGGCTGATCATCTATGACACGCACAACGGAATCATCCACGCGCACGTTGATTCTTCGCAGATTGTAGAGGACGCCATCGATTTTCCCCACTCTGGCGCAAAACCGGTCGATCCCATCTTCATCTTTGATCATCGGCATGTCCGATGGGTTGGCGCTCGTGAAAATCAGTGGGCTGATACGGTCGAGCAGCATGTACTGTGCCGCGAAACTCGGAAGGAATGACCCAATGAATCTGCTCCGCTTGAGATCTGTGAAAGACCGTTTCCTGTTTTGAACTGCACTTTTCTCTTCTTCCAACTCGCGCAGTCTGTGCTCAAGCAGTATGATTGGACGGGCGGAAGACTGCAGAATCTTTTCCTCTGTTTCGTTCACATTGCAGTATTCCCGTATTTCGTCAATGCTGCGGAACATAACGGCAAATGGTTTGTTTTCTCTATCTTTGATCTCTCTGAGCTTTGCCACAGCATCATCATTAAAAGGATCCGCCACCAGGTTGTAACCGCCTACTGACTTGAATGCAATGACCCCGCCGTCCTTTAATATCCCGGCAGCCTTGTCCAGAATCGCCGCGTCACTGCTCCTGTCTGCATCGGATTCGAAAATACCGTAAGCATCCTTCCAGATCAGCTTCGGTCCGCAGGTATGACAGGATATGGTCTGGGCGTGATGACGCCGGTCGTGCAGATCTGTATATTCCCCTTCGCAGAAATCGCACATCGGAAAGTCGATCATCGATGTATTATCTCTGTCGTAAGGAATTCTGTCGATAATCGTATATCTTGGCCCGCACAACTGACAGCTGATAAACGGATGATGATAACGCGGATTGCTTTCGTCGTAGAGTTCTCTGAGACAGTCCGGGCAGATTGCGAGGTCCGCCGGAATCATGGCAGCCTCATCATCACCTTCATCACTCTTTATGATTGTGAACCGGCTGAAGTCCTGATGCGGCAGCCTTTGTCTCTTGATATGCACGATCTCAGAAGGTCCGGGTTTCTCTTTCACAAGAGTTTCAATAAACCGGTCGATCCGCTCCTCAGTGTCAGTTACTGTAATGTCGACAAGTCCGCCGATGTTCAGCACTTCGCCCTTCATAGAAAGTCTGTCTGCGATTTTTGCAACAAAAGGCCGAAACCCGACACCCTGCACGATTCCCCAAAGCCTGATGCGCTCTGTTGCTCGTTCTGTACTGTTTTCAATTGTCGTCTTATTCATGTTGTCCATGGGTTTATTATACCATGATGGATACCATGATGGCCTTAGAAGTCTTATCAAATTGTAAGGTTTCTTTTATTGTTTGGTGATTTTGCCGTTGCTATAATATAAGTGGTATGAAAGGCAGAAAATTCAGGGAAAAAGTGTTCTCAACGGAGACATTATCACAGGGAGAACTGGACGAAATCGCCAAGGGATCGGAAGGATACGACCGCGGCGAGGCGCCGGTGAACCGCAATACCCAGGGTGCAGCAGATCTGGAAGATATGGCCCGGCTTCAAAAAGATGCCCACGGCCGTGAACAGATGAGCCGTACTCACAGTTATGATGCCCTGAACGCTGTCCGTGACTTCGGACCGGTCGATCCTGAACCTGAACACACATACCCGGAGCCGGATTATTCAGCAGAACCCGAACCGGATTATGTACCGGACTACGGTGCTGATTCTGTTCCTGCACCAGACGCAGATCAGGAGTATTACGATGGGGAGGACAGCGACGGCAGCGGACCTGAGAGCAGCGGTTTTGCTCTCCAGCCTTTGCTTCCAAATGATGAGAAATATGATGACATCATGGACAACTATGAGGAAGTCATTGAGAAGATGTCATCCAATCCCACTAAGCCAAAATACTGGTTCAAAGAACAAGGAGACCACTGGTACTGCACCTGCGGCCAGCTGAACAAAGGTGACTCCTGTTCAAACTGTGGCCTGGAGCGTGATCTGCTCAGAGCTCTGTTCTTCCTGCATGAACCTGGTGACGAACCTGGGAAGTATGAAGGAATGGACGTTTCGTATACCAACGTCGAAGTGAAAGAAAACAAGCTTTCGACGAAGGCCAAGCTGCTCATCGCCATTGCAGCCGTCGTGATTCTCGGAACGGCGGCGGGTCTTTATTCTTACTTTTACATCATAGTACCAAACATGGAAAAAGAAGCGGCCGCCACTGCAAAAGCTGCCGCAGAGAGCATGCAGAATAATATTCCTGTCTGTTCAAAAGACATGAACGAGTTCCTGCGAAACAGCTACGTGACTGCCGGAGATCAGAGTCTTGACAGCGAAAGCTATGAACGGGCACTGCGGTTCTACAGCAAAGCATCCGCTATTGAGGGCGGTGACGATCTCTCCGACAAAATCTATAACGCCAAGTACAGATATGTTCAGTCACACAAATCCGACGGCGGCGAAAAGTTTGAAAAATACCTCGGTGAACTTCATGAAATCGGTTATGAAGGCGTTGATGAAATATACAACGAGTATTATGCCTGGCATTTCAACATTGTTGCCAACCTGAGTCCGGATGATTATTCCAACGATATCGGAACCGCAAGCAGAGCTGACACAGTATACTTCCATGTGTCTGTAAGCGGCGGTCCTCCCGGAGAAAGCCTTGACATCTACTACGATGCAACCTGGCCATCGGGAGCACGTCAGACAGATATGATCGGAACGGGATGGACATCCGGCTCAAAGGGTTACGCCCGATTCTCCTACCCTGTTCCACTCTTTGCCCAGGAAGGCACGCTGACGTTCAAAATCTACAACAAGAGCAATCAGGAGCAGTTGGGAAGCGATTCCATCCAGTTCAGCAAATAGAACGACTGCAAAAGCAGCGCAGACAAAAGCAATAAAAAAGCGTCGGAGCTTATGCTCCAACGCTTTTTGTTTTATGCGTATCTGTAATTATTCGATAATTTCAGTTACAACGCCGGATCCTACTGTTCTGCCGCCTTCTCTGATAGCGAATCTCAGTCCTTCTTCGATCGCGATCGGTGTGATCAGCTTGATCTGCATCGTGATGTTATCTCCAGGCATGCACATCTCTACG
>JAFRKJ010000006.1 GCA_017431785.1 Bacillota bacterium | reverse complement strand
GGTGGTGGACGTGCAGCAGTACCGGTCGGACATGGACTGCTTTATCCCGCTGGTGGAGCGATTCCGCAGGCAGTACGGTTTTTATCCACGGTACCCGGTAGCGGACGCGGGATACGGCTCATACAACAATTACCTGTACTGTGCGGAACACGGCATGGAGAAATACATGAAATTCACCCTGTACGAGAAAGAGAGCAAGGACGGGAAGTACAGGCTCGACCCGTTCCGGGCGGTGAACTTCCGGACGAATGAGGCCGGTGACCTGCTCTGTCCCAACGGCAGAAAGATGCTGTTCGCATACAGGAAGGATGTGAAAGGGAACCGGTACGGGCGTCAGGAGGAAGTCTACCAATGTGAGGACTGCAGCGGCTGTCCTTACGCTGACCAATGCAAGAAGGGCGACGGGAACCGGAAGGTCCGCCTGAATCAGGAACTGACGGCAATACACCGGGAGGTGCTGGACAACCTGAACAGTACCCATGGCGCGCTCCTGCGGATGAACCGGTCGATCCAGGCGGAAGGCACCTTCGGGATCGTGAAGCAGGACAGGCAGTACCGCCGGATCGTCCGCAGAAGCCTGGATCTGGTCAGGATGGAGCTTTTCCTGGTCTCTATCGGCCACAACCTCTACAAGTACCACAACAAACAGCTCAAATCGAGAAAAGCAGCGTAACTCCCCAAACAAAGGAATACCTGGGGAAAGGGGAACTATGCCCATTCCCCCCAGACAATGCGCTGCAAAACCGATCTTCCTGCAGATTCCGAGTATGAAAAAGAGGATGCTCAAAACTGAAATCAGTTTTTGAACATCCCCTTTCATTCTCCAAGTTTGGTTCAGTTGTAGATCAGCACGTTGTCTACGACTCACTATATTGATAAATGTTATGGATAGTAGACAGGGCAGAATAATGGAAAGCTTCAGTAGTGTAATGTAGTATTTCTTTTGTATACTATATAACAAATGTTGGACTCTATCTTTTGTGCCAGCAAGTTCTTCATATAATTGCTTAAGATCATCTAGTGAACGCGACAAACGACTAATTAATTCGGCAGCTTTTCTTTCTGAAATAATAATTGAATCAATAAACGTATAATCATCCTTCAAGGCTTTTGTAACAACTTCTGATGCATTAATAGTATTGGAATTGAGTACTTCGATGACACAGATTCGTTTAATTAACCAATGATGTGAAGGGTAATCCTGAGAGTTCACCGAATAGTTATAGCATGTTCCGGTTTGAGTCTCATTTTTACATATAGTATAAAACGAATCATGCTCATTCCTCTGCAATTTTTTTGCGATTGTAAATAGTTCTGAACTTCTATCATTGATCTTATCAAAAAGCGTAGTATCCTTTTCAAGAAGGGATATGTACAGGGATCTCCTTGTAATATCCTCATACAGCAGATCATCTACTACTTTGCATTGTATATCTGAGAAGCTTACAGACGAAGGATAATCTGACAGTAAACCAATCAAATATTCGGCACATAATCCCAAATCATTATTCTTGTCTTTTATTATGGGAAGCAAGTTAACTACTGAATCTATATCACCATTAAACAATGAATTGACGATTACAGAATATGCCCTTCTAATCGTTGCTTCATCAGTTATTTGATGATTTCCTGTGATTAATTGCTTAAGTTCGTCCATTTCTCCTCTTAGTTCATCTACACCTTTTTCAACTCGTCGTGTCGAATTGATAATGCTTTCTACTTTTTTATCAGAGTTTTCCTTAAGTGAAGCAATCTTACTCATTAACAGAGAAATAGTAAGCTTTTGCTCATCAGATAATAGTAGAGAACGACAAAAATGATCAAACGAGCTATAACAAAAATCAAAAAAGCTGAACAGCTCCATTCTATCTATAGGCGATAATTTCTTGCCGTCACTATATTGGTTCGCAAAGGAATTTATTTGCTCATCAATAAATCCTTCTTTTGAAAGAGCATCTTGGGCATTTGTTACATGTCCAAGTATCTTTTCTACAGGTTTTGAATACTGAAGAAATCTATCGAATTCTCCTGAAGTAATGATTGTACCATCATGCGAGTTCATGTATTCTCGAATTTGTTTTAGGAGAACATTTTTATGTTTCCGCATCCGAAGTTTCCCAAAGCAGGATTTGTTCTTTAGGAAGATCTCATTCGAAAGCACATTAAGGATAATTGTTTCAATAAGACGTACCATATTATATACTCCTGGCATAATCTTTGAGACTATAATACCACAACAAGGATTGCATAGATACCCTATTTTCGCTTAGATCTATTTTTCGTTTGTTAAGTTGTATTTTGAGTGAATAATGATTTTTCGGGCAATAAATGTACAGTTTTATGGAAGACAGTTGCAACAAATAACTTGTTTGTTAATGCATCTTTTTTCACAAGGAGCAATACTTGACAATCGCCAAGCAGGCGTCTATTAGGGAACTTTTTGGCGTAAAAACCATCAAAAAATTCCCTAATTCGAAAACAGACGTGCATTGCAGGGTATAATCATAGAAAAAAGGGCCCACTGTGAAAACATTGCAGCGGGCCCTTTCGTTCTTGGCGATTGGTTCAGTTGTAGATCAGTTCGTGGTTGACCAGCTCCCGCACCCGTGCCTGGATGCTGTTCATGCGCTGGACCCAGGCCAGGGGATCGGCGGCCTTCAGGGCTTCGGTGAGGCCCTCGGAGCGGGACAGCTGGGCGGTCAGGCGGTCGGCCATGGCGGTGGCGTCGGCGTCGATGGCGTGGAGATGGCCTTCCAGCTTACCCGAAAGAAGAAGGTCGTTATAGAGAGACCGGTGGTGGGCTTTGAGGTAGGTCAGGCGGCGTCGGCCCCAGAGGCCCAGGGGCTGGGGGGCGGGGTCGTCATCTCCGGCGATCAGGTAGTAGTCGCCCACCAGTTCGTAGTCGAGACCCGTGCGCGGGTCGGTGATGTATTTCTCCATACATGTCTCCTTTCTGTGTCAGTCGATCCTGTGCTTCAGCTTGTGCCGGTAGAAGCGGTAGTGCTGGCCGACGATGTAGTCGATGGCCCGGATCTTGGGGATGTAGTAGGTGGTGCGGATCATGAAGTGCTCCACCAGGCCCTGCTGCAGGAGCCTGCGGGCGGTGACGTCGGCGATGCCGCCCAGCATGGCGCGGAACTGCGCCAGGGTCAACAGGTCGGGATAGTCTTCGAACTTCCGTTCATACTCAAATCTGGTCATGGGTCGTATCTCCTTTAGGATTTGTCAACGGCAGATGGACCGCATGATATGGTGCTCGAGAGGCCGAATTTGAGGCCGTGGCCTCCGTTTGGCCTCCGATTTCCGAGGTTTTTTCCGATGCTCCCGAAAAAGCACTTTGTCAGACGCAACGGACTTTTTTGCCTCTTCCAGCCAAAATATCCTTGTTTTCCGGCTCTTTTTCAACGCCTCCAGGTTCTCCTGAGCGGCGGCGAAGCGAACCAACTTCGCTTTACGAAACAGGACTCAAAATCCCGTGGTGGCGACACCGTGCGGGTTCGACCCCCGCTTCCGGCACCATAGAAGGACTCTAATTTGGATACAATTAGGGTCCTTCTTTTTGCACCCCTCCCCTGTGAAAAAGTCCTTATGCCGTGGGCTTTTTCAGCTTCTCGCACACGAATACCTGTTCGTGCTGTCTCTTCATTCATGCTTATCCTGACATTTTTCGACCACTTACAGCAAAACACCCATCTCGACCGACTCTGAAATCGTGTGCGAGATGGGAGTAATCGTGTGCGAGATGGGAGTAATCGTGTACGAGATGGGGAAATCGTGTGCGAGATGGGGTAATCGTGTGCGAGATGGGGTAATCGTGTGCGAGATACCCACCTCGACAAACTGGAATTTATCGAGATAACTTCTCGATTGCTTCGTCCTCCGTTGCAACAAAGAAAACATCCTTGCCTTTGTTGCTTTCATAGATGAAATCCTTCAGTGGCTTACTGGTATAGTGTGAAAAATCTCCATAGATAGCAACTCGTCCTCCGTAATTGATATACTTTTGCAAAATCTCTCCTGCAAGCCCTGTACTAAGAATAAAGAAATCCTCTGCAATCATCTTCTTGTTGATAACAATGTTTTTTGTCTCTGCATCATATTTTGCAGTCATCAACAAATCCAGTGCGGATTGGGAATCTGTAATCACCTTATCCTCACTATCTATAACAGCGCATATGATACCGTTCCTTTCAACTTTTCTAATCTTCATTTCACTAATTCCTCCATTACAAATACCGATTCGTCTGTTTCTTTCGGATATCGGCAGTGTCCTGAACCGCCTTTGGCAGCCATTCGGCGTTGACATAGTCGAATGGAATCACCAGCTCCCGTACTTTTTCCTCAGGACCCGGTCTTTTTATCTCCATGGGAAGGAACGTAAGTCCAACCTCACGCAGGGAAAGAACACTGTCGTGAATCCAACCGACAGCCTGCCCGTCACAATACAGGCAATAGCAGCCGAACATCTTTTTTGTGCTGACGTTCAGATCTTTGAGACGATCCATCCATTCGGCCACAACGGATTCTTCTTCATATGGCATATGTGCAACTCAAACCTCCGTATTGTCTATCTGTTATCTCTTGCTCCACAGCAAGCAGTCGATTTTCTTTGTATCGCTGACCCACGCATATTCCGGAAGCAGCCGGTCAAATTCCATGATGTTTTCTCGGGCCTCATCGGTGGTCAGATAATCGGCGTACCAATTCACGATCTGGGCATACAAGGCCACAGCATTCTGCAGCTTCTCTTCCTGTGTTTTTCCCATCAGCTCAAGGCCAAGATTCTGAAGAACGTACTGGTCCCATATTGGTTTAGACGCATCAATCGTCGCCAGCATCTTGGAACTGAACGACGCCTCAACATTCCCGGTCAGCCGGTACAGTTCCGTGATGATCTGCTCAAAGGAGAAACGCTTAGTCTTTGCCTTGGCGAACAGATCGTAGTAGTGCTGCCTCCATTTTTCATTACGCCTGATGCGGTAATATCCATTGAAAGCACGCTGGAAATCCAGAGAAGCCGGATCTCCGCGCATGATCTCTGCATATCTATCGAGACCGAGGCCACGTGCAAGCTGCGCCTGCAAGACTTCTTTTGCATATATCATCCAAGCATCAGCCCTTCCTTAGAACTCCCGGTGCGACTTCTTCGGCATTTCCTTCTTCGGGAGACTTGCCTCTGCAGCCTCTCTGGATGGATATAACCTACTCTCCCGAACCTTGATCCCGCCGCCACGATCCACGAACCGGATAGTGCAGAACCCACCAGCAACCTTGATAACCTCCACTTCTCGGAGGTACAGGTTGCTCTCAACGATGTATGCGCGATCGCCGGGGTTATACTTTGTTGTCATCCTCGTAATCCTCAGATGTCAACAATACCGCAGGGGTATACTCACATCCGGGAACCATTTGCTTTATGATGCTATAACACTCAATAAAATAGTCCCCCGGAAAGAAAAATGTCTTTTCACGTTTTGATTTGTCTGCATAAGTGACTGTGAAGGATGTAACTCCAATGTCAGTGCAAAATGAAGCATCATCTTGATTCAGTATATTTTCGATAGCGTCAGCTGTTTTTTTATAAAGCACTTGGAATGCTGGACTTGTTGTCTTATATACCCACTTTCTATGAATGTTTGTTTCGCTTTCAATTACGGGAGTATACTCATATCTGATCTCATTACAACTAATAGTTAGTTTATCTTCGTAAGCCTCGTCTACAGAGCAATATCCAGATCCACCTTTAATTGTAATTCTTATGATATCCACCATATCGCGCCTCTATCAGTCTTATTCATCCGTTTTAGGAACAGGGATATAGACCATTTTCAGCGGGATCATCTTTCTATATTTCTCACTAAGCTGTTCATAATATTTGAGAATAAGATCTACAAGTTCTGTTCCATTTATACCTCGAATAATGGGAGTACTATCAAGATACTTTTGCGCATTCTTCGTGTAGTTTGAAAGCGTGATGAACAGTCCATAGTCTCCTTCACGCATCGCTCCTTTTAACGATTGAATCGTAGTTTCTTTAATATCACCGTCTTGACTCTTGACCTGTACAAGGATACGCGGAGGCAGTTCGTCTTTATACGCAGTGATATCAATTCCACTGTCGCCGCCTTGAGCTGATACTGTAGTCCTATATCCCATAGCCCCCAGAAGATCAGAAATAAAACCTTCAAGATCATATCCTTTAAGTTGGCGGCTCAATTCTTTTAGAACAAAATCCTTTGTGCTTTCAACGATGTCTTCTGCTGTTGCTCCAACACTTTCATCTTCAGAATCTTCGGAAGATAGTGTTTTTTTGAAATCTTTGTTTAGCGCCGATAAAAACTCATCCGCATAGTTCTTGACAGAGAAAAATGACATTGCAGATCCCACTTCATATAATGCTCCCTGCGAAAAATTGAGACGAGGAAGGTGTTTAAGCCACTTAACTTTTCTTCGCTGAACATACTCTCCGTCAGCATCTTCATAGTAATAATCGCTTTCAATAACGCCAATGTTTATCTGCCTATTTGTCTTTGAGGGAAATACAACATAATCACCAATGTGAACCTCGTGTATAAATCTATAAAGCATACCCGCTCCGTTTGCAACCTGTCCTTTCTTTGCATCTGGATATGCTTCACTGTAATGCGACTTAAAAGCATCACGATTAGCATCAATTTTAGAAAGATCACCGAAGTCTTTCCAACCAATAGCTATTATGTTTCTATTCAAAAACAAACTATCGTTCAGAGTGTGAATACCCCAAACCTTTTTATCCTCCGAAACTATGCTCATTTTGTACCCCTTGCTCTTTATGCTTTCAGATTCTGTTTTTTGGATATTATTCTTCTGAAGATCGTATTGTTGTTTCAATTAGTTCGATTTCATTGTCTGAGAAACCGTATTTTTCATATAGTGCTTTATCCGACCACTTCTTGGTGAAGTCTTGAACAGGCACTAGTTCGTAGACCCCTTTCGCAGCATTTTGAGAAATCTTTAATAAAGATACCATTGTATGGAAAAATTTAGTTGAAATATAGGATACAACATTTCTACAAATCTCTTCATTTTCAAAAGGTCCAACAACGATATATGTTTCAGTACATACGGAATGTGGTCCAACTATAAAAGGATTTAGTCTATCTTTAGCCTCGTTCCCTGTTCCCCAAGCTTTCGGAATTAATACTTTATACTTATCTACCCATTCCTGATTGTCATTCACTGTAGACAAGGCCACATAGCCAACTCCATCTTTTCGCCACCCGTTATAGTAGAATTCAACGTCAGCCGATGAATCCTTTTTTAGTGAATACTTGTGAGCGGCTACTTTCATACTCCCCGGAATACGAATATCGTAGCCAAACGGGTCTCTTGAGCTAAGCAACTCTGAGAAAGATTTCTCTTTGAATTTTCGTACTTTCTCAAGAATTGAAATCATCTTGCTGTTACGGATGAATGAATCCATGCCTGGTTCAAGCAGCATGCGCGTTGATACATCTATACTACCGTCCTCATTGTGGGACTTAATTGTACACTCCCCATGATGATTTTTATCCCATAAGAAATACTGAACGCCTCCTTTAATCTCAACATTTGGGAAGCAATCATTCGCATTAATGTAATCATGCAATTGACACAAGCGATCATCTTGAAGCATGTTCGCTCTAAACGCATCCAGGCCGGTTCCAGTATTAAACCACCTTGCCGGTGTTATCATCGAGACATATTTTGGCATCATTTTGATGGCTTGCTCTACAAAATGATGGTAGATCGGCAACGGACTAGCGCCACCAAGAAAAGCCTGATAAGGTGGGTTTCCAACAATTGCATCAAATTTCATGTTTTTTACCTCTTTATTCCAGAATGAACCTCGCGTTATCTTTTTAGCAAACTGATCTGGTTTATTTCGTAATTGGTTAACTAGATCATCAAAGCAGTGAGAATTAATCTTAATTCCTTTATACCCTACCAGTGTTCTTCTTGTGATTGCCCTTGCCATAGGAGTCTTGCAGATAATAAATAGATTGTCGTTTATCGTAGCCGCCCATAGTTCCTGCTGCTTTTTGTCCGTTAGACCACCCTTATTGTTCGCTTCGAATTCGACGCACTTTGCCCTGTAAATACTGTATGCAACATATAAAGGGTAAAGGCCAGTTTTGGAGTTGATCTCTAAGATTTGGGCATTAGGATTTGCTAGCGTTTCCGCAGTAACAGTTCCCTGATCCACAAAGCGAGGGATTTCTAGTTTATTCTCTTCGGAAAATGTATCATCATAGAAACAAAAACCGCCAAGGCAGTCACTCATGTGCATATTCACTACTCGCCAAGGAGTAAGTACGGTTTCTTTGTCAGGGTTTTTGAATTTGCTATGGATGAGAGCAATTTGCTGGACGCGATCCGTCGGAAGCAAGCCGTCCGCACGTTTTGCTTTCAAACGAATCTCTTTAGCGGCGGCAACAAAAACGTCCTTATCATAATATTTGATAAATTTCCTGAAGATCGCTTTTGTTACACCCTTTGGCATGAACTCAAGCCACGATTCATCGTCAACGAGCTCAACAAACCGCTCAATAGTAATATCTTCTGTGAACGGAACATCCGCACCAAAGATAAGCAAGGGCATACGAACCGAAACCCCACGTAAGATGGATTCGGCCTTGTTCTTTTATTCTCTTTGTTTCTTTAGGGCTTCCAGTGCGGCTTTTTCCTCTTCAGTAAGCTCCTTCTTTTTCTTCTTCTTAAGTTTTTGCAGTTGTTCATATTGCTCCTCGGTAAAGCCTTGCTCATTAACAGGAACTTCTCCCGTGGATTTGTTGGCCTTGGTCGATCCAATTATCTTCTTAAGTGCCTCGAAATCCGCGATTTCGAGCTTATCCAGTGCCATCAGTCTTTCGTTATAGATGGAACTATCTTCAAACCCTGAATTAATGGCCCTCTCAGCATAGATATGTTTGATCTGCTGCATCATGTTATCGACGCTATAAGACTTCATCGTAGTCCCACTAATAGCAATAACAGGGCAGAAATTAAGGAATTGGGCCATGATCTTTCTACGTTCCTCATCCCCACCGGTGCCTCCTGTTCCTCCTTTGCGAGAAACTTTTGCAGCTTCAGCGACGACGCGCAGCGTGCGATCAGGAGCAAAATCGAAGACATAGCTATGCTCTTTTGCTTTTCCGTTCACACTGCCGGGAGACTGTACACGAAAAATCGTCTGCAGATAGTTTGCGGCACCGGTCATATACGATCCGGATAGCATAAAACACGCAGTCCATTCTTTGATCGTAACTCCGGTAGTAAGCTTTCCACAGGAAAGAGTTATTGAATAATCATTTTCTTTGATTGTCTTCTTGACCAGTTGCAGCGCATCCTGGGCGTGCGTTTCTTCATAATCGTCGCCTTCGCCGGCAACGTTGGCAATTCCAAAGTTGCCATGTCCAAAGACAGGATGATCATGAAGGAGCTTGCTCAAAGCTTTAGCTTCTTTCACTCCCGGAATCATCCACAAGGTATGCCGGAACATATCCCGGTATTCCTGCGTGCTAAATGGATATGCGCTGTCTTCGCTCTCAGTACTGATTAGCCGGAGGAACTTCTCGATATCGGATTTATGAACGAATTCTCCGACTGAATCAGGCGAGACTTCTTTACCGTCCCGCTGTGGATCTCCTGTCCATGTACGGAAAAACTCGGAGAAGTTAAATGCCTTCTCTTCTATTTCAGGCGAATAGCCACGAATGATATCCCCTAGATCATAGGTAAATATGTGCATCTGCGGCAAAGAAGCATATGGATTAGGGTCGCCCGGATGAGTTTTATCCCATTCCTCTTTCCGAGCCTGCTCCATTACGTAATCCCATGTATAAACTGCCTCATCATCGTACTGATACATAATATTGAAGGGCGTACCAGATAAGGAGAGCAGTTTCGTATGTTTTTTCTTTATTGCGGCTGCAACATTCTGGCCTAATTGTGTTTGTGTTCCTTCGTGGGCTTCATCGTTAATTATCAGATCCCACTCCATATCAAATACCGCGTTGTTCTTATTAAATCTACCACCAACGCGCTTCGATCCACGAAGATCCTGAATGGATGCAAAATAGATAAAAGGTTTCTCTCCTCTTTTGAGTGCTCTGAGTTGAAGCTCGTTAGCATAATCGATTTTGGAACTTTCTTCCGGATTATCTGTTTCGTATTCTTTTCTCGCAAATACACATTCACCATTTTTAAAGACGATATTGAAATCATCTCTCCAGCCACTTTCGACAACCGGACGATGAGTAATGATCAATGTTTTTTTGTATTTGTCTAATTCCCGCTTTACAAGAGAAAGTGCAGTGACCGTTTTACCATATCGCATCTTTGCGTTCCAAAGCATCTGGTCGCCATGTTTAAATACCTCTATGGTTTTATGGATAGCGTCTTCCTGCTCTTCACGCAAAATGATTTCTATTTTACTTACATCAGTTATCTCTCCGCCATGGAGTGACTTTCGACCTTCTTTTACAGCCTTGATTGCATTTTTAACTGTTTCAAGATCTGTCTTAAACCACTCATTTGCATTAGTATCATTAGGATGCACCTTTTCAATACCAGAGTTTGTTAAGACCTTATGGACATCATAGTCACGGAAAGATTCCAAGCTTATCTTTCCATCATTATCAATATTTTCTTTTACTGCTAATTCGGTGTGCAGAAGATGAGGTGTTATTCCTAAAGTAACAGAGTATTGATTGATTCTTGCTTTTGCAGCTTGATTCAACAACGTGCTGTTTGGGAGCAGCTGTGCAGGAAGAAGAGGTGTGTCGACTGACGCATCACCAACCTTAAGAATGCCTTCGTGTGCTTGATCATGGACACAGAAGATATAAATCAACTTATATGAAGTTGTAGACTCATAATGAATTTTAGGTAACTGTGCCATGCTTATTTCCATCCTTTCATCATGTCAATGAACCTTACAGGCTCTTTTGTCCGCCAGTCCTGAATCACACAATAAATGCCAGTGTGTTTAAATGGATCACCTTGTTTACATCCCGGACATGGCTGGGGCGGTTCTGGAGTCCCAAATAGATTTAACTGTATTGCCTCGACATCATGACAGCTATTTGGAACCACATATTTCAGACCGTCCATTTGCCAAATATTCCAAGCAATAATATTGGCTACCTTTCTAAGAAGTCCGACATCAGGATCATCATGAAAGTGTTCACGGTAATAATCTATGTAACTGAACAGAAGGTTCTCTCTAGCCAGAAGAAGGTTATCGCCCTGATACTCATATCCGAATACACTTTGTAAAGCGCGTAAAGACCAGACTATCCAATCATCTCGCTCTTCTGTATTCTCCTCAACTATGCGCATCTTTCTGTCAAGCAATCCAATCCGATTATGTGTGGGAATATAAACGCCTGTAACCGTATCATATCTGCTCACCAGATAGGGGGCCTCACCACATGTAATTTCCAATCTTTGTGCGTCTACATATTTAGTCCAGTCTCTATCCACACCAGAAAAATCTACCGGTTCGTTTGTAGTGACCCACCCTTCATAAGTCTCCCTGTTGAATACATTTTCTCGTCCGAACCATTCTGTATCTATTAGATTATTCTGACTGTTGCATACCCAGCTTGGAGTAAAAACCTCGGCTTTATCTCGCGTCCGTGCAGATTGTTCTTCTATGGCTTTTGCAGATCTAGGCTGTATCAACAATGTGTTTTCACCGGTGATCAATTCTGGAGTTATTTCGCTCCACTCTTCGTATCCGGTCCCTAAAGCCTCGTAATCGCTAGTCGCCCAGATGATATTTCTCTTTGTGGTTTTATCTTGTAGCAATAAACGAAGAACGGAAGGATCGTATTTCAAAATCGAGTCTTCCATGACGTCTATTTCGTTAGCTGCTTGCTCCTTGTATTCTTCCATGTGCTTATTCCTTCACAAGAGATCAGATTAAACTATCTTTTCAATATCAACCATTTCCATGATATCGCCAACATCGCACTGTAGGGCGGTACAGACTTTTTCTATTATCTCAGTATTCACATGCTCATTTTTTGCAAGCTTTGTAACGGATGCGGCACTGATTCCTGCTGCTTTTTGCAGGTCCTTTTTCTTCATATCCCTATCAATAAGTAGCTTCCATAGTTTTTTGTAACAAATCGCCATGTAGAACCTCCGCTTTTTACAGCATACAACCTTGCAAGCATTTTTAATAATTTTAACACCATATACTTATTTTTACAAGATAAAATCGTGCGATTGCATTATATATTTATCCGTTCGCAAGATAATAGCAGGCAATGCAACTGACGTCAAAAAGTCATGTGAACGTTTGCTATTGTGTGTAGATCATAAAGTGCACTAAACCATAGAGTTAAGCACGAATCTCGCAGGTGAATTCTAGCGGATAGAAAAACCGTTATTTGTTGAATGCGCTACGGATTTATCAGTTTCTGCTACGAAATTCGCACTAACGCTTCGAAATATATTGACAACGCTACGGTTTTGTGATATTCTTTTTATGAAAACGAGCAGGAGGCTACTATGTTCTACACTGAAATTACAAAAATCATAGAAGCTGGTTTAAGAAAAGATCCAACGAAGGTCGCCAGCTATTCCCGTCTTCTGGCAAAAAAAATGAGTGTTGATGGAGACGAACGCGCAAGCAGCCGCATTTTATCTGTGATAGAAAAAGCGGGAGGCAGCCAAGCTTCAGTTGACACTTTGACAGTATTGCCTGTTGATCAGGAAAGCAGGCTTGATATCGCTGAAATTGATTATGCCCCTAGCATTGATAATATGATTCTAAATAAGTCTGTACAGGACTCGCTCGATGATTTCAGAGATACGATACAAAACAAAGAAAAGATGATGTCTGTCGGTCTAGATTTTCGCATGACACTTCTTCTCTATGGACCTCCCGGATGTGGCAAAACCAGTGCTGCGAAATACTTGGCCTCCGAATTGAATCTTCCGCTTGTAACAGCGAGATTCGATACTTTGATTTCATCCCTTCTCGGTAATACGGCGAAAAACATTCACCGTATCTTTGAATTTGCGAAGAAACAGCCGTGCATTCTGTTCCTCGATGAATTTGATGCCATCGCCAAGGCGCGTGATGATGCTCACGAGTTGGGTGAACTGAAAAGAGTCGTAAATAGTCTGTTGCAGAATATTGATGATTTCTCACAAGAAGGGATCCTCATTGCGGCGACAAATCATGCAAACATGCTCGACTCAGCGGTCTGGAGGAGATTTCAGACAATTATCGAACTGCCAGCACCTGGCAGTGATGAAATTCGCAGGTTCATCAACCAGTTCCCCAAGGTTGCAAATGAAGGAAGTATCACAGAGTCGCAGTGGAAAACAATCATCAATGCGATGACGGGTCTTTCCTATTCCGACATCAAGGATATTGTACAGAACATGCTAAAGAAGGCTGTCCTAAAAAACAAAACAGACATCGAATGCGCCGATTACCTTGTAGAGATATTTATCTTCAACAATCATGGCAATTACGGACAGGATGAAATCATTCAGTATCTGTATGAAAACGGTGTTGCACAAAAGCAGATAGGAAGATATTTCTCCATATCCGAGCGTCAAGTCAGGAATCATCTCGGGAAGGGAGCGAATAGCTGATGGAAAAACTACTTCCGATCAAATTCTTTGAAAAAAGAAAAATAGATGAACAGCTGACAGAAGCCGGAGGAAGCAAGGATCTGCCCAAATGGGTTATGCAAGGAGATGATCTTGCGCAGCGTTCACAGCATCTTACTGGGAGCATGACGCAGATAGCCGCTAGGTTTGAGGCACATAAGATTGATGCACACGAGCTTCCGATGGTAATGGCGACCACGATTACAGAGAAGGCGCTTGCGAAAACCCATCGTAGCACAGTTGTTGATCTGTTGAACAGCGACAGCCAGCTGAATGTTATTGGTATTGAGTCTGTTTTCCCTGTGATTCAGCAGGCAGAAGGAACAGAAACTGTTCCGGACAAAAAAGATGAGGAACCGAAAGAGACGCGGCGTCTTTTGTCGATTGTTACCACTAATGAACTTATCGCCAACATCAACCGTGCACTTCGGGATACACAAAACAATGCCAGACTGATTTCCTCCATCGAGGATATTAAGCCTTTTGAGGCAAGAAGCGACGCATATAACCCGGATAACAGAGTTTACCGCGTAAGGTTGATTGATTACCAGGACCATCATAGGAACCAGATTGCGCAGACGCTGTTTAGAAACCAGTGCGCAGCTAACGGAATAGTCATCGACAGAGAAACGCGCTATTCCCCGGATATGCGTATCTACAGAATCACACTCGACAGCATAGCCGAGATGGAAACCGTGCGAGATTTTGAAGGCGTATTCTCTATTGAAGAGGCAATCCCGATTCGTGCGGATATGGATGCCTTTAACGATATGTCCGTCCCGGCAGTCAAGCAGCCGAAATCCGGGGTTATTTATCCCGTCGTCGGCGTGCTTGACAGTGGAATAAAAAAGAACGCTTATCTCTCACCCTGGCTTCTGAATGAAAGTGAGACCTATTACGGTGAGGAACTGCAGGATAAAAGCCATGGCTCAATGGTTGCATCTGTACTGGAATACAGCGATGAAATAAACGGAACGGATTATGCCTCTACTGAAGGCGTGATGATGCTTGAGGCGGTTATAGCCCCGGATCTGAACAAAGAGGTATTATACCCGGAGGATCTGCTTGATAATGTCCGTGATGCAATAGAGAGGCACAGAAACATAAAGATTTGGACAATGTCGGCGGGAACATCTGAAGAAAGCGCACCCGATTCTTTTTCAGAATATGGTATGGCGCTTGACAATATTGCAGATGAAAACGGTGTACTGATAATTAAATCAGCCGGAAACAGCATTGCTTTTATGAGAAACGCCCAGCCCGAGCGTATCGCCAAGATGGCAGATTCTGTGAGGTCTCTAGTCGTCGGCTCTATTGCAGGCGAGAAATCGACATACGATTTTGCGGAGATCGATATGCCCTCTCCTTTTACCCGGAGAGGCCCCGGCCCCGTTTATATTATCAAGCCTGATCTTGTCGCATATGGAGGCAATGCAGGGATAAGACCAGACGGAAAACTGACTACAACAGGAGTTAAGGTGTTTGACGGTGACGGCAAACCCACCAGAGCACCCGGAACAAGTTTTTCCACGCCGTGGATAGCAAGAATTGCGGCTGAACTGGATTTCCTTCTGGAGGGTGATTTTGACCCACTTCTTATTAAGGCGCTCATGGTTCATAATGCGAGTTATCCTGCCGGTGAGCGTATGAAGATGGATGACAAGAAAAGATTCATGGGCTTCGGGATGCCGTCTGGAACGAGAGAGATCTTGTACAACTCTGAAAACGAGATAACACTCATTTTGCGCGACAAATTGCCGAAAGGCAGCTTTATAGACATTCTCGATTTTCCTTTCTCACAAAGCATGATCGGGGATGACGGGATGTACCACGGGCAAATAATCCTTACGATGGTCAGCGCTCCGATTTTGAGACCATCCGAAGGTCCTGAATACTGTCAGTCTGATATAAAAGTGGCGTTTGGCACTATGGAAGGCATTAAAGAACGGGATACGTCAAAGAGAACCATTCGTAATCCGTATGGCGCAGAGGACGCTGCCAACGTGATGCGGGACGATCTCTACAAGAAGCAGTTTTTTGATGTGCTTGAAGAAGAAACATTCGGAAGAGAACGTACTTTACTGCGGCTCGGGCAGAAATTCCACCCTGTCAAGAAATACGCCATCGATCTCGATGAAATGACTGACGCGAACAAGAAAAAATACCTTGCGGGAAGCCGCCAGTGGTATATGAAGGTGGAGGCTCTTTTCCGAGATGCAGTTGAACGAGAAGCCAGATCAACTGGTGAGGTTCTCGAACAGGATTTCTGCATACTTCTTACTATTCGAGACCCATCCGGGAAGGCACCTGTCTATACTGAAATAACGCAACAACTGCAGGAAAAGAACTTTGTGTATTCCAATGTAAGGCTAAGGAACGAAGTTAGAGAACGCATCCATGTCGAAGGAGAAAGCAACGGTTAATGAATGACGATAACAGAATATTTGCCTCGGCTGTGACGCGATCCCGGCAAAAGGGCGAAATCAGATATGAGCTTTCAGACAGCGAGGTTCTGGAATTGTACTACACAGAACCTCGGCTTGCTGCACTCATTGAGATGGATGTAATCAAGCTGATTGATCATCATCTTGTTGTAAATCTTAAAAAGTTCATCACTCCTAAAACGCATCATCTCTCCGCTCACGCCAAGCGTAATAAATCTGCCTGCTGTGTCGGCATTCAGTATGTTTTGGCGGATCAATACGCTGAGAACTGCGAGAACGCTATCACTTGCACTCTTGACATTTTATTGCAGGCAGCAGGTTTTCTTGAGAACGGCGAAGATGACAAGGGTACTCAATCATATGCCGAACAGAAAAAAGAGGCCTCAAAAATTGATACTGAGATAGAAAGATTGAACGGGATTCTGAGTAAGCTGCCCGGCGGCTTTTCTGAATCGCTGAAGTGTCATATGAAGCGCAAGGGTTACACAGAGGAATTGCTGGCACAGGAATCGTGGGTAAGTGTCAGTACTATCAAACAATACCGGCAGAAGGAAGAAAAAGAGAAAACGCTGAAAACAGTAACAGCGTTATGTATAGGGATGCACCTGCATCCGTGGCTAACAGAAGATCTGTTAAGAAAGGCAGGCATTGTTCCGAAAGCGACAAAACTGGATGGTGCATATCGATTTCTATATACAGCACACTACAAAGACAAAATTGAGGATTGTAATGTATATCTTAGATCACAGGGACTCCCAGAGTTCACGATGCGTGAGAAAGCATAAGAAAAAACGAATAAAAAGTTGGCTTAGGTCAGGGAATTTAAATCCCTGGCCTAATTTTTTTACTCTAAGAGACATTTTTATTGTCCCCTCACAAAGGCAGTACTTGTCAGAGCGAAACGAGTTTTTGTGCACAATCGGCAATTTGTGAAAGTCCATTATTTACAAGGTTTTTCGCAGTTAGAAGGGACATTTTGAATGTCTGTTGATTACGTATGTGCTCAATTATTCTGAATGCGATAGAAGCAAATTTCTATTAAGAGATTGTCCTGAGCATGACATTAAACCGCTCTCCTTCAGATACCGCACCGCTTGATCACCGGTGGCTCAACGGTACCTGACGGGACAACTTCATACGGACAGCTGCCTTTTGAGCGGGAAGCTGCAGAACCGGAACGGAGAAAAATCTCCGACGGTGCTGTGGTTAGGTTTCTATTGCCAAAAAGCAGCGGCTATGAGGGTTTCCTCCGTTCCAAGCAAATCGAACGGAGGAAATTCTCATGCAAATCAAACGTTACTTCATCCCGGTCAACGGGAACCCTACCGAAGTCAGCGAGGAAGTCTATCGCGCCTATTATCGTCCGATCTGGGCAACTCGCTACCATGCCCAGAAAAACGGAGAGTGCCACTGTCCGAAAGGTCAGCTTTGGAAGTGTGACGGCATCTGCCCCGGCTGTCGGTACAACGCAGCGGGTCGGAAGGTTTCGCTCAACACCCCTATTTGCGATGACGATCCGGACCTGACTCTCGAGGATGTGCTGGAAAGCGACGCCCCGAGCCCCGAGTCCATCCTTATGGACCGCGAGTTGCTGGATGCGCTGTACGAAGAGCTGGATCGTCTCGATCCGGATGGCAGACGGATCTGCGAACTCATCATGCAGGGCAAGACCGAGCGTGAGATTGCCGCCGATATGGGCCGGAGCCAATCCACGCTGAATTACCAGAAGCGCAAGGTGCTCTCTCTCATGCGCGAAGCCTTGAAGGATTATATCTGATCCTTCACCACGACCGCCGTGGAAGAAAATTCTGCGGCGGTCACATTTCTTTTCGTTCAAACAGACCGGTTCCCTCCAGAGGGTACTGAGGACAGCGAAGAAGCGCAGGTCCTCAGAAAGGAGGAACCGCCGTGAGTGAGTCCAAGCCCTACAAGCCGGTTTCCGATGAAGAGCTCATCGGGGTGCTGATGTCAATCAGCGTTGTGTCAAAGCGTCTGGCTAGGAAGCTGATCCAGCTGAACCAGACAAGTCAATCAAAGGAAGGAGGTACGCATGAGCAAAATGGCCGAGATCGCGACGATCATAGACGAACTGCGGGATACTGCATCTTCTATTAACCGCATCGCAGACGAGCTGACTGACCTTTTCAGCTACAGCAGCAAGACCCCGGAGATCGCACCTGCACCGGAAAAGACGATGTCTCTCGAAGAAGTCCGTGCAATTCTGGCCGAGAAATCCCGCGACGGCTTTACTGCTCAGATTCGTGACCTTCTTCAGAAGTACGGAGCCAGCAAGCTGTCGGAGATCGACCCGGGAAACTACATGGCTCTGGTAGCAGACGCGGAGGTGCTCGGGAATGCCTAATCACGCACTTCTCTCTGCATCCTCATCCCACCGCTGGCTCCACTGTCCTCCTTCGGCACGGCTCTGCGAAGGGTACGACGACAAGGGCAGCAACTTCGCCGCCGAAGGCACCGATGCGCATGCGCTCTGCGAGTACAAGCTCCGGACAGCACTCGGCATGGAGGCCAAGGACCCGACCGAGGATCTCTCCTGGTACGACGCCGAGATGGAGGAATCCGCCAACGGGTATGCGGCGTTCGTTATGGAGCTGGTCGAGGAAGCCAAGAAGACCTGCCATGATCCGGTAGTCCTGATCGAGCAGCGGCTTGACTACTCTCGTTACGTGGCAGAGGGCTTTGGAACCGGCGATTGCGTCATCATCGCAGACGGCACCCTGCACATTGTCGACTTCAAGTACGGCAGGGGCATCCTGGTCGAGGCCGAGGATAACCCGCAGATGATGCTCTACGCGCTCGGTGCATTGGAACTGTTTGACTGTCTGTACGACATCGACACCGTTAGCATGACGATCTTCCAACCCCGGCGTGGCAACGTCAGCACCCACACCATCCCGAAGACGGACCTCTACGAGTGGGCGGACACGGTTCTGGCCCCGACCGCAGAGCTTGCTTGGAGCGGCGAAGGTGAATACCACTGCGGCGAATGGTGCCAGTTCTGCCGGGCGAAAGCCGACTGCCGGGAACGTGCCAACGCCAACATGGAGCTTGCTAAGTTCGAGTTCCGACAGCCGCCTCTGTTGACCGACGAAGAGGTCGAGGAGATTCTCGGTCGGATCGATGAGCTCATCGCATGGGCGTCCGACATCCGAGACTATGCGCTGCAGGCAGCGATCAGCGGAAAGCACTGGTCCGGCTACAAGCTGGTCGAGGGCCGTGCAAACCGCAAGTACACCGACGAGCGTGCGGTCGTCGCAGCCGTGAAAGCTGCCGGATACGACCCGTATGAACACAAGGTTCTCGGCGTCACAGCCATGATCACGCTCCTTGGAAAGAAACAGTTCAACGATATCCTTGGCGGCCTTGTCATCAAGCCGCAGGGAAAACCCACGCTGGTGCCGGACAGCGATAAACGACCGGCAATGACAAACATCATCAATGAATTTATGGAGGACAACTGATATGTCAAATAAACCTGTAAACCCCTTGAAAGTCATCACTGGCAAAGACACCCGCTGGTCGTATGCAAACCTCTGGGAAGCGAAGTCCATCAATGGTGGCACCCCGAAGTTCAGCGTTAGCCTCATCATTCCGAAGTCGGACACCGTGACCGTGCAGAAGGTCAACCGCGCGATTCAGGCCGCCTACGAAGAAGGACAGGCCAAGCTCAGAGGCAACGGTCGCACCGTCCCGCCCCTGACCGCGATCAAGACCCCGCTTCGTGACGGCGACACCGAGCGCCCGGACGATCCGGCATACGCTGGCTGCTACTTCATCAATGCGAATAGCGCTACGGCTCCCGGGATCGTGGACGCGGACTGCAACCCGATCCTGACCCGTTCCGAGGTCTACTCCGGCGTGTACGGCAGGGCCAGCATCAACTTCTACGCTTTCAACAGCAACGGGAACAAAGGCATCGCTTGTGGGCTCAACAACCTGCAGAAGATCCGTGACGGCGAGCCCCTTGGCGGCAAGGCCAGCGCAGCGTCTGACTTCGCTACGGATTCCGATGAAGACTTCTTGTCTTAAGGAGGTGCCCTATGAACGCAACGACGATTCTCTGCATCCTGCTTCTGTCCCTGTCAATTGTTATGACCCTGTTCTTGCTGGTCAGATCCATCATCGACACCGTTCAGGAGCACAAGCGTGATAAGCGCAACGCCAAGTGGGAAGCGGAATACCAGGCAGCACGCATGAAGAGTCTCGAAAAGTAAGTACCGATCTGCGGGTGGTGGGAGCGATCCTGCCACCCGATCAGGCAAAAGACGTATCCACATGAAAACACTCAGCATCGACATTGAAACATACAGCAGCGTGGAGCTGCCGAAATGCGGGGTCTACAAATACACCGAGGCACTGGATTTCGACATCCTTCTCTTCGGCTACTCCGCGGATGGAGGGCCGGTGCAGGTGGTCGACCTTGCTTCCGGGGAAACGATTCCAGACGAGGTCGTTTCCGCTCTGACAGATGACACGGTAACAAAGTGGGCGTTCAATGCGCAGTTTGAGCGGATCTGCCTATCACGCTGGCTCCGGGATCATGGCGGTTTCGACAATACCGGCTACAGCATCCCGGAAGATAGCGTCGCGAACTACCTTGATCCGGCTGCATGGAAATGCACCATGATCTGGTCTGCGTATATGGGTCTGCCGCTTTCCTTGGAAGGTGTCGGAACCGTGCTGGGTCTTGGGAAACAGAAACTGAACGAGGGCAAAGACCTCATCCGATACTTCTGCCAGCCCTGTGCCCCGACAAAAGCAAACGGTGGCCGAACCCGGAATCTTCCTCGGCATGCCTCAGACAAGTGGGCTGCGTTCAAGCGGTACAACATCCGCGACGTCGAGGTTGAGATGTCCATTCAGGATAAGCTCGCCCGGTTCCCCGTTCCGGATGCGGTCTGGGAGGAATACCACCTCGACCAGCAGATTAACGACCGGGGCGTTGCCATCGACAGAGAACTGGTACGACAGGCGATCGAGATGGATGCCCGTTCCCGTGCTGAGCTCACCACCGCTATGAAAGCCCTAACCGCGCTCGAGAACCCGAACTCCGTTCAGCAGATGAAGCAGTGGTTCTCGGACAACGGGCTCACGATCGACTCCCTTGGTAAGAAGGAAGTCATGGAACTGCTCAAGACCGCACCGGCGGAGCTCCAGACGGTTCTCCTACTCCGGCAGCAGCTTGCCAAGTCTTCGATCCGCAAGTATCAGGCTATGAAAAAAGCGGTCTGCGCGGATGGGCGTGCACGCGGCATGTTCCAGTTCTATGGCGCGAACCGGACCGGACGCTGGGCGGGGCGCATCATCCAGATGCAGAACCTGCCCCAGAACCATTTGTCAGATCTGGCCCAAGCACGAGCACTGGTACGCTCCGGTGACTTTGACGGCGTGGAGCTGCTCTACGAGGATGTGCCGGACACGCTATCCCAGCTGATCCGGACCGCCTTTATAGCGAAACCCGGATACAAGTTCTTCGTGGCAGACTTCTCTGCGATCGAGGCACGGGTCCTCGCCTGGTTTGCCGGGGAGCGCTGGCGTCAGGAGGTGTTCGAGTCTGGCGGCGACATCTACTGCGCTTCGGCCTCGCAGATGTTCAAGGTCCCGGTGGAAAAGCATGGTGTGAACGGTCACCTACGGCAGAAGGGCAAGATCGCGGAACTCGCGCTCGGATACGGCGGCTCGGTAGGCGCACTCAAAGCTATGGGTGCTCTCGACATGGGACTGACGGAAGACGAACTGCAGCCGCTGGTCACAGCATGGCGTAACTCGAACCCGAACATCGTGAAGTTCTGGTGGGAGATCGACCGTGCGGCCATGAACGCGGTCAAGTATCACATGAACGGCGAGGTGGAAAGCATCCGATTCTGCTACCAGAGCGGGATGTTGTTTATAACACTTCCCTCCGGCAGACGCCTGTCCTATGTCAAGCCAAAGCTCGGAACAAACCAGTTCGGCAGCGAGTGCATCACCTACGAGGGCATCGGCAGCACGAAGAAATGGGAGCGGCTGGAAACCTACGGTCCGAAGCTCGTGGAAAACATCGTACAGGCGACTGCCCGGGATATTCTCTGCTACGCCATGCGCACGCTCTCACACTGCTTCATCACCATGCACATTCATGATGAACTCGTCATCGAGGCCGATCCGCGCATGTCGCTGGAAGCGGTCTGTGAGCAGATGGGTCGAACCCCGCCGTGGGCTGAAGGACTGAAGCTCCGCGCTGACGGGTACGAGACCCCGTTCTACAAAAAAGACTAATGGAGGTAACCAATATGGCTGACTATAAGAACGCAGAAGGATACCCGGACCCGACAGCTTTCGGGGCCTTCTGTGCTATTGAAAAAGAAGAAAAAGCACTCCGGGCATTCCGACCGATTGTGTACATCTGCAGTCCGTATGCCGGAGACATTGAATCCAACACCGCTGCCGCGAGGCGCTATTGCCGGTTTGCCGTGGAAGCCGGATACATTCCCATCGCGCCGCACCTGCTCTTCCCGCAGTTTCTGAACGATTCCGATCCCAAAGAGCGTGAGCTGGGCTTGTTCTTCGGGAACGCGCTCCTCTCAAAATGCGCGGAGATGTTCGTGTTCGGAAGCCGGATCTCCGAAGGCATGGAAGCCGAGATCAAACGTGCGACGTGGAAGGGGCATCGCATCCGCTACTTCACCGAATCCTGCGAGGAGGTAACCCAATGAAATTCACGCTCTATCATTCCGACAGCCGGGAAACCCCTGCCAACTGCACGTACATGCACAAGGTTGAGGTTACCGATAAGAATACCCTGCTCCGAGCTGTAGCACACGACTATGTCTGCGCCGAGTATAAGGACGGGTACCGCAGCAACGACAACTTCCTCGGCTCCGACTGTCTGCCGGTGGACTGTGACAACGATCACAGCGACGATCCGGAAGCATGGGTCTACCCGTCCGACGTTGCAAACGCGTTCCCCGGCGTGGCGTTCGCGGTCCATTACAGTCGGAACCATATGAAGATGAAAGCGGGCAAAGCAGCAAGGCCGAAGTTCCATGTGTTCTTCTCCATCGCCCGCGTCACGGATGCCGGTCAGTACAGTGAACTGAAGAAGCTGGTGAACACAATCTTTCCATACTTCGATACAAAGGCGCTCGACGCTGCCCGGTTCTTCTTCGGAACGCAAAAGCCGGAGGTCGAGATCTTCGACGGGCCGATGACACTCTCCACGTTCCTTGCAGACGATGATTTCGACGCTGATCTGGACTCCGGCAGCTACGGCGACATCGTGATCCCGGAAGGAAGCCGCAACGCTACCCTCTCACACTATGCCGGTCGCATCCTGAAGCGGTTCGGGAACACGGAAGAAGCGCACGCTCATTTCGAGGAAGTGGCCGCCTGCTGCCAGCCGCCGCTGGAGCATACGGAACTCGATACGATCTGGCGCAGCGCACAGCGGTTCTATGAAAAGATCTCCTCGCAGGACGGGTACATCCCGCCGGAGCAGTATAACCAGGACCTGCAACTCAAGCCCACCGACTACTCCGATGTCGGTCAGGCTACCGTGCTGTCGAGGGAATATGAGGACCGGCTCCGATACTCGCCTTCGACGGACTTCCTCGTTTATAACGGTCGGTTCTGGGAGGAGTCGAAGCCCAAAGCGCAGGCCATCGCACAGGAGCTCACCACCCGCCAACTGGACGAGGCCGACACCGAGATCAAGAAGGCGACCGATGAGCTCATGAAGAACGGCGCATGGGAGATCTTGGCATCCATGGGTCCGAAGAAAGCAGCGGCGGTGTTCAACGCGGAGCAGGCGCGGTCTTTCCAGAAGTATGAGAACGCGACCATGTACCGGAACTTTGCCATTAAGCGCAGGGATTCCAAGTACATCTCCGCTGCCATGAAGGAAGCGCACCCCATGGTCGAGATCGATCAGAAGGCGCTGGATGCGGACGAGTACCTGCTGAACACCCCGTCTGCCACATACGACCTTCGTGTCGGGCTCTCCTCCGCGCAGGACCATAACGCGGCGGACCTGATCACAAAGCAGACCACCGTCGACCCGTCGGATGAAGGCATGGAGATCTGGGAGGATGCGCTTTCCACCTTCTTCTGTGGGGACAAGGACCTCATCCGCTATGTGCAGGATATCGCCGGGCTCTCCGCCATCGGCAAGGTCTGTGTTGAAGGACTCATCATCGCATACGGTGAAGGCCGGAACGGAAAGTCGACCTTCTGGAACACGCTCTCCCGGGTGCTCGGAACGTACAGCGGGAACATGTCTGCCGATACCCTGACGGTCGGCTGTAAGCGGAACGTGAAACCGGAGCTGGCTGAGGTCAAGGGCAAGCGACTGATCATCGCCGCCGAACTCGAGGAGGGCATGCGACTCAACACTTCGAACGTGAAGCAGCTCTGCTCCACCGACGAGATCTATGCGGAGAAGAAGTACAAGGACCCGTTCAGCTTCGTACCGAGCCACACGCTGGTGCTGTACACGAACCACCTGCCGAAGGTCGGCGCTCTGGATGATGGCACTTGGCGCAGGCTGATTGTGATCCCGTTCAATGCCAAGATCGAAGGCGCATCGGATATCAAGAACTATGCCGATTACCTGTACGAGAAGGCTGGCGGTGCGATCCTCAAGTGGATCATGACCGGGGCAAAGCGTGTGATCGGAAAGAAGTTCGATATCAGAAAGCCCGCCGTAGTGGATGAGGCACTCCGGAAATATAAGGAGAACAACGACTGGCTCACGCACTTCCTCGACGACTGCTGCGAGATCGAACCGTCTTTCTCCGCCAAGTCCGGCGATGTCTACAACGCATACCGCAGCTATTGCATGCAGGTGGGCGAGTATATTCGCAGCACTTCTGATTTCTATACGGCTCTGGAAACGGTCCGTGGTTTCGATCGGCGCAGGACCAGCAAGGCCAATATCATAATCGGCCTACAACTGAAGTCAGATTTCATGCAGTAACCCACTGTAGTGGAGGTCGTGTAACTGTTTTCCAAAACTATTCTATAGGCCTAAAAAACAGCCTATAAGAAAAGTTCCGGAAATGAGGCTCACGACCTCCACATCTCCCCACTTCAATTTCGGATGGTAAATCATATGCGAGAGAAAAACATAGAACAAAAACTGGTCAAAACAGTAAAAAGTGCTGGCGGCATCGCACCGAAGCTCACCTGTCCCGGTTTTGACGGCATGCCAGATAGACTGGTCCTTATGCCGGAAGGCCGGATCGGGTTTGTGGAAGTCAAGGCACCCGGCAAAGAACCGAGGCCTCTGCAGGTAAGGCGACACGAGATGCTTCGGAATCTGGGATTCAAGGTGTACGTCCTTGATGAACCGGAGCAGATTGGAGGGATACTTCATGAGATACGAACCACATGAGTACCAGCGCTACGCGACCCGGTACATCGAAGAGCATCCCTGCTCCGCTGTCCTGCTGGACATGGGTCTTGGAAAAACGAGCATCACGCTAACGGCCATCGCAGACCTGCTGTTCGACAGCTTTGAGGTGCACAAGGTCCTGGTCATCGCGCCGCTGCGGGTCGCTCGGGACACATGGAGTGCTGAGCTTATCAAGTGGGATGAACTGCACCATCTGACCTACTCTGTCGCCGTTGGAACCGAGGCCGAACGGAAAGCTGCTCTGATGAGGAAGGCGGATATCTACCTCATCAACCGGGAGAACGTACAGTGGCTGATCGAGAAAAGCAAGCTCCCGTTCGACTACGACATGGTCGTGGTGGACGAGCTCTCCTCGTTCAAGAACCACCAGTCCAAGCGCTTCAAGGCGCTGATGCAGGTCCGGCCACGGATCAAGCGCATCGTCGGGCTCACCGGCACCCCGGCCAGCAACGGACTCATGGACCTGTGGGCCGAGTTCAAGGTGATCGACATGGGCAAGCGCCTTGGCAGGTTCATCACCGGGTACCGGCAGGAGTATTTCGTACCGAACGCCATGAACGGACAGATCGTGTACAGCTATCGCCCGAAGCCCGGTGCCGAGGCAGCGATCTACCGACAGATCTCGGATATCACGATCTCCATGAAGTCGACCGATCATCTGAAGATGCCAGAGCTCATCTCCAATGCGTACAAGGTCTATCTCAGTTCCGATGAGCGAGACGCCTACGACGAGATGAAGAAGCAGTTCGTTCTGGACCTTCCGGACGGCGAGATCACCGCCGCGAACGCCGCTGCCCTTTCCGGGAAGCTCAGTCAGCTGGCCAACGGCGCGATCTATGATGACACCGGCAGCGTTGTTCCGATCCATGACCGGAAACTGGATGCGCTGGAGGACATCATCGAGTCCGCGAACGGGAAACCACTGCTGGTGGCGTACTGGTACCAGCACGATCTCGAACGGATCATGAAGCGACTGCATGAGCGGCATATCCCGTTCTCCAAGCTGGACAAGGCCGACAGTATCCGCAAATGGAACAACGGTGAGATCCCGGTAGCTCTTATCCATCCGGCGTCTGCCGGTCACGGCCTCAACCTGCAGACCGGCGGCAGCACCATTGTCTGGTTCGGTCTCACCTGGTCGCTGGAACTCTACTCCCAGACGATCGCGAGGCTCTGGCGACAGGGACAGACTTCGGAAACTGTGGTTGTACAACACATCGTGACCGACGGCACCATAGACGAGCAGATCCTCCGGGCACTGAAAGCGAAGGACAAAACGCAGGCAGCACTGATCGCTGCGGTCAAAGCCAATCTTACGACAAACAACGACAATCCTTGCCGATCCGAGTGATCAAACTTCGGAGGTAAGAATATGACCCCTTATCAGGAACTTGCAAACGCAATCATTGAACAGGCAGCGAAGGACTACAGAATTGCTCTCGCGTATCATTTCAAGCATCCCGGAAACCCGAAGTATCAGCAGAACGTATGCGAAATCGAGCGGTTCTTCCGGTCCGACTGGTACGATGCGCTGACGGACCTCGACGGTGAATACCTGATCCGTGAAATCCGCCGCAGAGTACAAAGCGAGGTGGCGGTATGACTGCAAGGACGTACCTCTCGCAATCGCTCCGGCTGAACCAGCGGATCAATTCCAAACTGGAACAGATCCAGTCGCTCCGGGAACTGGCCACCAAATGTACGCCCTTTCTTACCGGCATGCCTAAGAGCCCGAACCAGGGCAGCTCTGTCATGGCGGATGCGGTGATCAAGATCGTGAATCTGGAAGCAGAGCTCCAGCAGGACATCGACCGGCTGGTGGATCTGAAGAAAGAAATCATGACGGTCATCAAGGCCGTGGACAATTACGAATGTCAGACGCTGTTGGAGCTACGATACCTGTGCTTCAAAAGCTGGGAGCAGATCGCCGTAGACATGGGCTATAACGTACGGCACGTGTACCGACTCCATGACGAAGCGCTGCTGAAAGTGAGCGTTCCGCAAACACAGCAGTAAATGTCACTACATGTCATGTAGCCTTCTGTAGTATGCTATCCTTGCGAAAATAGAATGGACCGAGCCTTGTAGGAATTCCCTGCAGGGCTTTTTGTATGCCCAAAGCGAGGTGAGGATGTGCCAAGAAGTCCAAAGAAACCCTGTGCCTACCCCGGCTGTCCACGCTTAACCAGCAAGCGGTTCTGCCCGGAACACGAGAAGCTGAACCGCGATCAGTACAACCGATACGAGCGCAGCCCTGACGTCAACAAGAAATACGGCAGAGCGTGGAAGCGTATCCGGGACAGTTACGCAGCTGCGCACCCGCTGTGTGAGATGTGCCTGAAGGAAGGACGACTGACCCCCATGGGGGAGGTCCACCATATTTTACCAATTTCACAAGGGGGTACGCATGCGCGGAGCAACCTGATGAGTCTTTGCCAATCCTGTCACACAAAAATCCACCACTCGCTTGGGGATCGGTGACCCGTAGGGCGGTCCAAATCTCTACGACCCCGTGCACGGACAGCGGCGTGGGGTCACGAACGCAAAAATCAGAAATCAAACGGGGTATTGACCCCGGATGCACAAAGCGAGGTGAAAAGTGTGGCAAAAGACGGAACCATGCGTGGCGGTCAGCGCGTCGGTGCAGGCCGTAAAAGCAAAGCGCTGGCCGACAAAATCGTCGACGGCAGGCTCGATGGCGCGATGGTGCTTCCGGAACCGACTGAGATCGAAGGCGCGGATGTCCCGCCGGTCAAAGAGTACCTGAAGGCGTCCCAGAAGAACGGCAAAGACCTGTGCGCCGAGGCGGTGTACCGGGACACGTGGAATTGGCTCAAGGCTCGCGGCTGTGAAACGTTAGTAAACAACCAGCTCATCGAGCAGTACGCCATGTCAGTCTCCCGATGGATTCAGTGCGAGGAAGCGATCTCCGAGTTCGGGTTCCTTGCCAAACACCCCACCACCGGGAACGCCATTGCCTCTCCGTATGTGGCTATGAGCCAGACCTACATGAAGCAGGTCAATCAGGTCTGGTACCAGATTTACCAGATCGTGAAAGAAAACTGTGCCGTGGAGTACGGCGGCAGAAATCCACAGGATGATTTGATGGAGCGGCTCTTATCCGCTCGGAAAGGAAACTGACATGTTTGAAAAAGTAAACCCGTCGCATCCCGACAAGATCGCAGACCGGATCGCCGGTGCGCTTGTCGATTTGGCGTATCGGAAAGAAGAAAACCCGAGAATTGCTGTCGAGGTCCTGATCGGCCACGGCGTTTGTCATATCATAGCGGAAACCTCCGTACACCTTTCGGAATCAGAGGTTTCCGGGATCATTTTAAGGATCGCCGGTCCCGTCGAGGTCGACTATAAAGAAGTGCCGCAGGACGGGCATCTGGCTCAGAACCAGAGGAACGGCATCCGCTGCGGCGACAATGGGATCTTCAAAGGCGTCCCGGTCACGGATGAACAGGAGGACCTGACCGAGATCGCATTTCTGTTATATGACCTGTACCCGTATGACGGTAAGTTCATTCTGGACAAGGATAAGTTCATTATCTGCCAGAGCAACGTGGAAACCGACCTGATCGAGGGCATGTTCCCCGAGGCGCTGGTGAACCCGCTCGGAGACTGGACCGGTGGCACGGATGTAGACTCCGGTGCGACGAATCGGAAGCTCGGAAGCGATATGGCTGACTCCGTAACCGGCGGCGGTTTGCACGGCAAGGACCTCAGTAAAGCGGATGTGTCCGTAAACATCTATGCGTGGCTCAAGGCACAGCGCACGGGAAAGCCTGTGGAACTCTGCTGTGCCATCGGTGACGATACGATTGACGGGCTCCCTTACTCCGAGATCGTGGAGACAGCCCGGACGTACATTCAGACGATCGGCGGGTTTGAGAAGTTTGCGGAATGGGGTCTTGTACGATGAGAACCACCACTGAAATGAAACTTGTCCCGATCGACAGACTCGTTCCGTATATCAATAACGCCCGCACCCACTCCCCGGAGCAGATCAACAAACTCAGATCATCTCTGCGGGAGTTCGGTTTTATAAACCCGGTTATTATCGACCGTAACTACGGCGTTATCGCAGGTCACGGGCGTATCCTCGCAGCAAAAGAGGAAGGCATCACCGAGGTGCCCTGCGTCTTTGCCGATTACCTGACCGAAGCGCAGAAGAAAGCGTACATCATCGCGGACAACCGGATGGCCATGGATGCCGGATGGGACGAAGAACTGCTGCGCGTCGAGATCGAGGCGTTGCAGGCAGAGGCCTTTGATGTTTCTCTCACCGGCTTTGATCCAAACGAGATCGACGACCTGTTCAAGGAAAACCTGAAGGACGGTCTCCACGACGATGATTTTGACATCGAGGCCGAGCTCAAGAAGCCGACCTTCACCAAGGCGGGCGATGTGTGGACGCTCGGACGGCACAGGCTGGTTTGCGGGGACTCCACGAAGAAGGAAACCTACGACATCCTGATGGACAGCAAGAAGGCAAACCTTGTGCTGACCGACCCGCCGTACAACGTGAACTACGAAGGCACCGCCGGGAAGATCAAGAACGATCACATGGCAAACGATGCTTTCTACCAGTTCCTGCTCGATGCCTTCACCAACATGGAGGCGGTCATGGCAGACGATGCTTCCATTTATGTATTCCATGCGGATACCGAAGGGCTGAACTTCCGCAGAGCGTTTGCCGATGCAGGGTTCTACCTGTCCGGGTGCTGCATCTGGAAAAAGAACTCGCTGGTGCTGGGCCGCAGTCCCTACCAGTGGATTCATGAGCCGGTGCTGTTCGGCTGGAAGAAGTCCGGGAAGCACGCCTGGTACGCCGGTCGGAAAGAGACCACGGTCTGGGAGTACGACAAGCCCAAGAAGAACGCGGATCACCCGACCATGAAGCCGATCGCGCTGCTGGCCTACCCGATCATGAACTCCTCCATGACCAATGCGCTGGTGCTGGACCCGTTTGGCGGTTCCGGCAGCACGCTCATCGCCTGTGAACAGTCGGAACGCACCTGTTACACCGTGGAGCTGGACGAGAAATACTGCGACGTCATTGTAAAGCGGTACATCGAGCAAGTCGGCTCCGCAGAGGGCGTGACGGTACTCAGAGACGGGGTCACGCTCCGTTTCGATGAAGTTTCGACCGTAGGCGAACAGGGCCTTATCTCCTGAAAAATAGTACAAAATTCGCTCAAAAATAACTTGCTATTCTGTGGCTTTAGAGTGATGTATACAGTACCAAAAAACAACGAGGTAACCCAATGAAACTACACTACAACGCCACATGACCGGATCGCTAAGAACT
>JAFRKJ010000060.1 GCA_017431785.1 Bacillota bacterium | reverse complement strand
GACCCATGTGATCCTCCTCCTTTAGATATGTTTGCAGTTGGCAGACCGCATCCACATCTTAAGTGCTGGAGGATTTCTGGTCAAACGCATAGCGTTTATTGAACCCCGCGTCAAACGCGGGGTTTTCCCTATACAAAAAGAGCCGCTCTGTGAGCGGCTCTTTGCTTGCCTTGTGTAAATTACTCAGCCTCTTCTGCAGGTGCTTCTTCAGCAGCTGGCTCTTCTGCCGGAGCTTCTTCTGCAGCCGGTTCTTCAGCTGGAGCTTCTTCTGCAGTTGGTTCTTCAGCCGGAGCTTCTTCAGCAACTGGTTCTTCAGCCGGAACTTCTTCTGCAGGTGCTTCCTCAGCAGCAGCTGCTTCTGCAGCCTTCGCAGCCTTCTCTGCAGCGATCTCTTCCGGTGTAGGCGGCTCGATTGTCTCTCTGATGCTCAGGGAGATACGCTTTCTGTCTTTGTCGATCTCGAGAATCTTAACGTTGACAGCCTGTCCAACCTGAAGTTCATTGTTGATGTTCTCAACTCTCTTGTGAGCAACTTCTGAGATGTGAACGAGTCCGTCGAGTCCTGGTTCCAGTTCTACGAATGCGCCGTATTCCTTGATCTGAACAACTTTGCCTTCGATGACCTGTCCAACTTCGTACTTCTCATCGATAACGCTCCATGGTTCCGGAGTGTTCTGCTTGAGACCAAGCGAGATCTTTTCTTTTTCTTCGTTCATGGAAAGGATCTTAACATTGATCTTCTCGCCGATTGAAAGAACTTCCTGAGGGTGCTTCAGCTTGCCCCATGAAATCTCTGAGATGTGGAGCAGTCCGTCGATTCCGCCGATGTCTACGAATGCGCCGTAGTCAGTGAATCTCATTACGGTACCTTCCACTACATCATCAACATGCAGTTTCTCCCAGATTTCCTGTACGAGTTTCTTTCTCTCGTCTGCCAGATACATCTTGTGTGAGAATACAGCCTTTGTCTTAGCAGGATCGATTCTGAAGACTCTAACGTTCATAGTCTGTCCTACAAACTCTTCTGCATCTACTACGAAGTGATCTGAAAGCTGTGAAAGTGGAATAAATCCTGAGAACTCTTTGTACTCAGCGATTACGCCGCCTCTGACAGCTCTTGTAACTTTGACTTCGATAACGGATTTATCTTCATACGCTTTGACAACTTCTTCCCAGTTGGCAATGTACTCGAGTTTCTTAGTTGACAGCAGGATCCCGCCGTCTCCATCATCAGTCTTGATTACCTTAGCCTTGATCTCATCACCTACTTTGTAAGCATCGGCCAGGGTCTGCCCTTCCTCAAGGCTGGCTTCTGATTTCTGCAGGATTCCGTCTTTTTTGACTCCAAGATTTACGATAACTTCTTCATTGTTGACCTGATGAACTTTGCCGTCTACGATTTCACCGTTTCTTGGCAGCTTCAGTGTCTTGTTGAACTCTTCTGACTGAAGCAGTTCCTCCATAGTCATGTCTTTGTTTTCAAGTGTCACATCACTCATATTGGCAATAACCTCCTTAATTGTGTAGTCTGGTGTTGACGCACCAGCCACCACGCCTATTTTATTACATTTCACAACCTCGTGCAACGGTAAATCCTCTAAATTTTCAACAAAATACGTGCTCTCGCAGTGTTTTGAGGCAATCTCGAAAAGCTTGCGTGTATTGGAACTGCCCTTCCCGCCGATGACGATCATGAGTTCATTCTCCTGTGCGAGCCTTGCACACTCCTCCTGACGCTTCGATGTCGCGCTGCAGATCGTGTTTTGTTTCTCCACATCGCAGCCTGCTTCTTCCAAAGCCCGCGCCACTTCCTCGAAGGTCTCTTCCTTGATTGTCGTCTGCGCCACGAGCAGAACCTTACCCCCTTCTTGCAAAGGCGACACGGCCTCTTCTGCGGAGCGGCAGACGATGGCCGGTTTCTCTTCTGCGCACCAGCCGGCAATGCCTTTGACCTCGGCGTGGTCCGGATCTCCCGCAATCACGACCTGACGGTCTGTTTCTCTGACGATCTTATGTATCTTCTCAACAAAAGGACATGTGGCGTCAATCAACTCGATGCCCTTCACCTTTGCTTCTTCGTAAGTAGCTTTGCCCTCTCCATGGGAGCGGATGATGACAGGAAGTCTTCCCCTACCGCCTGATGCGTCGGTTCCGCCAGGTTCTGCCACATCGTCGAGGCTGTCAATTACACGAATGCCTTTCTCTGCGAGATGCACGACTGCTTCATCGTTGTGGATGAGCGGACCGAGGCTCGCTGCCGGCGCCGATTCCAAAGCGATGTCGATGGCTCTTTTGACACCAAAACAGAAACCTGCGGTTTCGGCTAATGTAATTGTTTTGTCTCCTGCTCTGAAAATCATCTGCGCTCCTGCTTGTTCATTATCTGCTGGTGCGTTATCTGTTCTTGCCGTTCTTCCTGTCGATTTCTCTGAGTTCATCTAGATACTTTTTGAAGGCTCCTTCGCTGCCATTGGTGGATGGTTCGTAGTACTTTACTCCTTCTTTGTAGAGGTCATCCGGCAGATACTGCTGTGTGATGTACCCGCCGTAGGCGTGTGGGTATTTGTAACCGATGCCCCTGCCGAGGTCCTTTGCGCCGCCGTAATGGGAGTCCATCAGGTGTGCAGGAACATCGTCAATTTTGCGTGAGTGAATATCTGCCAGCGCTGCGTTCAGTGCTTCGTTTGCACGGTTGGATTTCGGGCAGGACGCCAGCAGAATCGTGGCGTGTGCCAATGGAATCTGTGCTTCCGGGGATCCAATCATCTGGGCTGCCTGTACACAGGAAGTGACGATTGAAATGGCATTCGGATATGCCATGCCGATATCCTCACTGGCCATGACCATCAGGCGCCTTCCAATCATCATCTCGTCAGCGCCGCCATCGATTAGGCGAGCCAGATAATGAATGGCAGCATCCGGGTCCGATCCCCTGACTGATTTCTGCAGGGCTGAAAGTAGATTGTATTTATCCTCTTCCTTGTCATAGAAGGTGGTTTGCTTTTGCATTGCCTCGGCAACAATGGCTCTGTCCAGCGTCTGTCCTTCCTGGAGATTGTCTACGATGAATCCCAGCGCGTCGAGGGCTACCCTGCAGTCTCCTCCTGCCATGGCAGCCAGCGTATGCAGCGCGTCTTCGTCGTATTTTACATTCAGACCGCCGAACCCTTTTTCTGTATCTGAGAGCGTCCGCTTCAGTATGATCAGTATCTCGTCGGCAGAGAGCCGCTTGAACTCATAGATGTTTCTGACGCGGGAAATGATTGCGTTGTTGATTGAAAAATACGGATTCTCAGTTGTGCTCCCAATGAACTTGATGACACCGTCCTCGATTGCCTTCAGCAGAGAGTCCTGCTGGAGCTTGTTCCATCTGTGCACCTCATCAACGTAAAGGACCGTCGTTTCCTGCAGCAGACCATTGAAACGGTCGGAGGCGTTTTTGAGAATCTCCTTGAGTTCCTTCGTCCCCGTTGTCGAGGCGTTGATTTCAACAAAACTACCGTCCAGTTCCCCGGCGATGATGCGGGCCAGTGTAGTCTTGCCGGTGCCGCTCGGTCCGAAGAAAATGGCCGACTCAAAAGTCTTGTTCCGTATGGAATTATAAAAGAGCGAGCCTTCATACATGAAGTGCTTCTGCCCCACGAAATCCTCCAGTTTTGAGGGTCTCATCTTTGTGGAAAGTGGTATCATATCATTCCCCCGGTTAGTGCTATTGCCTTTGCTTTACTTTATCACATAACGGTCTTGAAATAAATAACGAAGATTAGTGCGACCCAATTGCCACGCCCTGCTACTGCGGCTCACCGTAAAACAGCCGCTCGATTGCCTTTGCAACTTCCCAAATCGCCTGACTGTCCGTTCCGCCATGGATATCGTCGCTTGTGACGAAGAAGTTCTTCCCCAGGATGAACCCTGCCTGCAGATACCAGTAACACTTCTCCCCGAAGTCAATGGCGTACCCTTTATCAAACAAGCGGCCGAGGTGCTCGATGATAATCAGCGAGCGGTCGAAACATTGAATCAGGAAATCCGGGCTGATCCACTTAGAATTACCATAGCCGTCTGTGATCATTATCATACTGTCGTAGCGGAATGGAATCCCCATATCAATCAGAATGTTCCCATGAAGGCATTCTCCTTTTGACCGAACACGCCTCCCGTCCTTCAAATAGGTTTCTGAATCCGGAAAAGGCGCTTCGTTTTTCGGATATTCTTCGTTCGCCCACCGTTTCAGTTCCTCATAGCGCTCATTGTTGAAATCCTCGTTGAGGATTGTGCGGTACGAAGTGGGAAGCGCAGTGATAATCGCTTCATGATTGTACTCCTTGTAATCCTGTATCAGTTTTTCCAAAAGGCTTTTGTCAATCATAAGGCGATTGCTCTTTTCGGTGAGGAAATGATATGCTGCACAGGCTCTTGCTGCTTCTGAATCTGACTTTCCAAGATATATTTTGGACTGACCTCTCCTCTCATAGCAGTAAATACTGGATCCACGCTTGTCAGCTATCAATGCCCCGCGTTTTTCAAGATGTTCAACTTGATCCGTCAAATCGATGAGCCTCTGAATGCGGCTCTGCTCGCGTTTTATTGCTTCCTTAAACTCATTCATCCTAATCCAAATACTTCTCCTGAAATCAATGATTTATATTTTGGGTCATATTCGTTTTATTATTGGGAACAATACCCATGGTTTTTGATATTATGTACCCAACACGTTGTCTCTATGCCTCGTGTTATGGGTACGATTTCTTGAAAACTATGGGAACTATACCCATATAATAAATCAGTTTATGCCCATCAAATTATACTCGGTGGCTTGATATTACCATTTTTGGAATTTAATGTCAAATATCGCCCTAAAAAGACACCACTTTAGGTGGTGTCTTTCAATTCTTATAGAAGAAGTCTTTGCGTTAGTCGATTTTCAAATCTGTCATCGCCTAGTCGAAGAATGTCTCTGTCTTCTCTTCCATCAGATACTTGTTGAGTGTTGCTTCAACATCCAGTTCATGCTCTGGAAGAGGTGGGTCGTTCTTCTTGCCGACGAAGTACATGATCAGACCGAATACGATCAGAATTGCACCGCCGATAGCCAGACCTGTCTGTACCTGTGGAATGCAGTTTGAGAATACATCGTAGTCATCCGGTTCCCATTCGCCCCAGCTGATTTCATACCATCTCAGCCAGAACTGACCGAAGAAGGCCATTGCGCCTGCGCAAAGGGAGAACACGCCGATTCTGACAGTATCGCCCTTCGGGATTCCGAATCCGTTGACTGGATTTCCTTCCGGATCATTGACGGACAGACCGCCGCAGATCTTACGGAAGAGAATGTAGGCAATCGGTCCGGAGCACAGCGCCATCAGACCTGTGGTCAGATAGTCTGTTCCGTTGATCAGGAGTGCGATGATCGCGATGACGATCGGGAATCCGCAGTAGAAAATCAACGCCTTGTTGCCGCCCGGAATGATGTACAGGCCTCTTTTTCTTCTCTCTTCGACCGGCAGTTTATGTCTCAGCTTGATCACTGAAATCGGCAAGATGATATACAGTGCCAGCATGAATACAACTTCCATGGAAACCAGCGTCGTGAAGTCATTGAATGAAAGAATGAATGTAACGACTGCCAGTGAAAGGATGCCGACATATGGCACACCTCTGTTCTTGCTGACCTTGACCAGGAACTGCGGACAAAGGTGATCGTCTGCCAGAACGAAGAATCCTCTGGATCCAGACGCCAGATACGTATTAAAGATCGCGCACTGTGAAATGATTGCGATGACGAGGAACACATAGCCCCATGCCTGTCCCAGGTTTGCAGTAAGTACTGTAGCGTATCCTACATGGTCGCCGGAAAATCCGCCTTCTGTGGACCACATCTCCCATGAACCCTGCGGCAGAGTAGCAAGTCCGCCCAGTGTAGGAAGTACATATGTCAGTGCTACCAGCGGCATAGCGATTTTCAGTCCCTTAGGGATAACCTGAGGGTTCTTGACTTCGCCGGCCATATTGGAGATACATTCATATCCGCAGTACATCCAGATGCAGATGCAGATACCGCCGCCCAGTCCATCGATCAGCGTGTAATCTTCCGGCATGAATGGTTCAACCGGGTTGGCGTTCCAATTGAGGAAACCAACGATTGCAACAAGCAGGAATGCTGCAACGATCAGCAGGGACAGAACCGTACTGACAGTTCCAACCTCTCTAAGACCCAGCAAATTGACGATGGTAAAGATGGCGATCATGCCGATTTTCAGTGCCAGAGAACCAGCATAGGACATCGGAATCATCTGGCTGACATAACCTGATACCAGCGCTACATAAACTCCATTTGTAATATAGGTGGAAACGGTTGCCCACCAACCGGTCTGGAATCCCCAGAATTCACCAAAGGCTTCCTTGACCCAGACGTACACACCGCCCTCAGACGGCATAACAGAGGAACATTCCGCTACCAGTGAACTGATCGGATATGCCCATATAAACGGGAAGATGCACAAAAGCAACAAAGTCATACCTGGACCTGCTTCCGGAATCATCTCCTCGATACCAAATGCACCTGCAGCTACCAGACAGTAGAGCATGAACACAATTCCTGAAACCTTGATATCATGCTTTTTCAGTCCGGCTACACCCTGCAGCTGCGGCTCTTGCTGACTCATAATATCTACCTCATAAAACAAAACATTAACTCTTATAAACGAACATAGTTATGCTATCACAGAGTGATTTGAAATTCAATTTGAAATTAGGGATTGCTAAATTTTGGAATTTATGTTATTATACATCGCGAAAGGAAATAAATGGTTATTATGTCATTTTATACTAAGCAAGATGTGAAAGAATACATTCGGGATATAAGGCTTTTGCTTACTGAATCCGTGGAGGAAATGACAGATGAAAAAGCCCTTACGATCATCGAAGAGTATGTCTTTTCACAGGAGCGGTCCTCTTCCTGCAGTTTCAGGGACAACACTTCCCTCATTGAGAGACTGTTTCTGTCCCTGCGTTGCGAGATGGATATCCTGCAGCCTTATATCGATGACAAGTCCATTTCAGAGATCATGGTAAACGGCGCTGACAGCATCTTCATTGAGCGCAAAGGAGTGATTACACAAGTCCCTCTTGCTTTTGATTCCACAGAAGATCTGCAGGAACTGATCAGACGTATCGCCGGCAGAGTCCACCGTGAGATTAATGAGCTCAACCCCATAGTAGACGCGCGCTTAAGCGATGGATCCAGAGTCAACGCGGTCTACGGAAACATCGCTCTGAACGGACCGATTCTAACCATTCGTAAATTTCCTGAAACAGTCATGACTATGAGGGATTTCATCAGAAATGAGACGGTAAACCCAGAAGCGGCAGAACTCCTTAGGATTCTGGTACGCTGCGGCTACAACTGTTTCGTTTCCGGTGGGACCTCAAGCGGCAAGACCACCATGCTCAATGTGCTCGCGCAGCTCATCCCAGACCATGAACGCATCATTGTGATCGAGGACTCCGCAGAGCTGCAGATTCACCAAATCAAAAATATCGTTCGCATGGAATGCCGCAGCGCCAACGTATCCGGCAAAGGTCAGGTGGATATGACGCAGCTGGTCAAAGCCAGTCTCCGCATGCGGCCGGACCGGATCATTGTCGGGGAAGTCAGGGGCAGCGAAGTATTCGATATGATCAACGCGATGAACACCGGTCACGCCGGTTCCCTGAGTACCGGACACGCCAACAGCATCTCAGGAATGCTGAAGAGACTGGAAGCGTTGTTCATGCAAGCCGCCGACTTTCCCGTGGACGCCATACGGGCGCAAATCAGCGAAGGAATCGACATCATGATCCACATGAGCCGTATGAGAGATGGCAGCCGCAAGGTCATTGAAATCGCTGAACTGGATGATGTCCTGGACGGACAGATTCAAATCAACAGTCTGTACCGGCTGGACTGCGGTATGACGGGAAACCGTCTGCTGCACAGAGAAAAACTTGAGATTGGAGATGCTGATGATACGGAACTACTCAGAATATGAAATGACAGATCAGGAGGGGCTGCTGTTCTTTTGCGGCGGATACCTGGCTGTGGCAGTTTTGGTGTTCCTCTTTTACCACAGCATCATTCTTTCGGCGGCGGCCGGAGTCCTGATCGTCAGACTGAAACCATTTTATGAATCTTACAGGGCGAAGCAGCGTATACAGAAGCTGAATCTTCAGTTCAAAGATATGCTCTATTCCCTGTCCTCCTCTATCGCAGCAGGCAGACAGATGCCGGAAGCGCTCATCGAAGCAGCGGATTCCCTTTCTGTGATGTATGAACCAGAAGAACCAATCATGCTGGAACTGAATCATATGAAACGGTGCATCCTCGAAAATAATGAAAGCGACCGAGAGCTTCTGGCTGACTTTGCTGCGAGGAGCTGCTGTGAGGACATCAGCAATTTCGTCCAGGTCTACATCATTAGCCGGAATCTCGGCGGGGATCTGGGCAAAATCATTGCGCGCACTTCCGCCATACTCACCGATAAAATCAATATCGAACGTGAAATCAAGGCGGTGACTGCACAGAAAAAATTCGAGGGAAGATTGATTGCGCTCATGCCTGTGGCAATGCTGCTCATTCTGAATCTTCTCTCGCCATCCTATATTGTTCCTCTTTATGCAGGGGTGCCCGGGCGGCTGATTATGACAGGCTGCCTGGGCGCAGGCCTTTGGGCCCTTCTGATGATGGAGCGGATATCCAATGTTGAAATTTAGAAAAGATCCTGCCCTGACGGCAGACAATCTGAACCGTCTGGCTGTGAAGAGAATAATGATCGTAATCACAGCGGGCGTATTGCTTTTGCTTTTCGATTTCTTCATCGGGTTTGACTTCGCATCTCTCTCCCTGCTGCGGGGAGATAACGGTGTATATCTTGTCAGGCCGGGGGAAGGAAGAAGCGCCGGACACATCAGGCTCAAAGCTGACATTGAAACAGACGACGGCACCGTGACGAAGAAGTATGATGTGTCCCTCTATCCGTATGCGCGAAAAGGCGGTTCCGCGTATGGCAACTCCGGCGGTCTGTTCGGCGGCAGCGAAGGCGGCAGTAATGGTGCCAGCAGTGATGATGCCGGTGCCATGTCGGAAGATGAGCTCCTGGCTTATGAAATGCGCAGTGTCATCGGTTCGCTCAATGATGACCAAAGCGCGAAGCGTGTTTCCCTGCCTGATCAGCTACGTACGGGAGAAAAGATTACCTGGACTTCAGAGAAAAAAACCAACACGGCTGTGATTGCTTTTGGAATGATGCTCCTTGCCGTGCTCATCTACGTACGTAGGCTTGATCCGCTGGAGAAGATTCGGCTGCAACAACAGGATTCGGTACGGCGGCAGCTTCCGGAGTTCATCAACAGACTCGTGCTCCTGCTTGGGGCTGGGCTTGTTCTGAGCTCTGCCTTTGAAAAGATTGTTGAGGAAAATCTTTCTTCGAACGGGTTTCAATCGGATGGGCGGCGTGACGATTACTTCTATCACTGCATGGGCGATATATACGCCCGAATCAAAGAGACCAACGGGTCTTTGGCAAAAGAATTCAGAGCTTTTGCGCGGAGCGGCCTTGGCTTGGGCGAAGGCGACCGAGAGCTGATGCGCATCAGTAATATTATCAGTGACAATATCAGCAAGGGCGTGGAGCTCGCGGATAAACTCCAGTCCGAGAGTGAAATGCTCTGGCTCTCCCGCAAGCGGAGCAGCGAGGAGCGCGGACGGCTGGCCGAGACGAAACTGACATTGCCCCTTACAGTTTTCCTTCTCGTCCTCGTCGTCGTGACTGTGAGCCCTGCCCTGCTGGAATTGTAACCGAGACAATCGTCGGAATCGTAATCATGAAAAAAAGGACGAAGCAAACGCTTCGTCCTTCAATGATTTCTTGTCTTCTGTGACTTACCAGTCTCAAAGCAACTTTCTAGTTCCACCAGTCAGTTTCCTGCTTGAGATTGATGTTCGCCGCCTTGAAAATCGGGTTCTTACCTTCTCTCATCTGTGCCTTGTAGTCATCCAGACACTTAAATGCAATTCTGCCCAGTATGATGATCGTTGGTACGTTTGTGATAACCATGAGTCCCTGTGCCATATCAGCCAGATCCCATACCAGTCCTGCTGATGCAACAGCACCCAGAAAGATAAGGATGGATGCGATGATACGCATTACTCTAAGTTCTGAAGTCTTCGCTTCTCTGTTGATGATGAACTCGAAACATCCTTCGCAGTATGAATAGTTACCGATCAGCGTTGTGAATGCGAAGAAGATCATTGCGATACAGATGAATACCGGTCCGAATCCGCCGAATACATCTGCCATTGATCCCTGCACATACCCTGCTGCGTCTGCACTTCCGTCTGCAGCCAGGTAGTCAGTCGGAATAACGTTTGTGGACAGGCACATGAATGCTGTCGCTGTACAGATGAGCAGTGTGTCGATGAATACGGAAAGCATCTGTACAAGGCCCTGCTTAGCCGGGTGTGATACGTCTGCTCTTGCCGCAGCATTTGGAGCAGAACCCATACCAGCTTCATTGGAGTACAGACCTCTCTTAACACCATACATGATGCATGATCCGGCAAAACCGCCGAAGATTGCCTCGAAGTCGAATGCACTTGAGAAAATCATTCCGAACATGTGTCCAATGTTTCCGATGTTCATGACCAGGACGATGATTGCTACGATGATGTACATGACACCCATGACAGGTACGAGCACTTCTGTAACGTTGATCAGTCTCTTTGCTCCGCCGAATACGATGACGCCGAAAAGAATCATCAGAATCAGACCGATAATCGCAGGTGTTGATGATTCATTGTAGAAATCAAATACCGCGAATGTTGACTGCAGGTTGTATGCAGCAAGCATATTGTAACCGATCATGTAAGTGAAGATGATAAAAATTGAGAAAATAACACCGAGCCATTTCTGACCGAGAGCATCTCTCATGTAGAATGCAGGTCCGCCCTTGAATGTTCCGTCGTCATCTTTTTTCTTATAGATCTGAGCCAGAGTTGACTCAACGAACGCCGATGCACCGCCGAAGAATGCCGTGATCCACATCCAGAAGATTGCTCCGGGACCTCCGCATACAATCGCGGTGGAAACACCGATGATGTTTCCTGTACCGACTCTGGATGCCGTCGATACCATCAACGCACCAAATGAGGATACGCCGCCTTCGTGCGGTTTTTCCATGATTACTTTGCATGCTTCTCTGAACATGCCGATCTGCAGAAAGCCACATCTGAACGTCAGGTAGATCGCGCCGCCAATCAGGATGAGAGGCACGCACCATGGCTGATACAGAATGTTGCTGATTGCAAGAACAACACTGTCAATAGCGCCCATAAAAAATAACCTCCTATATTAATAAAATAATGATTTGACAATACCGAGTCATTGTACCAAAAGCATATTGCAAATGCAACTTGTTATTATTTTATCACATTAAAGCAATGGGGCAAAGTATGAAAATTGTATGAAAACACTACATTTATAATTGGTGATTGCATCAAAGATTGTTGATCCGGTAGATTTTGTTTTCCCTCTTGACGTGATATTTCTGAAGGTCAGATTTCGATCCGTAGCTGCTATAGCATCCCACATAGAACTGATTGCCGTCGTGGAAAATCGTCTCCAGCTCTCTTTTCGGTTTGCCCAGGTACATTTTGAATCTGGCGAGTTTCTTTCCCTTCATGTTGTAGACTGTAATCAGATTATACTTTTTCTTGCCCTTGAAGCTCTGGCAGACCATGATGCAGTCTTTGTAGCTGTCCAGTCCCTGATACAGCATCCCTTTGACTTTTGACTTTTGCTTGACCCTCTTATACGGTTTGAAACTCGCATTGAGGAACAGCAGATCGTTGGTCTTTCTCATGCGGCAGACATAGATGTTGTGTTTCTCGTTATATGCAATCGCACCGATTCCTTTGAACTTCTTACGCTGTTTCTTGGACATTCCCTTGACTGTCTTCGGCATGACCAGTTTTTTATGAAACTTGACCCGAAGTGTATTCGCGTCCACGACGCTGATCCTCTTTGGCGTCGGATCTGCATTCGCTACGACAATCGTATTATTTCTTTTATTGTATGTCAGTTCATTGGCGTGTTTGACATACAAAACGCCGGAAACCTTCATCACCTTCATATCGCGGAGTCTGACCTTCACGATTTTCGCAGTGGTGTTCTTTCTGTTGTAAAGACTGAAGTATCCGTATCCCTTGCCAGCTGTCGCGCCCTGCAGTGTGTCATAGGCGTACAGTTTCTGGCCTGCCTGTTTCGTGAGATCGAAGACCGTTCCATCGGAATTGCGGCAAATCGTCAGTTTAAGGGTTTTATTGCCTTTGGGCGTAACCCATTTCTTGCCAGATGTGTTGATGGTCGTTGATATCTTCGTCGTCGTGGCCTTGGTGGTTGTCGTTGTCGTTGTTGTGGCTTTTGTTGTAGTTGTTGTTACTGATTCCGTTTCAGTCGTTTCTTCCGGCTGACTCTCTGACGTTGTCTCCACGTTTTCGGATGTTTCCTCAGAGCTTTCTGTCGAAGGATTCTCAGTCACGGTTTCACCCGTTCCGGAATCACTGTCTTTCGACATATCAGATGCCGTTCCTGTTGGCTCTGTAGTATTTTCATTGCCACCGTATACGCAAACAACCGTTGACGGAAGCAATGTGAACGCCATTGCAAAAGCAATCATCCAACTTAATAAAAACCTTCTGTTCTTCATGTATGTCAATCCTTCTGTCAGTAGTATTATTGTTCGCTGATATTATATCATGCTCTGTTTATTATTACTTGTTCATAAACATATTTATATTGTTATTTATTTCCATTTATGTTATAATAAGCCACACAAAGGACAAGTCATTACAGACTGTTCTGCACGTCTACAGGGGTACTTTTTTCGGGGTATGAAAACTTTTGTTAACAGGAGGTATTGAGATGGGAAGATTATTCATAAAGGGTTCTTTCGCCCTGCGGCAGCATATGGGATTATTCCGGCAACGGTCTGGCATGGAGCTTGTTCAGGTCGCCATCATGGTCGCCATCGCTGTCGCTCTGGGGCTCATATTCAGAACACAGATCACGGATTTTGTAAACAGGACCTTCGAAGGTCTGGACAACTTCTAACCCGGCGCGGCAGTTACATCGCGGAAGCTGCAGTTGTTCTGCCCTTCGTCATTTTCGCGGTCATCACAACGGTGCTGATCATCATGTATTTTTATGATTCTTCCGTGTCCGAGAGTCAGATGCACATGGCTCTTCGCTGTGAATCTGGTCTTGTGACGGAAAAAAGCACTGCTTATTCGCCTGACGGAGGTATTCTTTCACCTGAAAGAATCTGGTCCGGAAGCATCACCACATCCGGCGTTGCTCCTGCGAAACGCATCTGCGCCAGCAGCGATGTTTCTATGGTGTCAAAAGGTCTCCTGTCGCACACCGGCAGGAGGCAGCTTTCCGCTGAGCTTCGCGCAGTCGATCCCGTCAGCTTGCTGAGGCTGCGGCAGATCGTACATCATGATGCATCGGATCATCAAAGTGATGTTTTAGATAATCAAAAAGATGTGTCAAACGAACAGATTGATGATTCCTAGGAGGTGGATTCTTATGAACATGCTGCGAAAGCAAGGGAGCAGCGCGGTCTTTCTGGCTGTGATACTGTCTGCTTTGATTTCCATTACCCTCATTCTTGTTTTTGCAGGAAGAAGTCAGGTCCGGATCAGCATCGCCGATGGGGCGCTGAATCTTGCATCTGTTTCCTTGCTGTCCGAATATGATTACTACGTGCAGCAGGATTATGGGCTGTTCCTGATCAATGGAACAGATTCTCACCTTTCCTCTGCGGTGCGAGACTACACAGGACTTGCTGCAAAGGCTTCTGCCAGCCGCTTTTGTGTTGTCGATACAGAGCCTATGCACAAACAGATTCTGGATTACATGAAATCGACCGGCGCCGCTTCCATCGTAACAGACGCACTGTCTAAAGAGAACGGCACAGGCGGCAAGAGCGGTACAGGTGGCAGCATGCCGGACAGAACCCTGCGGCACGGGCCGACCATAACCGGTCTCCCCTCCCGCTCTGTTCCAGACACCGATATCATCACGACAGCCAGAAAGCTAGGTGAGAATCTGACCAATCCGGATGCTATTTTCAGAACGGGTACCAGCAAGTTCATCATGTCGGAATACATCCTGCAGAAATTCAACTGCGCGGAAACGGTCCGAGCGGCAGATCACTTTTTCAGCAGCGAAGTCGAGTACATCATCTGCGGGGAACTGTCCGATGTGAAGAACAGGCGACAGACCGATCTGGCGTTGGAAGCTGTACGGACTGGTCTGAATATCACCCATATATATTCTGATCCGGAGAAGGTATCTGCAATTGCAACGGCGGCAGAGACAATCACGCCTGGACCAGGTGCTCTTGTCACCCAGCTTGCCATCGCCGCAGCCTGGGCGGCAGCAGAATCCATCAACGATGTGAAGCTTTTGCACAAAGGTTACAAGGTACCGATTGTCAAAACACCCGCCAGTTGGGCCATCGATCTTGACTCCATTCTGGAAGGTTACAGCGGTGAGGACGGTTGCATCCGCCCGCAGGTGAATCTTGGAAGGACCTACGATGATTACCTGCGCATTCTTCTATACGCCAAAGATGAAAACATCAAAACGGCGCGTGTACTCGATCTCATCCAGATCAACATGCGAAAAAATCATGATGCGTATTTCCTTATTCCGGAGTGCGCGACAGGCATCTCCATTGATGCAGATATAAACGGCAGGAAACTGTCCTATGACAGGATTTATTAAAGATGGCATTATTCACGAGAAACAAAAAAGGGGTATATACCATAGAAGCTGCAATCTGTCTGCCGCTCGTCATGCTCGCTGTCATAACGTTGGGATATTTTATCGAAGCCGACTCAGCATGGGAATACTGTATGAACGCAGCGTTCAAAGAATGTTCTTACGCACAGGCATCCGGGCTCGACCTTTCCAAATATGCCATGGGAATGAAACTCAGACGGGAGTCCATGGACTTCGGGCAGGATGTCAGTCTGCGTCTGATTCATCAGCGTTACAACTATTCTGACGGACGGCATACAGATTTGAATTCTTTTCGCCTTGACGCTGATGTGGACCTGGCGCTGCCTTTGCACTTCGGGCGGGAATTTGAATATGAAGATACCGTCAAATACAGGGATTTTACAGGATTGAAATACACCCGCCATGCGTTGGGCGCTGAGGGACTGGAACAGTCTGAGGATTCCACAGAAGTATGGATTTTTCCGCAATGCGGCACAAAGTATCACAAGGAGAACTGCACCTATGTCAAGGCAACTGTCCACAGCTGCATTCTTACAAATGCGGTGAAAAAGCAGTATTCACCTTGCAGCATGTGCGGTTCCGGAAAACTTCCGACAGGCTGCATCGTCTTCTGTTTTAACGGAGAAGATACTTGTTACCATCGGGCGGATTGTCGTTCCATCAAACGACACACCATCGTCATTGACCGCGGGGAAGCAGAAGAAAAAGGATACACTCCCTGCAGCAAATGTGGCGGATAGCGATAAATAAGGAGAATTGTTATGTGGGAAAACAACGAATACAGAATGTGTTTTAGAGAGGATTCTATCCTGGACTTTGAACGGGCGATGCTCTCGTCCGGTGAGTGCAGGGACTTGCTGCCCATGATGTTTATCAGCGGCGACTCGAAGCATGTAGTCTACTACGACTGCAAAGGGTTTGCGCCTTTGAGCAGATACCGTGTCGACAGAACAGAAGACGCACTCTTCATTCTTGAAAAGGTTCTGATCATTCTGAGCAGCACCATTGAGTATCTGATCACGCCCGCGAAGGTATCACTGAGCACGGATACTGTTTTTTACAATGCAGAAACAGGCAGCATCAAAATCGCCTACGTGCCGGTGCAGGAAGAACCTGCCGGCGAGGCCAAAAACCTGCTGAAATTGATATCGCAGCTAAAAGCAGATGTGATCGATGAATACAAAGAGTATCTGGATCAGTTTGCCCTGCTGGTCTTCCGGAATACCTATCATATACGGGAGCTCACCAGCAGAATCGGCCTTATGCGGCGGGAGCTTTATCTGCGTACCAGCGTTTCTTCGTAAACAGATAGCACAAAGGTACCAGATAGAGATACCACGCCCAAAGGATGGCCTCATTTCCTATGCCGAAGAATGTCAGCGGAACAGAGCAGGCAATCGCCCATGGAATGAGACCAACAATTATTATGGTCGAGTTTTCGATATCTATGGCAAGTTCCTGTCTGGTGCCGCCTGTATCCAGATACGGCTTGGTAAGCAAGTCATTGCACATCAGCGTCGCAATTGTCTGATTGCAGAAGAGCACGCAGGATGCCAGTCCAACGAGTACAGATGTGGCGAAGCGACCGATTTTCGTGCAGCATGTGTTGATGCGGCTGAGCAGACCTTCCAGCATGCCTGTTCTGTTGAAGATGCCGGAATAGGCGCATGAGATAATCAGAATGATAGCGATTTCAATCATCGAAACAAGTCCGCCTCCATCAAGGATCGCAGACAGACCCTCGCCTGCCGGGTGATAGCCGAGCAAGAGGACTTTGCATATTTCGAGGATTGATATCTTTTCAACAGCAAACGCAATGACGCTGCTGGCCAATACGCTGATAACAATAGACAGAATGACGCCGACTTTAAGCAACGGCAGCGCCAGCATCAGAACGGCCGGTACAAACCCCCACGGTGATAGTGTGAATTCACTCTTAAAAGAATCCATCAATGCTGTGTCCACGTGGCTGATTGGGTTCATGATCGATACGACAATATACGCTGCAAGGGTCAGCGCAAATGGCAACGCTGCTGTTTTCATCATGATTTTGACATTGGTCAGGATGTCTGTTTTCGTGATGCCTGCCACCATATTGGCGGAGGAGGAAACTGGTGATCCTCTGTCACCGAAATAGATGCCGGACATAATAACGCCGGCTGTGATGACCGGATCCACACCCCCGCTTCTCGCCAGCGCCATGAAGATAACGCCTACAGTGCCTGCCACGCCAAAGGACGTTCCCAACGCATAACTCAGCAGGCAGGATAGCAGGAATGCTATGATCAGAAAAAGCGGCGGTACGATGACCTTCATTCCGTAATAGACGAATATGGTAATCGTCCCGGATATTCTCCAGGCTGCCGTAATGAGTCCTATAATCAGCATGACCTCAATGACGATAAGAGAATCGCGGATGGAACCCCAACTGCTGGAACTGAGTTCCCTGATGCCTTTGCTCACGGGCATATCCAGCTGTTTCAGTCCAAGTCCCGTGAACAACAAAAGGCCGACCAACAGTGCCCACACCATGGAGTGCCCTGTGATCAGCATAAATATCATGCTCGCTATAAAAATGACGAATGCGATAATAAGACCCATATTGCTAGTCTAATTGTTACAAGTTGTCTTTGCAACCGCTTTTATGAAAATTGAAATGGAATCGGGTTGTTGATTGTCAAGCTATCCGCAGTCACCAGACAGTCATAGGCAAGGATGTTCACACCGGCGTTTGCTGCCTCTGCAAGGGCTTCCCCAAATCGTGGGTGCGTCACGTAATTCGGCGCCACATCCTTCGCACCATCCATCTGTATCACGAAGAGGATGTACGACTCATACCCTTCTCCGTGGGCGCTGATCAGCTCATTGATGTGTTTTACACCCCGCTCTGTCGGTGCATCCGGAAACCGCGCATGTCCGTCTTCTTCAAGCGTCACACCTTTGACCTCGATGAACCCGCGCTTATCTCCCGCTTCAACATAAAAATCAAATCTGGAATCACCATACTTCGTCTCCGGTTTGATCAATGTCAGATCACTCATCCCGGGCAAGCAGATCCTACCGTCAGCCAGCGCTTCCTGCACCACCTTATTCGGTGCCTGGGAATCCATGTTGATGAGAATCGATTCACTGCAGTCTCCCTGACCGATCACCTTCTCCACTGCTATCAGTGAGTACTGCATCCGCCGGGTTCCCATGCGTCCTTCAAAATCCTCCATATACACCCTGCTTCCGGGCAAAAGCAATTCTTTGCATCGTCCCGTATTCTTGACATGCACTTTTGTGATTTCACCGCCTGGCAGTTCTACCTTGGCGACGAACCGGTTGATTCTCTCTATGAACTTAGCTTCTTTGATTATCTTGTATTTCATGCTTGAAAAAAGGGCTGCAGTCCGGCTTATTTCGCCGGCGCTGCGGCCCCTCGTCTGACGTGTATATGCTTCAGCGGCAGCCTCCGCGGCCACCTACAGGCCAACTCGCAATTACTGCATGTTGCCGAAGTCCACTTTCACGTTCTCGCGTTCGCGGACGTCTTCCACTTCGTACATATTGTACTTCTCAAAATGGAATTGATTTGCGATCAGGTTGGTCGGGAATGATTCAACTGCAGTGTTCATCTCCCTGACGCAGCCGTTGTAGTACTTGCGACTGTTTGCGATATCATCTTCGAAATCGTTCAGCTGCTTCATCAGAGTCATGAAGTTCTCATTGGCTTTGAGTTCAGGATAAGCTTCTGCTGTAGCAACGATTGAACCGAGAGAAGCGCCCAGCGCCTGGTTTGCTTCGATCTTCTCATTCGGTGACATTGCATCATAGTTCCTTGTACGGAGCTTCGTGATCTTCTCGAAGGTACTGCTTTCATGCTGCGCATATGCCTGCACCGTGTTCACCAGATTCGGAACCAGATCCCATCTCTTCTTGAGGTAAACATCCATCGTTGCAAATGCTTCTTCGATCCTGTTCTTCATCTTGATGAATTTGTTGTACGCACCAATTCCCCAGATCAGAAGAATGATGATGATAATTACAATAATAATTCCTAGTGTCATTCCATCTCCTCCTTGTTCTCTTCCCTCTTATTCAGAAGATATCTCTTGTGATACTTTAATCTTACATATTCCATGATCTTGTTGTAGTAGACCGGATTGCTGAGCCCGCCGACGACACCGACGACCGGCAAACCCTGGATAAATTTCAGCACCAGCATATCCAGTGCGAAATCATCTGCAGTAACACCAATCTGCATCTCAATTTCATCATAGTCCGGTTCCTTCGGATTCCTGATGAGTTCTTCCACTTCAAGATCAGCTTTCAGCCACTTGTCCTGCTTGGCGATTGCTGCTGACATCATCTTGAGAATCAGCAGTCTCTCCTCAGGTTTATTGTAGTCATAACCGTACTTCAGCGCAACCTCATAAATGGACTGCAGGATGAATCCGATAAACAGGACCACATCAGGCAGACCGATTCCAAGCGCGCCAAGCCCCACGCCTTCCGCCGTGGTGATAATGGATTTCCACCTTTTGGAGGATGAAACATTGCTGCGGAATTTCCTGAGCTCCCTTCGTGTCTGGATATTGTCCACCGCCAGATCATTGTTCTCGAAATCCTTCATCAGTCTGTCTTTGCTGTAAGTTTTCTCAATGACATCGAGACCTTTCTCGAAAATCAGATTGAATGCTGTTGCAAAGGCAGCGCGAAGGTTGATGTATATCTTTTCGGGAATGAGACTCTCAACGGCGTTCTTCCAGCTTGAACCCGAGTTCATGGCCTGCTTTTGCAGCTTCCGCTCCTGCTTCGCGATGTACTTCAGTTCTTTTTCACATGCTAACCTGAATTGTTCGTCGTTCATTTCACAGTCTATTTCCTATCATCCATCGCGATATAGTCGCGTTTTTCCTGAACGGAATTATACGCCGGACGCATGAGCTTGCCGCCGTTCACGATTTCCTCAAGTCTGTGGGCGCACCAACCGGAAAGTCTTGCCGTAGCGAACAAAGGCGTTGCAACATCTCTTGCGATATCCAGCGCGCTGTAAACAAACCCGGAGTACAGATCCACATTGGCAGGCATAAGAATCTCCTTGCCGTGCACTTCCGCGTAGAGCTGCGGCGTACGCCGCTCGATGTAATCGCAGAGCATGAAGTCATCGATTCTGTCATTGGATTCCGCCAATTTCTTGGCCATTCCCTTAAGGATCTTCGCACGAGGATCTGACTTGGTGTAAATGGCGTGTCCCATACCATAAACCAGCCCTGTCCTGTCATTGGCTTCACCCTTCAGGATCTTGACCAGATAATCATCCAGTGCCGAATGCTTATCGATATCCTTCACATGAGCTTTGATGTCATTGATCATGTTGATTACTGCGATGTTGGCGCCACCGTGCTTCGGGCCTTTGAGAGAGCCTACCGCTGCCGCGATTGCCGAATAGGTGTCGGTTCCTGTGGACGAAATCAGATGGGTCGTAAACGATGAATTGTTACCACCACCATGCTCCGCGTGGAGGATCATGCAGACATCCAGAATCTTCGCCTCCAGATCGGAGTACTCACCCATCGGACGGAGCATCCTGAGAATATTCTCCGATGTGGAAAGTTCTCGAATCGGATCATGCAGATGCAGACTCTTTTTATCATAGTAACTGCTCTTCGCCTGGTACGCGTAGCAGATGATCGCAGGGAAATATCCCATGAGACTCATGGACTGCCGCAGCACATTCTGCAGTGAAACATCATCCGGATTGTCATCAAAGCTATACAGAGCCAGTACGCTTCTCGCCAGCTTGTTCATGACGTTGTTCGACGGAGCTGTCAGGATCATATCCCGCGCAAAACCCATCGGCAGCTCTCTATGGTCGCCGAGGATATCATTGAACAGTTTCAGATCCTTCTTGGCCGGAAGCTCTCCGAGCATGAGAAGATAGGAAATCTCCTCAAAACCGAAGCGGTCTTCGAGCAGCACATTATTGACAAGATCCTCGATATCATAGCCTCTGTAGTAGAGTTTTCCTTCGAGCGGAACCTTGTTTCCCTGCTCATCCTTATCGTAACCGATGACCTCGCCGATGTGCGTCAGGCCAACAACAACACCTGTCCCGTTGGAATTACGGAGTCCCCGCTTGACACGGTTTTCTATATATAGCTCTTCCGAAATGCGGTCTCTGGCTTTCAGCTTAACTTCGCCATTTTCATAGAAACTTTCCGTCGACCCTTTGTGCTTACCAACGGACCAATCGCGTGTTTCCTTTTGTTTCTTGTCACTCTTATTAACTTTATTCTTAACTTCGTCTCTTCTTACTCTTAATTTCTCAAGCATTCTGAACCCCTTTCATAATGCTATTTTAACGAATTAAAGCAATTAATTATACCATATTATTGCAGTGAAAAAAAGACCGGCCTTGTGCCGGTCTCTCCGTTCCGTTTCAATCTATTTGAATGTCAGATTGACTGTAATGATATCCTTTACGGATTCAATATTCTCCAGGTTGATTTTGATCTCCCCGGAGGCAAGATTGTCGTAAACTTCTTTGTACTGGTCAGTTGTCAGATTGCTGAGCTTGTTATTTTTGAGTTCCAGACCGACACCTTCATTGCGGGCGTTGTACTGAATGACCTCTCCGCCCTTAAAGTTATCTTTAGCATAATCGCCGAGAATTTCCTTCAGCGCGCCGCGGATGTTGTAAATCGCAGATGTGATGACCTTATCTGACTTCGTGCTCTGATCTGTTTCACTGCCGATGACTTTGCCGTCCTTTGCCTCAGCCGCCTCAATGACCGGCTCCTGGATTCTAGGGCCCACCGCAAAAATCACCTGCGCGCCATTGTCGTACATCCCAACCGCCTGATTGTAGACAGCATCACTGTCAGATGCGTCTTCACAGTACTTATAATCCATCGTCACCGGTGTACCGATCTCGCCGGCTGCTCTCTCAGCACCCATTACATATCCGTATCCAAAGGCTTTGATATCTTCTGCACCGCTTTGTCCGATGAATCCCAGTTCCGTCGACCCGTCAATGACAGCTGCATAGCCCGCCAGATATCCTGCCTGGGCTGAGTCAAACTCTGCAGCAACGGTGTTCTGTGTGATCAGAATGTCGCCGTTGTCCGGATCATAAGGATTGGCATCCAGCATGACGAATTTGATTTCCGGATAGACCTCCTGCATGTTGTATACTGCCTTTGCAATCGCACTGTTGTCGACGATGACGACCTTCGCGCCTTTGTTGATGGCTACTTTGATCGCATCCTCAAACGCCGCATCGGTCTGTTCCGTTGCTTTGTAGTATTTGTGTGAAATACCGTGGGTTCCGCCGAACTCTGTGATTGCGTTCCATGCCGTCTCACTATGCCCTCCGTCCATGACAAGGCTGTCATCAGTAACGAGTGCAATCTCGTATTGAACGTTTTCTTCCGGCAGCGCCTCTTCTTCATTCGCACATCCGCTCAGCACTGCCGCAAATGCAAAGGCAACCACACCGCCTGTAATCAAAGCACCTGCTTTTTTTATCAACGATTTTCTCATGTCAAACCCTCCAGAAATTCCTTCGTCATTCTGCCGGTCAGGCCCCAAATGATCCTGTCATTCACATCGAACACAGGAACCGGCGCCCTGCCGTCTTTCCATTTATACGCCTCCCCACTGGTGACTCTGTCGTATGGGAAGTCCTCAACTGGTACCTCTTTCAGCGGATTCCAGTATACTTCACACTCCGTGTTCCGCAGATCCTCCACCGGAACTGTGAACACTTCCGCCACTTCTGCCCGGCTCACATCCATGTTTGCAAACGCATCCTCACTGATGCTGCCGATGAAGCAGTGAATCTGTGACCCTGCTCTGGTGCAGATGGTCACAAGCTCTGTGATAATTTCAATTTCATCCCTGCAGATGCCCAGCTCTTCTTCCGTTTCCCGAAGCGCCGCTTCTACAGGTGTTTCCCCCTTCTCGATCTGTCCGCCCGGGAAGCACACCTCCCCCGGCTGCCTATCGAGTTTCATGGCCCGTACCTCATATAAAATCTGAGGTCCTTTCCCATCTGCAAAATCAACAAGGGGCAAAATCACTGCGAAGTGATGCGCCCAGCTCTCGCCGATGGGAACGTGATTTTCATATTTCTGTTTGATATCTTCTGTTGTAAACATTCTATCTATTCTACTTGTCCTCGTCTGTCTCCAGTGATGCCTCGCACGCTTTCTCTGAGGCTGCCTGGTCCGCCAGCCTTCTGCGGTACAGGATGTTCATCAGCGAAGCAATCAGCACCAGGATGATACCCACTACCGTATTCCACAGAATCGTCTCGTGCAGCACGATGACTGCGATGACCGGTGCAATGGCCGGCTTCAGGAAAAAGGCGAAGGATCCTGTTGCCGCATCTGCCAGCTCAATGGCTTTGAAGTAACAGTAGTATCCAAGTCCCGTGACCATAACGCCAGTGTACAGGATAATCGGTACATTGTCCATGACACCTGTGACCACCGGTCTCCCCATGAACAGCATTACCACGAGGAGCGCTGCCGCACCAAGCAGGAAGCTGATGCTCGTCTGCGCGAATGGTCCCAACTTCTCCTGACTGACTTTGCCCAGGACCGTATAGAGTCCAAAGAACAGTGCCGATATGACCATGATGATCATGCCGATCCAGGAATTGCCCGCCTGAATGTCCCAGGGACGGAACATGAACATGATGCCGGCGAGCGCTACCGCCAGAATGACAAGCTTACTGCCATTGAGCTTTTCACTGGTCAGGAAGTGCGCGAACACCATTGTGAAGAACGGGTTGACGCAGATCAGCACCGACACGGTCGACGCATTGCACATCATAACTGAAATCTGGAACAGGCTCATGCTGATGGTGACGCCGAGGATTCCCACACCCGTCAGTTCCAGCAAATCTCTGCCTGTCAGCCGGACACCTCTGCTCTTCATCTGCTTCAGCGCGAACGGCAAAAGCACCAGAGCGCCAATCAAAAAACGCAGGAATGTCAACTGGAACGGATCCAGATCGTTGCCGCCGATTTTGCACGAAACTTCCATGGTTCCAAACAGTAATGCAGTTATGACTACGTATATGTATGCTTTATTCATTCAGATGTGCTGTGCTGCCTTTTGCTTTATTGCTGCCTTTGCTTATCCGTCAAAAATGGCGGTGAACCCACCGCCACTCGTAGCTATTTCTCTTGTGTATTCTCTTAGTTCAGAATCTCACAACCGTCGAAGTTTACGCCGATCATCTCTTCCTTCTCAGCGCTTACGCTTACGACGAAGTCAACGCCATAGATCTCGGAAATGGCTTTGAGCCTGTCGATGAATTCAGGCAGATCACCCAGACTTACATCCGCATGCTTCAAAATGCTGTCGATGAAAATCGTCTCGATATCATGATCTGAACTAATGATGCCATAGATGAACCCGATGTACTCATCGATATTCGTTATATGCTCGAAATCCTCCATGCAAATAACTCTTATCCGATAGGAAAGCTCGTACATCAGTCTGTGATTCTTGTTTATAAAAATGATACTTCCATCACAGGTCTTGATGCTCTCATTGGCGATCTGAATCATCTTGTTAGTCTTGCCGCTTCCTTTATGTCCTATAAGCAATTGCACCATAGCCCTTGTCCTCCTGTGAATTGATTTATCGTTAGGTTGCCTTTTCGTTAGCTTGCCATAATTATAAACCATCTGCCTTTTGCGGGCAACCTATAATTCTGTGTCTGATGGTCTGATTATTGTTCAAATTCGGTCTTCTTATTCAGCCGATTTCCGCTTGCTGACGCAGTCTCAACTGTCCGCATGCACCGTCTATTTCGCTGCCTAGCTGACGTCGTACAGTTGCCGGAATGCCAGCATTTTCAAGCCTTTCGGCGATTTCATGCGCTCGTTTCCTGCTGGTTCCGCTGAAGCCCGTTTCATCCACCTTGTTTAACGGAATGAGGTTCACGTGGCAAAGCATGCCGCCAAGCCTTTTGATCATCAGCTCCACATCTCTGTCCGTGTCATTTTCCCCTTCGATAAGTGCGTACTCGAAGGTGATCCGCCGGTGTGTCTTGTCTGTATACTCCCGTGCCGCCTCTAATAACTGTTCCAACGGATATTTCTGGTTGACAGGCATGATTTTACTCCGGCCTTCATCTGTCAGTCTGTGCAGAGAAATGGCCAGGTTGACCTGCGGGAAGTCTTCTTCAAACCTCCGGATTCCGGGAATGAGTCCGCTGGTCGACACCGTCATGTTCCGCCAGCTCATATTCCTGCCTTCTTCTGCATGCAGCAGCCTGAGGAATTTCGCCACGTTCTCGTAATTATCAAAAGGTTCGCCCATGCCCATGATGACGATGCGGCTGACTGTGCTGTCGGTGACGCGCTCCGCCTCCAGCACCTGCCCCAGCATCTCGCCGGCATCCAGATCCCGCACGAATCCGCCCAGCGCCGATGCGCAGAACTTGCATCCCATCTTGCACCCGACCTGTGATGATACGCAGAGAGAGTTGCCGTAGCTGTAGCGCATGAAGACCCCTTCAAAGGTATCGGCTGGCTTGTCCGACGCAGCCGTGCCGGCTTCCGTCGCCGTTTCGTCCTCTGTCGCTGTGTCCGCTTCGAAGAGAATCTTGCAGGTGCCGTCGTTTTTGTCCTCCTGCATTCTGATCGCTCTGCACCCGCCGATCTGTGCTGACCCTTTCAGCTTTTCGCGCAGGGCTTTTGACAGGTCGGTCATCTCATCGAAACTCCTGACGCCCTGATTCAGCCAATTATAAATCTGTTTGCCGCGGAAAGGTTTCTCACCTATCTCAACGGCAAACAGTTTTAACTCTTCCATTGTCATGCCTAGTAGATTCTTCATGTGCTTATTTCATACAAATCAGTACAGCCGGAAGTTGTTGCGGACTTTGCGTTTCGGTTTGCTGGACTTGACTCTGCCCTGCACGGTTTGATTTTCAGCTCCGTCCGCTCCTTCGGCGACGTTGGATGCGCCTACCTGTGCTCTCCATCCGGGATGCATCTGGTCGAGATATGCCTCGATGCAGATCCAGTCATTCTCTGGGTGCTCGGAAGCAATCCCTGGATAGAAGTGTTCCACATACTCTTCAATCAATAGGCGGGACAGTTTCTTCAGACGACCTTTGCCAGAATAATCAAGGGCAATCCCAAACTCTTCGATTGCCTTTGCAGTCGTTTTGTCTTCCATGATGGCCGCCGCAAGTTTCGGATCAGCGGCAACATCAGAAGCAGTAATGCGCAGCTTCTCACCATATCCTTCCAGAAGGTCGATCAGGTCCTCAGGCTCGATGCCGAACTTGATGGAAAGGTAATCGATATCGCGCCCCACTGTGACATACAAATCGAAGAGCGCGGTGTGGTCCTTCACATCACGCTCTGCAAGTCTTCTCAAATTCTCAATACTCGTACTCATATCAGTACCCTTTATGCAAAGGCTGCAGCCGGGCTAAATGCGCTCCAGCGCAAGGCCGCTCTTGTGACCGTTCAGGTTGACCTTGTTGAGTTCCGCGCCGGCTTCATCTGCTCCGCAGATTTCAACGGCCAGGGTTTCCTTCATGATGTAGTCTTTGAACGTATCAACAGCAGCTGCTACGTCTTCATCCGCATCCAGATAGATCTTGATGTTATCCATCATCTCATAATCGTTCTGCTTACGCATCTGCTGAACCTTGGAAATCAGTTCGCGGGCGAGGCCTTCTGCTTCGAGCTCCGGAGTGATCGTCGTATCCAGAATCGTAAATACGTTGTTCTCCATTGCTACTGCGAAACCTTCCTTGGCATCGATGCGGACTTCTACCATATCCGGTGTGATTTCTACATTCTCACCATTCAGCTCCACGGTCAGCTTGCCGTCAGCGTCAAATGCTGCCATGACTTCCTTCGGATCTGCCTTCGCCATGGTCGCACCAAAGGCTTTGATGTTTTTGCCGAGAGCCGGTCCTGCAACCCTGAAGTTCGGCTTCAGGGAGAAGTTCATATATTCATCCAGGTCTTTCTCGAAGATGACCTGCTTGATGTTCAGTTCTTCCTTGATCAGTGGCGTCAGGTCGCTGATGATGTCCTCATACTTACCGTCAATCAGAACGGATTCCAGCGGCTGGCGGACTTTGATCTTTTCCTTTTCACGAGTTCCGCGACCGAGGGCTACGAGGGTTCTGACGAGGTCCATTCTCTCTTCTACTGCCGGGTCGATCAGTGACTCATCTGCTTCCGGGAAGTAATCCAGATGAACGGATTCCTTGCCAGTCAGGTTGATGTACATCTCATCGGAGAGGAATGGCGCGAACGGTGCGATCAGCTTCGCGATGCCGACGAGCAGTTCGTAAGTCGTCGCGTATACTGCCTTCTTATCATCCGTCATGCCTTCACCCCAGAAACGACGGCGCGCACGGCGGATGTACCAGTTACTCAGGTCTTCGCCTACGAATTCCTGGATCGCTCTTGTCGCTCTCATATGGTCGTACTCATCCATTGCTGCACGGACGTCTCTGACCAGCTTGTTGTACTTAGAGATGATCCATCTGTCGAGCTCCGGTCTCTCAGCATACGGAACTTCAAGCGCAGCAAAATCTACATCATCTTCATTGGAATACAGTACGAAGAAGTTATATACGTTCTTCAGAGTTCCGAAGAATTTGCTTACAACATCTATCAGGCCGTCCTCGTCGAACTTCGTCGGCGCCCATGCCGGTGATGTGTGCATCAGATACCATCTAGTCGCGTCTGCACCGTACTTGTCCAGCATTTCAAACGGATCGACAGTGTTGCCCACGTGCTTGGACATCTTCTTGCCTTCTTTGTCCAGGATCAGGTCGTTTACCAGTACATTCTTGTAAGGAGCCGTTCCCTTGACGAAGGTGGAGATGGCCATCAGTGAATAGAACCATCCTCTCGTCTGGTCGATTCCTTCGCAGATGAAGTCTGCCGGGAAGAGTTCCTCGTCAAATTTATCCGCATTCTCAAACGGATAATGCCACTGAGCAAAAGGCATCGCGCCTGAGTCGAACCAGCAGTCCATGACCTCAGGGATTCTGTGCATCGGCTTGCCGCAGACAGGACATGTGAATGTCACATCATCTACATACGGTCTGTGCAGCTCAATGGAAGTATCGATCGGCTCATTTGCCTTTTCGACCAGTTCTTCTCTGCTGCCGACGCATTCCAGATGTCCGCATTCGCATCTCCAGATCGGAATCGGTGTACCCCAGTATCTGTTTCTGGAAATTGCCCAGTCCTTGACTTCCTCCAGCCAGTTTCCGAATCTCTTCTCACCGACAAAGTCAGGATACCAGTTTACTTCATTATTGTTAGCGACCAGCTCGTCACGGAGCTTCGTCATTTCAATGTACCAGGATGGTTTTGCATAATAAACGAGCGGGGTTCCGCATCTCCAGCAGTGCGGATAGTTATGCTCGATCTTCTGCTTGGAATAAACTTTGTTTCCTTCGCCCAGATACTTGATGATTTCAACATCCAGACCATCTTCCATGATGAAGTGGCCCTTCCAAGGTGTTTCTGTATAGTTTCCGTTTTCATCCACAGGCTGTACGACAGGCAGGTTGTATTTGCGTCCGCACTGATAGTCGTCTTCACCAAAAGCAGGTGCGGTATGTACGATACCGGTACCGTCTTCTGTGCTGACGTAATCCATGCAAGTGACGAAGAATGCCTTGCCGTCTGCCTCGCAGAATGGCATGAGCTGTTCGTATTCGATGTACTCCAGGTCTTTACCCTTAACCTCTTCTACGATTTCGTACTCGTCGTTGGCAAGAACCTTATCCACCAGTGCCTTGCCGACCCAGAAGTAGTTGCCATCCTCTTCGCCGCCGATCATGCGGCACTTAACGTAGTCGACGTCCGGACCAACGGTCAGCGCTACGTTGGCTGCCAGTGTCCATGCAGTTGTTGTCCACGCCAGGAAGTATTCGTTGTCTGCATCCTTACGCTTGAACTTCACGGTCAGTGTGTTGACCTTGACGTCCTTGTAACCCTGTGCAACTTCGTGGGAAGCAAGTCCCGTCTCACATCTCGGGCAGTACGGCAGAATCTTGTGACCCTCATAGATCAGACCCTTCTTGAAGAATTCGTTGATGATCCACCAGCATGACTCGATGTAGTTGTTGTCGAGTGTGATGTACGGATTGTCCAGATCGCACATGTAGCCCATGCGCTCACTCATCTGTGTCCAAAGATCTGTGTAAGTGAATACGGATTCCTTGCACATCTCATTGAACTTGGAGATGCCGTAATCCTCGATCTGCTGCTTGCCTTCGATGCCGAGTTTCTTCTCAACTTCTATTTCAACAGGCAGTCCGTGAGTGTCCCACCCTGCCTTTCTGTTTACTTTGTAACCCTTCATGGTCCAGTAACGGTTGACGGAATCCTTCAGCGTTCTGGCCATCATGTGGTGGATGCCAGGCTTTCCGTTTGCTGTCGGAGGACCTTCATAGAAGATAAACTTCGGCTGACCTTCTCTTGTGCTGACGCACTTTCCGAGCAGGTCTTCCTGATTCCACTTTTCTGCTTGTTCCTTCTGCACTTCTGCGATAGGCTTTTCTGATAAGTTTTTGATCATTTCTTTCCTCTCTCTATAAGTAATAATAGCTGCTTGCAGCCGCATAGCGCCATCGTATGCTGCTGCCTGTCTGCGCCAGTTGCTTTCTCAAAAAGAAACGCCCCTGACAAAAAGTTAGGGACGATTATAAACCGCGGTACCACCCTAGTTACGGGACCATCATCCCGTCTCTCTATTGTGTTAGACTCAGAGGTGATTTTCACTTGCCGCCTCACCAGCACTGTCTCAGCTCCAGCCGTATTGCTTTTGCATCATTACGGCCTCGCAGCGCATCTCTGTAAGGATTTTACGCGGGGCTACTGTCCTCGTCACAGTCTCTTATTCAATTACCATGACATTCTACAGTTTGGACCGGTAAAAGTCAAGGGGTGCGTTTTTTCCACATCAAATGAATCACCCAAGCGCTGATGATGGCGCAGACGAACTTCGTGACAACGAAAATCAAAACGTTATAACCAGTCGTGACATTTGAGACAAATGCCAGGGATCCGCCGATGACAAAGGAGCCGCTCAGGCTGAATGCCGCGACGACTTCCTTGCCTTTGTCATCCATACGCTCAAATAAAGGCATAACAGCCAGCGATGTCGCGCATGTCATGAGCAGTGAGACAGCCGCAATCTCGTTGATGCCGATCCTGCTGGCCGCGGCGTGGATCTGCGACCGGAAGAACTTGAGAATCAGCTCGGACATTACGAGGGAGCCGGCAATGATGACCGCGGACTTAAAGACGATGAGAACTGCTTCCTCCACGGAATCAAGACTGGCATATGCAAGCTTCGGAATGAAGACGCCGATGACCGCAACGGCAAACATCAAATAGAAAGCCCAGTTTACGATCTGTGCAAAAACAGCAAAGAACTTAGTTGTTCCCTCAGGCACTTTCCAAAGGCACAGTGCCAGCACGGCGCATATTACAAGAACCGGCAGAAACTGCCGCATGAACAAACCGAGAGGCATTCTGATCATCAGTTCCGCCACAATCAGCCCTGCCGGAATCATGATGATTCCTACAATGAATCCGCGAAACATGAACGGGTAATCCTCCCGCCGGATAGAAGCCATAAACACCGGCATCTGGAACGTGATAGCCTGACCGAGGAGCGTTCCCAGAACAACCCCACTCAAAACGAGCAGTTCCGGGGTCGCCGCAATCTCACGGGAAATGAAATATCCACCCATATCCGGTGCGAGAATAGCTCCGATAATCATGGACGGATCAAAAAACAGATGGTCTGACAAAGCCGAAACCTGTTCGATATGTCTGCGGATGAACTCGGTTCCAACGGTGCAGATGCTCACGATCGGAATGACCATGACACCCATCGTATAAAGACCCTTTTCGAATTGATCAGCAAGTCCCCACTTGCCGCCGATGGCCTTATCTATAAATCCAATGCATGCGAAAACCAGCATGATAGCGATAAATGCGTTCATACTTCGTATTCTAACACAAAGGCGACCCATTCCAATACCTAAACTAACATAAAAAGTGCGCCGAAGGTTTCTCCCCTTCGGCGCGCTTTCTGGCTATTCATTATAAGTGTGTTTAAGTGAGTTGATTTCTACATCCTGCTTCTCTACGCCAACGCAGCGCCGAGTTTCCGACATGCTTCTTTTCCGTCTTCATCCGGTTCAAGATGACAAATTACGAAGTCGCATGCCAAGTCAGCGCCAGCTGTTTTGCAGCGTCCTTCCCAGATGCGCATCCATTCACCGTCACCCCAATCATAAGATCCGAACAGGGCGATTTTTTTGCCGCTGAGTGACCCCTCACATGCTGTGAACATCGGATCAAATTCATCCTCTTCCAGAATCTCATCTCCCATTGCCGGGCATCCAAATCCGACAGCATCATAGTCAGCCAGTCTGTCTGCTCCGAATTCTGTTGCCGTAAGCAAATCAACTTCTGCACCTGCTGCTTTTGCACCTTCAGCAACAGCGTTTGCCATCGCTTCTGTATTACCTGTCATACTCCAATATACTACAGCGACTTTGCTCATTCTTTACCTCCAATCTGTAGCCCTAAGCAGTAACTTTCTTCTTGACCGCCAATTTTGTGAACGGCAGTCCTCTTTCTAAACATTTGAGATATACGCCTGTGCATTTGCTGAAACGTTCGAACTGTTTCTGCGCATGGTCCACATCACCGTAGACCTTCCAGTATCCGCTGGCTTTGCTCTGTCTGCCGCCTAGTTCGATGAATCCTTTGACATCTTCGGGTGGATATCCAAGAAACAGCCCTACTTCATGGGGAAATTCCTCACATTCACAGATTCTGTCGGTCAGTCTTCTGATGCAGATTTCATGATCCCCATCTTCATACCCAAATGCTGACAGAATCGCCTTGGCTTCTTCCTCATCAAGATCGCTTTGCAGCTGCCCTGGACGATAGATGTACATCAAAGCGCGAATACCGCATTTGCCACAGTTTACCTGACAGTCAATTCTAAGAGCAGTAATCCGCAGACCCTTTTCGGTCAAGATAAAATTCAGACGTTCCAGTTCCGCATCGAGTTCTCCTTCGTCAGCGAAAGAAGCCCTAAACATGTTTCCAGTTTTCAATCCTGCCAAAGTTGGTGCGCAGTGTCTCACGATCAAATCTTCAGACATCCCATCTCCTTTTCTGATTTGAATTGGTTAGTTATGACTAACCGTTTGTTATAATAAATAGTGCCGAAAGCACCTTCTGTCGTTTAGTTAGTCTTCACTAACCACTTGTAGTATACCTTTTCACAACTGCCCCGTCAAGGTTTTTTCTCACAACGTTCAAGATTTTTTGACATGTCGAAGGTATAATGTTATTCTTATGCTGTTTTTATAACTATAACTATTTACAAATATGAGGCAAAGGCAACCAACATGGAAAAAAAGACTGTCAATTACATCAAAGCTATCGCTGAAATGCGGAGTATTTCCGCCGCTGCTGAAAGTCTGGGCATTTCCCAGCCAGCCCTCAGCGCCCATCTAAAGAAGACTGAAGCAGAAGTCGGTGCTGTTCTCTTCGACCGGAGCCGCCAGCCTTTAGAGCTGACAGAAGCCGGCCAGGCTTACCTTAATTATCTGGAGCGCACCCATTCTCTTGAAAAGGAACTGGAACAGACCATCGCAGATATCGAAGGTCTTGAAACAGGCAGCCTTACCATCGGCGGCGCCGTGTTCTTTAACATTGCATATATTCCAAGGGCAGTTGGTGCTTTTGCGAAAGACTACCCCGGCGTGAATATTGAAATCGTCGACGGCAATGTGCCTTTCCTCGCAACGGAGGCGCTCAAAGGCAGACTTGATCTGTTTATTACCCCTGACGCGGACGAACCGGACCGCTTCGTCTACGAAGAACTCCTCAAGGAGCGTGTCTTTCTGGCAGTACCGGCGGACTGGGATATCAACGCCAGCTTTGCAGGCGGCAACACAGACAAAGGTTTCAACGGCAAAAGCATTACAAAAGATGAATTCAAAATGCTTTGCAACTGCCCATTTATCTTACTTCGTGAGGATCAGAACATCGGCAGGATGATGGAACAACTCTTCGAGAAATACGGCTGCCGTCCAGAGAAGACGATCCATGTTGAGCAAACCATGACTTCACTGGCACTCACCATGGCTGGTGTCGGCGTTTCACTGATCACCGAAAACAGCATCCGTACCAGCGGTCTGGCCAAACTGCCTGAGCTCTACCTGGCAGACGAAACCATCTGCACCCGCAGCATGTACGTTGCCTATCCACGCAACAAATATTTGTCAAGAGCCGCTGCAGAATTCATCAAGGCGCTTAAAGAAGTCAACGTCCCAGCACGCGCTTTCTACCCTTCCATCGTCGAAAACCTGGCGCGCAACGCTGTCAGGAATCCGGACAAACTGTGCATGGCGGACGAGCATAAGTCCATCACCTACAAAGAAGCCTGGGATGGTATCTGCGGTCTTGCTATGGAACTCAGCAACCGCGGCATTTCGAAACAATCCTGCGTTGTCATCGAGTGCAACCAGAGCGTCGACTACTTAGTTACCGTCCTTGCAGTTCAGCTTCTCGGCGCCATTTCTGTACCACTTGAGAAGAATGCAGCCACCGGACGCATCATCGAGATCGCGTCAGAAACGGAAGCTGCACTTCACATCGGCGCCCGTGAAATCCCTGAGCTCGAAAGCGAGTTGGGTATTCCGCACATGGACATCAAAACCGTCCCTGACTTTGCATTGGGGCAGATCATAGATAACGTTTACAGAGGTTCCATCGAAGACCTGGAACTCATCGCATTTCCAGAAGCGGAAGATGTTGCGGAGATCCTTTTTTCCACCGGAACCACAGGCAAAAGCAAAGGCATCGTGCTCACACATGCCAATGATGTCGCTCTTGCTGAGAATGTCTGCTTCGGCGTTAAGATGAAACCGGACAATATTGAGTTGGTGCCGATGCCGACCTCCCATTCCCACGGCCTGCGCAGAACTTATGCAAATCTGGCCAACGGAAGCAGTGTGGTTTTTGCAGATAACATCATGCTGCTGAAGAATGTCTTCAAGCTGATGGACAAGTACCACGTGACTGCTATGGACTTATCGCCGAGCATCCTCAACATCTTCTTCAAGCTGAGCAAAGACCGTCTCGGCGACTATGCAGATATTCTCGACTACATCCAACTGGGCTCCGCACCGCTTTCCGAGGAAGACAAGGGCCACCTGTCACGCATTTTGCCAAAGACACGCCTGTATAACTTCTACGGGAGCACCGAAGCCGGATGCTCCTGCCTCATGGATTTCAACGGTGACCCCGACGGTACTGGCGACTCATCCGGCAGCGGCGTGTCCGGAAACGCACAGCGTGCTCCCGGTTGCATCGGACGTCCGGCTGTAAACGCAGAGTTCATCGTCGTAGATGAAAACCGCAATCCGATCGAATCCTCCCGCGACAACCTGGGATTCCTGGCAAGCCGCGGTGCCATCAACATGAAGGAGTACTTCAAGGCGCCGGAGCTCACCGCAAAGGCAACAGACGGCGAGTACATCTACACCAAAGACCTCGGTTACATCGACGAAGACGGCTACGTCTACATGCTGGGCCGCAAAGACGACGTCATCAACTTCGGCGGCGTGAAAATCAGTCCTGAAGAAATTGAGAGTCAGGTCATCAAGTCCGACATCATCCGCGACTGCGCCTGCATTCCTATGGACGACGCCGTGACCGGCCAGGCGCCGAAGCTCTTCATCGCACTGGAAGCCGACGCTGAATACGATGCAAAAGCATTCAAGTCGTTCCTGACAAAAGTTCTCGACGCCAACAAGCAGCCGAAGGTTGTCGAAGTCATCGACCAGATCCCGCGCACCTTCAACGGAAAAATCAAGCGAAATGAGCTGATGGCACGGTAAATGAGGCAAATCAATAGCGCCCGGCCGATTCGGTCGAGCGCTGTTTTTATGCATTTTGATCATTCTCCCTTATACCCGTTCGGGTTCTTGCTCTGCCAGTTCCAGGCATCGCGGCACATCTCTTCGATGCCGTAGCGGGCTTTCCAGCCGAGTTCCGCTTCCGCCTTTGACGGGTCCGAATAACAGGCTGCAATATCGCCGGCGCGTCTTGGTTTGATGGAGTATGGAATCTTCACGCCTGTCGCGCGTTCAAAGGCGTTCACGACATCGAGAACGCTGTATCCCGTTCCTGTGCCCAAATTGTAGATTGCCAGGCCACAATTTGATTCAATGGCCTGCAGCGCCTTCACATGGCCGTCTGCCAGGTCTTCCACATGGATATAATCGCGTACGCCTGTGCCGTCCGGTGTATCGTAATCGTCACCAAAAACACCCAGTTCCTGCAGTTTCCCGACTGCAACCTGTGTGATATATGGCATCAGATTGTTTGGAATGCCGTTAGGATCCTCTCCGATGAGTCCGGACGGATGTGCCCCGATCGGATTGAAGTATCTGAGGAGCACGACGTTCCACTCCGGATCCGCCTTCTGCATATCCATCATGATTTCTTCCAGCATGGACTTCGTCTGTCCATAGGGATTTGTACACTTGCCCTTCGGACATTCTTCCGTAATCGGCACTGTCTCCGGATCTCCGTAGACGGTTGCTGACGAAGAGAATATGATGCTTTTGCACCCGTGGTTCCTGAGTACATCAAGCAGAACAAGAGTCCCACCGATGTTGTTCTCATAGTATTCCCAAGGTTTTGCGACTGATTCGCCAACCGCCTTGAGTCCTGCGAAATGAATACACGCATCAAAAGCGCCGCCGTCGGCTTCTGCTTTCTCACAGACTTCAGTCAGCCCTTCTCTATCCCGGATATCGACCTTTGCAAAGGCAGGCGCAACACCCGTCAACTGCTCAATGCGGTCCAGCACCTTCTCGTTTGCATTGCAAAGATTGTCGACGATGACCACATTATGGCCGTTTTCAATCAGTTTGATCACTGTGTGGGAACCGATGAATCCGGCCCCGCCTGTAACCAATATCTTCATACGTATTCTCCTATTCAAAATCAAAATGATATGGCAGGTTCTTTTCGTCCCGTATGGCTATCAGATCACGCTGCACGGACTCACCAACCGGCACGCCTTTATCGCGGCGGTCAAGCCATGCTTCGTACTCTTTCTCACCAGCTGTGTAAATGCGGTCGTATCCCGGCATCTTCTTCGACGCGCGGAGCTGCCTGCAGATGTCGCCAGCGATTTTCCTGAATGTATCCAGTCCCATGAACGCTACCGGATCTACGACGAAGAAGAAATGTCCCAGATGATACATCTGCTTGTTTCCGTCGGCATCCTTACCAGAAAGCCCCTTCATATAACTGCCTCCTGCCAGAGCCGCGGACAAAATCTCTACGACCGTCGCGTACCCGTAGCCTTTGTATCCGGCAAGCTCGTCGCCTTTGCCTCCCAAAGGTTCAAAGGATGCGGTTCCTGCAGAGAGCATCTCAAGGATCTGGCTGCTGTCGGTCAGCGTTTCGCCATCCTGCGAAATAACTGTTCCCGGCGGGGTGTCTTTGCCTTGACGCGCGTAGTATTCTACCTTGCCGCGCTGCATGATGGACGTCGCGCAATCGATGCAGAACGGGAATTCTTCGTCTGTCGGCAAGGAGAAAGTGAGTGGATTCGTGCCAAGCATATTCTCTACACCGAAAGTCGGTGCGATGGACGGTCTGGCGTTCGTCCCGGAAATTCCGATCAAGCCTTCCTTGCTGGCCATGTTAGTCCAATACCCCGCAATACCGTAGTGGGTGGAGTTTCTGATTGCGCCGCCAGCCATGCCGTACTGCTTCGCCTTCTCGATGAGCCTTTGCATCATCTTGTGACTGGCGACCATACCCATACCGTCATGGGCGTCCATCACCAGTGTCGTCGGTGTCTCTTTCAGAATTTCAATTTCTGTCACCGGGAGCAGTGTCCCGTTTTTGATTCTGTCTAAATATATCGGTTTGAACCGGTTGCATCCGTGGCTCTCAATACCGCGCCGGTCCGACTCCATCAGCACGTCAGCGCAGATCTCCGCGTCCTCCGCCGGCACACCGTACGCCACAAAAGCGTCCTTCATAAACGCACCGATCGTTTCCCATGGAATATATGGTCTTGTCTCTGGCATCACTATCATCTCCTCTCAGACTCTCCTGAGCCTGTTTTCCTGTTTCTATTATACACCCTTTCGCATATGCAAAACCACCAAGTCGGAGGTTGTTCCAACTTGGTGGTCTTTCTCATTTGATTACCTGTTATCGGCGTTTATCACCTATGACTATGCCATAGCGCCTTCGTCATTCTCGTCGTCCTCTTCTTCTTTCTTTCTTGAGAAGAATGCTACGAGTACCTGGATTGCCAGGATGACTACCATGAGCAGAGTCCACTTGTCGACCAGCTGCATTGGCAGACTCATGTCCTCAGTGAGGATGAACGCGATGATCGCGCCGATCGCCGGTATGATGCTGGCGAGCTTGACGCCGCCCTTGCGGTTGATTTCAGTGACTTCACCTGTCTCTTCGTCTTCTTCACGTCTCTTGCCGAAGTATCTGATCAGCATGATCAGTGAGAGAAGTGCAGTCAGGATTGCGCAGATCAAGTTGATCAGTGCCCAGTATGCTGCAACTGTTCTTGGCAGAGGCTCATCTGTGATCGTTGTAGGTGTTGTATCATCAACAATGGTCGCCGGTGCTGCCGGTGCCGGTGGTGCTGCTGCTACAACGCCCGGGTTACCGCCGCCGCCAGGGTTATTGCCGCCGCCGTCAGGTGTTGGTGTCGGCGTTGGTGTCGGTGTTGGTGTTGGAGCCTCCGTTACTGTCAGTGTACCATTCACCTTCTTGATGACGTAGTTTCCTGCGATGGATTCCTCAGTATCCGCAAATGCGTCAATGAAGAATTCCTTAATCATCGCACCTGCACCACCAACAGTTGCTCTGTCGAATGCATATGTGAATGCGTTTTCGCTTGTTCCTACTGCTACGCGGCTTCCTGTTACATTGAAGGTAATGATGTCATTGCCTAAGAGCTTCTGGCTTCCCTGTACATCAGCATTGATTGTCTTTGCCTTGGATATGAGGCTAACATGTACTGTGCCGTTTCTGAGTGCTTTGCCATCATAAACCTTTCTGTCACTTGCTGATGTGAGCGTCAGTTCGACCGGAGTAATATGATATGTTCTCGTAATCGTTCCTGTGTAGTTTCCTGTACCAGTGATCGTGATAGTTACTCCGCCCTCTGTTACATTCGTTGTGTCGCCGCTGTATGAAAGCTTGTAGTCTTTGCCTTCCTTTAAGGTCGTACCATTGTCTGCCTGTGTATCAACTACAGTAACTTTCTGTTCCTGTGCTCTGCCGTTGTACTCTACATCCTCAGGATCGGTAACATCGAAGTCATTTGTGATTTGAGCAGGTTCAATCTCAAGTGTTCCATCGTTGACTACGAACTGAACATTGAAGTTATCACTCGTATTGGTGAACTGGTCCTCCTTCAGGTTCATATTGTACGTGCCGGCATTTGTGCCCTTCGCTGTTGCTTCTCCGTTGAAGGTGAAGTCCTTCGCCACATCGTACAAGTTGCTGCTTGCTGTTGCTGTGTAGCCACTGACACTGTGCTCTTTTCCATCATAGGTTGCTGTATCACTGTTGCCTGTGATGGTAACTGTTACATCAATCGGTGTGATGGTTTGGTAACCATCTGTTACATTGAAGGTTACCTTCGCGAAGTTGTCATTTGTGTTAGCGAACTGGTTTTCTGCCAGACCCATGTTCGTTGTGCCTGCATTTGTTCTGGACGCTTCTGCCTTGCCGCTGAATGTGAAGTCTGCTTCCTTGTACAGGCTGTTGCTGATTTCTACATCATATCCGTTAACACTGTGCGCTGCACCATCATATGCGGTCGTATTATGATGTCCTGTGATGGTGACGACAACCTCATCGACTGGTGTGATTGTCTGGTAACCATCTGTAACATTGAAGGTTACTGTTGCAAAGTTATTGTTCGTGTTCTTGAACTGGTCTGCCGCCAGATTCATGTTGGTTGTTCCGACATTTGTTCTGGCCGCCTCCGCCTTGCCGCTGAATGTGAAATCTGCCTCCTTGTACAGTGGGTTGCTGATTTCTACATCATATCCGCTGACACTATGCTCCTTACTATCGTAGGTCGCCGTATTGTTATGACCTGTGATAGTGACTGTCACATCAATCGGAGTGATTGTCTGGTATCCATCCGTGATTTCGAAGGTTACGTTTGCGAAGTTATCGTTCCTGTTCGTGAACTGGTCTGCCTCCAGGCCCATGTTCGTTGTGCCTGCATCTGTTCTCTCAGCTGTCGCATCGCCAGTGAAGATGAAGTCTTTGTCCACATCATACAGATCATTGCTGGCTGTTGCTGTATAGCCGGCTACACCGTGGTTCTCTCCATCATATGGTGCTGTGTTGCTCGCACCAGTGATAGTAACTGTCACATCAATCGGATTGATGGTCTGGTAACCGTCCGTTACCTCGAAGGTTACTGTCTTGAAGTTGGTGTTCGTATTGGTGAACTGGTCTGCCTTCAGACCCATCTCAGTCGTACCAGCATCAGTTCTCTTGGCTTCTGCACTACCGCTGAAGGTGAAGTCCTTCGTTACATCGTACAGAGCACTGTCAGCTGTTGCCGTATAACCTGTTACCGTATGTTCTGCACCGTCGTAATCTGTTGTGTTTTTTGCACCGACGATCGTTACCTTCGTATTAATTGGATTGATGGTCTGGTAACCATCTGTTACGTCGAAGGTTACTGTTCCGAAGTTCGGATTTGTGTTCTCGAACTGGTCTGCCTCCAGACCCATGTTAGTCGTACCGGCATCCGTTCTCTCGGCAAGTGCTGTACCGCTGAACTTGAAGTCCTTCGTTACGTCGTACAGACTGCTGTTTACTGTTGCTGTGTAACCCTTTACGCCGTGCGTATTGCCATCATAGTCGACTGTGTCATTCGCACCGACGATGGTGACTACTACGTCGATTGGAGTGATGGTCTGGTAACCATCTGTTACGTTGAAGGTTACTGTTCCGAAGTTCTTATTTGTATTTTCGAACTGGTCTGCCGCCAGGCCCATGTTTGTCGTGCCGACATTTGTTCTTTCTGCCTCAGCAGTCCCACTAAAGGTGAAGTCCTTCGTTACGTCATACAGATCACTGCTCGCTGTTGCTGTGTAGCCAGTTACACTATGGTTTCTTCCATCATATGGCGTCGTGTTACTAGCACCAGTGATGGTAACTGTTACATCTATCGGTGTGATTGTCTGATAACCATCGGTTACGTTGAAGGTTACCTTCGCGAAGTTCTTATTGTTGTTTGTGAACTGATCTGCTGAAAGACCCATATTGGTCGTGCCGGCATTGGTTCTCTCTGCTTCAGCAGTGCCGCTGAATGTGAAATCTGCTTCTTTATAGAGCGGATTGCTGATTTCTACATCATAACCGCTGACACTATGGGATGCACCATCATATGCGGTCGTATTATGATGACCTGTGATGGTGACGACAACCTCATCGACCGGAACGATTGTCATGTAACCATCTGTAATGTTGAAGGTTACCGTTCCAAAGTTCTTATTGTTGTTTGTGAACTGGTCTGCCGCTAGATTCATGTTGGTTGTACCTTCATTTGTTCTAGCAGCTGTTGCATCGCCGCTGAATGTGAAATCTGCTTCCTTATAGAGCGGATTGCTGATTTCTACATCGTAACCGCTGACACTATGTTCTTTGCCATCATAAGTCGTGGAATCATGGTGACCGGTAATCGTTACTGTCACATCGATTGGATTGATGGTCTGGTAACCGTCAGTAACGTTGAAGGTTACCGTTCCGAAGTTCTTATTTGTATTTTCGAACTGATCTGCCGCAAGTCCCATGTCGGTTGTTCCAGCATCTGTCCTGGTTGCTGCAATCTTGCCATCAACGATGGTTGCGCCTTCATCTGGTGTGAACGTAAAGTCTTTCGTCACATCATACAGATCATTGTCTGCTGTTGCTGTATAACCTGTTACCGTATGTGCTTCGCCATCGTAATCTGTTGTGTTGTTCGCACCTACGATAGTTACTGTCACATCGATCGGATTGATCGTCTGGTAGCCGTCAGTAACGTTGAAGGTTACCGTTCCGAAGTTCTTATTTGTATTTTCGAACTGGTCTGCAGCAAGTCCCATATTGGTCGTGCCGGCATCCGTTCTCTCAGCGTGTGCTGTTCCGCTGAAGGTGAAGTCCTTCGTTACATCGTACAGATCGTTGTCCGCAGTTGCTGTATAACCTGTTACCGTATGTGCTTCACCATCGTAATCTGTTGTGTTGTTCGCACCTACGATAGTTACTGTTACATCGATCGGATTGATCGTCTGGTAACCGTCTGTTACGTTGAAGGTTACCGTTCCGAAGTTCTTATTTGTATTTTCGAACTGGTCTGCAGCAAGTCCCATGTTGGTCGTTCCGGCATCCGTTCTCTCAGCTTTTGCTGTTCCGCTGAAGGTGAAGTCCTTCGTTACATCGTACAGATCACTATTGGCTGTTGCAGTATAACCTGTTACAGTGTGCTCTTCGCCATCGTAATCGGTCGTGTTGTTGTTACCTACGATAGTTACTGTCACATCAATTGGTGTGATTGTCTGGTAGCCGTCGGTCACGTCGAAGGTTACTGTACCGAAGTTCGGATTTGTATTCTCGAACTGATCTGCCGCAAGTCCCATGCTGGTCGTTCCGGCATTCGTTCTAGCAGCTTCTGCAGTGCCGCTGAAGGTGAAATCTTTCTCCACATCGTACAGATCGTTGCTGGCTGTTGCTGAGTAGCCATTGACGCTGTGCTCTTCGCCATCATAATCTGATATGTCATTTACACCAACAATCGTCACTGTCACATCAATTGGTGTGATCGTCTGGTAACCATCGGTTACATTGAAGGTTACCTTCGCGAAGTTCTTATTGTTGTTTGTGAACTGATCTGCTGCCAGACCCATGTTGGTCGTTCCGGCATTCGTTCTAGCAGCTTCTGCAGTGCCGCTGAAGGTGAAGTCTGCTTCTGTGTACAGAGGATTGCTAATCTGTACATCATAGCCGCTGACACTGTGCTCTTCGCCATCGTAAGCTGCTGTATTGCTGTTACCTGTGATGGTGACGACAACTTCATCAACTGGAGCAATGGTCTGGTAACCATCGGTTACGTTGAAGGTTACTGTTCTGAAGTTCTTATTGTTGTTTGTGAACTGGTCAGCCGCCAGATTCATGTTGGTCGTACCTTCGTCTGTTCTAGCAGCTGTTGCATCGCCACTGAATGTGAAGTCTGCTTCTGTGTACAGTGGATTGCTTATTTGTACATCATAACCGCTGACACTGTGCTCCGCACCGTCATATGTTGTTGTATTGTTGTGGCCTGTGATGATGACTGTTACATCAATCGGCTCAATGGTCTGGTAACCGTCTGTTACGTTAAAGGTTACTGTTCCGAAGTTCGGATTTGTATTTGTGAACTGGCTTGCTGCCAGGTTCATATTTGTCGTTCCGACATCCGTTCTAGTGGCAGATGCAGTGCCGCTGAATGTAAAGTCAGCTTCTGTGTACAGTGGGTTGCTGATTTCTACTTCATAGCCGCTGACACTATGCTCTGTCCCATCGTAATCCGTCGTGTTGTTTGCACCTACGATAGTTACTGTTACATCGATAGGTTCGATTGTCTGGTAACCGTCTGTTACGTTGAACGTTACTGTTCCGAAGTTCGAATTCTTATTTGCGAACTGGCTTGCTGCCAGATTCATGTTGGTTGTTCCGACTTCTGTTCTGGCTGCAGATGCAGTGCCAGTGAATTCGATATCTGCATCAACATTGTACAGATCCGTGCTTGCTGTCGCAGTGTAGCCTGTGACCTCATGCTCTGCTCCATCATAGTCTGTCGTATTATTTGCACCTACGATAGTTACTGTTACATCAATCGGATTGATTGTCTGGTAACCGTCTGTTACGTTGAAGGTTACTGTTCCAAAGTTCGGATTTGTATTTGCGAACTGCTCTGCCGCCAGGCCCATATTGGTCGTACCGGCATCCGTTCTAGCAGCTTTTGCAGTACCGCTGAAGGTGAAGTCCTTCTTCACATCGTACAGATTGCTGCTAGCTGTTGCTTCATAACCTGTTACAGTATGTTCTTCGCCATCGTAATCTGTTGTGTTGTTGTTACCAACGATAGTCACTGTCACATCGATTGGTGTGATTGTCTGGTAACCGTCAGTAACGTTGAAGGTTACTGTGCCGAAGTTCTTATTTGTATTTGTGAACTGGTCTGCAGCAAGTCCCATGTTGGTCGTTCCGACATCCGTTCTGGCCGCCTCTGCTGTTCCGCTGAATGTGAAATCTTTCTTCACATCGTACAGATCGTTGCTGGCTGTTGCGATGTAATCGCTGACGGAATGCTCTTTGCCGTCATACGATTCTGTGCTGTTATTACCTACGATAGTAACAGTTACATTGATTGGGCTGATCGTCTGATATCCGTCCGTTACAACGAATGTAACATTTTCAAAGTTGTCATTCGTATTTGTAAACTGACTAGCCGCCAGACCCATGTCTGTCGTTCCAGCATCTGTTCTTGCCGCTGCAGCTTCGCCACTGAAGGTGAAGTCTGCTTCTGTGTACAATGGGTTACTGATTTCTACATCGTAACCGTTGACACTATGCTCTTTTCCATCGTAGTCAGTTGTATTGTTGTGGCCTGTGATGGTGACAACAACCTCATCTTTCTTTGTAATTGTCTGGTATCCATCTACTACATTGAATGTTACCGTTCCGAAGTTTGTATTGTTGTTCGTGAACTGCTCTGCTGAAAGGTTCATGTTGGTTGTTCCAGCAATCGTCCTCTTGGCTTCTGCAGTGCCGCTGAATGTAAAGTCTGCTTCTGTGTACAGAGGGTTACTGATTTCTACATCATACCCGCTGACACTATGTTCTTTTCCATCATACGTCGTTGTATTGTTATGTCCTGTGATAGTTACTATAACGTTGATTGGATTGATTGTCTGGTATCCATCAGTTACGTTGAAGGTTACGTTCTTGAAGTTGTTGTTCGTATTCGTGAACTGCTCTGCCTCCAGACCCATGTCTGTCGTTCCGACATCCGTTCTGGCCGCTGATGCAGTACCACTGAATGTAAAGTCAGCTTCTTTATACAGCGGATTGCTGATTTCTACATCATAGCCATTGACGCTATGTTCTTTGCCATCGTAATCCGTTGCATTGTTGTGACCTGTGATGGTGACTGTTACGTCAATCGGTTCAATCTTCTGGTAACCGTCGGTGACATTGAACGTTACCGTTCCGAAGTTTGTATTGTTGTTCGTGAACTGATCCGCTGCCAGACCCATGGTGGTCGTTCCAGCATCGGTTCTGGATGCTGTAGCAGTACCACTGAACGTGAAGTCAGTCTGCTTGTACAGCGGATTGCTGATTTCTACATCGTAGCCTGCAACCGCATGCTCAGTACCATCATAATTGGCCGTATTGTTATGACCAGTGATGGTTACTGTTACGTCAATTGGATCAATCTTCTGGTAACCGTCGGTAATCTTGAAGGTTACATTTGCAAAGTTACCATTTGTATTTGTGAACTGACTTGCTGTCAATCCCATGCCAGTCTTGCCGGCATTAGTTCTCTTTGCCTCTGCCTTCCCGCTGAAGGTGAAATCACTGTCCACGTTATACAATGCATTGTCTGCTGTCGCTGTGTAGCCACTTATTGAATGCTCGGTTCCATCATAATCAGCTGTGTTATTGTTACCAACTATGGTTACAGTTACGTCAATTGGATTGATCTTCTGGTAACCGTCAGTTACGTTAAACGTAACTGTCTTGAAGTTCGTGTTTGTATTTGTGAACTGATCTGCCGCCAGACCCATATTGGTTGTTCCTGCATCTGTTCTAGATGCTTCCGCCGTGCCTTTGAACGTGAAGTCTTTTGTTACATCGTACAGCTCGCTATCTGCTGTTGCAGTGTAGCCTGTAACGGTGTGGGCTTCGCCATCATAGTCTGTTGTGTTGTTTGCACCAACAACTGTTACAGTCACGTCGATTGGATCTATCTTCTGGAAACCGTCGGTTACGTTGAACGTAACAGTTCCGAAATTCGGATTGATGTTTGTGAACTGACCAGCTGCCAGACCCATGTCAGTCTGTCCGGCATCTGTTCTGGATGCTGTAGCAGTGCCGCTGAAGGTGAAGTCTTTTGTTACATCGTACAGCTCGCTATCTGCTGTTGCAGTGTAGCCTGTAACGGTGTGGGCTTCGCCGTCATAGTCTGTTGTATTGTTTGCACCAACAACTGTTACGGTTACATCGATTGGATCTATCTTCTGGAAACCGTCTTCAACTACCCTAAATGAAACTGTAAAGTTGTTGTTATTGTTCTTAAACTGACTTTCTGTCAGACCCATGTCAGTCTGTCCGACAACGGTTCTCTTCGCTTCTGCAGTTCCCGTGAATGTGAAGTCAGTCTCCTTGTAAAGATTGATTTCTGTCGTACCCGTACCATCAAGTATGATTGGATTGTATCCGGAAACGGAATGCTCTTTTCCATCATAATCCTTGGTATCCTGTTCTCCATAAATGAGTACTGTTACAGGAAGCGGTTCAATCTTCAGCCACCCATCTTCAATCTGGAACTCAACAGTGTAGTTTGTATTGGTCGTGCTGAAGTCTTCTGCCTTCAGACCCATTGGATAGGTCTTGTCTGCATTGCTTCCGCCGTCTACATCGGTTCCCTTGGCAATGGCATCTTTCTGTGCAGGACCAACAATCTGATCCTCTGTTATGTTTGCTCCTTCTGGGATAGAAATCGTATAGCCGGTTACGGACTGTTCTTCACCATTATATGTCTTGGTGTCAGTATTACCTGTAATCGTTACGATAATATCCGCCTTTGTGATCTTCAGCCAGCCGTCGGTTACTACAAAAGTAACATCGTAGTTTTTATTGGTTGTGCTGAAATCTTCTGCCTTCAGACCCATTGGATAGGTCTTGTCTGCATTGCTTCCGCCGTCTACATCAGCTCCCTTGGCAATGGCCGCTGTCTGAGCAGGGCCTTCTATTTCTGCTTCTGTCAGTGTCGCGCCTTCAGGGATGCTAACAGTATAGCCAGTCACTGACTGTTCTGATCCCGTATAGGTCTTTGTATCATTGTTACCTGTGATTGTTACGGTCAGTTCTGCTGGCGTAATCTTCAGCCAGCCGTCAGTAATATCAAATGTTACGTTGTAGTTCGTATTAGTCGTGCTGAAATCTTCTGCCTTCAGACCCATTGGATAGGTTTTGTCCGCATTGCTTCCGCCGCCTACATCAGTTCCCTTAGCGATCGCAGCTGTCTGGGTAGGGCCTTCTATTTCTGCTTCTGTCAGTGTCGCGCCTTCAGGGATGCTAACAGTATAGCCAGTCACTGACTGTTCTGATCCTGTGTAGGTCTTTGTATCATTGTTACCTGTGATCGTTACGGTCAGATCTGCCGGTGTGATCTGCAGCCAGCCATCAGTTACATCAAATGTTACGGTGTAGTTTGTATTGGTTGT
>JAFRKJ010000059.1 GCA_017431785.1 Bacillota bacterium | reverse complement strand
TTTTTAGCCCGTTTATCGAGCCCGACGATATCAATATCGGTTTCTTCTCGCTTGTTGGGGTTAGCACCCCACCATGTTCCGACCTGTGTTACGATACATCCGAACCTGCCCGTTATTCCTTCCATTAGAGTGTATTGGCGGCACATTTTCTCAAATACAGGCCCCATATAATCTGAAAGCAGCGGCTTTACATTTCGTTCGTAGTAAGACTTTCCTTTCCCGATTTCAATAATTCCGACGGCATCAGGAATGAAACGATACCAGAACCGAAGCATCTCATCTGTGAGGATATACTTGGTTTTCTTCTTGTTTCCTTCTTCCGTAATTGCCAGCTGTTTATAGACAATTCCTGTTTCAGTCAGATTCTTCATGGCATGGACGATGTTCTGCGGAGGAACCCCAACTTTATCGGCTATTTCGTGAATCTGGTTTGCACCTCCGGCAACGGTTTCAATGATACGGCTATAAAGATCCACATCACGGAACTCCTGGGTCAGCAGATTGTCCGCTTCTTCGTATAGATATCCTGTTTTGCTGAAGTACAGAGAACAGATGTTTTCATCGAGGCTTTGTGTCTCATCGAGAAGGTCCACATATTTTGCGATTCCACCCGTAATACCATAAGCAATTGCTTTGTCGCGAGCAGACCAGGACGGAACAAACAGGGAAGTCTGACGATAATCGAACGCTTCAAGCTTGATTTGCATGGTACGTCTGCCGAACACAGGACTCTTCTCACTTAAAACTTCATCCTCCATGAAACTGAGCGAAGAACCGCAGAGTATCAGAAACATGTTGCTTAACTGCCATTTTTCGTCTATCCATTTTTGAAGAACGGATACAAGACTTTCGTCTTTTCGAGCGAAATAGGGGAGTTCATCAATAATGATGATTAAACGCTGCTCCCGGCTCTGCTCATAGAGATAGTCAAAGATCATGTCAAGGGATTTGAAAGCTGTCCCAAGCATATTTGGCGCCAGCTGCTCCAGGACGGCCTGGCCGAGAAGCTCCGTATTCCGTGCTGCTGTAGATTTTATTGCCGTGTAATATACGCATCTTTTGTTTTTGCAGAACTCTCGCAGAAGCGTTGTCTTTCCAACACGCCTCCTGCCGTAAACAACTGCCATTTGAAAACCTTCTTTACGGTATGCTTTCTCCAGAGCAGTCAGTTCTTCTTCCCGTCCAATGAATCTGGCCATCTTGTGCCCTCCGCTTTTTATAAAAACAAATTTTGTTAAAAATGCTTTTTATGAAACAATAATATCATTATGCTGGTCTGCTGTCAACTCAAGAAAACTGAAAAACACTTGTAAAAAAATGCACCCTGCTGTTCGTCTTTCAGAGGATCAGCAGGGTGACGGGATATATACCTATTCAGCTTTTCAGATCAGGAATCCAGTTTCCAGTCAGAAAACCGGCCACGAGCTCCGCATACGCTTCACGAAGGGGGAGCTCGTACTCAACCTTGATCTCACGCCTCGTGGTCAAGACGTTTTGATGGGTCTTTGGGTTATATCCCTGCTTTTCATAGGTATCAAACCAGAGTCCGATACCGCGTTTCTGCCAGGAGGGGAGTTTGTCGAAGTTGATTCCGTGCTGAAACAGGAGTTCGTTCTTAAACGAAACGCCTTTTCCCTCAAGGGTTTTTGTTGCAGAACTGACCGATTCGCCGTCGTCCCGCAGCGTCCAGTAGCACCAGGAATTCAATGCGTTCCTGTGGGCATCTTCCTGCCGCCATAGGAAATAATCCTTTACGCGCTGAACAGTGGGCAGGGGAACCATGCGGCAGTCGAAGACGCCTGCCTGACCAAGCCGGTGTGAGAACGAGGCGCTGGCTTCTCCGGCCAGAATGGAATTGTATTTACGAATTTTGCGGCCAAACGTGTTTTCCTCCGGGTGGAACAACAGGGAAATCTCGTCGCTCTCCGTGAAACCATAGACAACACGGAATCCGCAGTTCATCAGCTCTTTCACGGTATCGACCATGAGGTCTCGAAAACGGATGTCAAACGGGGCATCGAATTTGCAGACCTCTTTCGTCAGGCGCGTAAAGCCCCGGCCGTCTAGCCTGGCTACCATGAAGATTTCGGGCAGAAGGATCTGATCCAAAGATTCTTCGTAAACCCTCATCTGCTTGTCCAGATCCTCAAATATCATTTGTATCCCTCCAGACGTCCTTTGTCATTGTCGTTCCGTCGTTGTGGACGAAGTACAGTTCGTGAAAACCTTCAGAATAGCTTGGCATCTCCAGCTTGTTCGAGGTGGCTGCGATCGCTTTTTCCTCGATACGCTCTTTTCCTTCTCTCAGGTTGTTTCTACGGATGCATTCCTTCAGTTTGGATTCCATGAATATGCCGATGATGTGGTAGCCGTGTTCTTTGGCAGGCGTGATGTAGCGCTCCCGATCTGATCTTGACGGATTGGTATTGTCCACAACAAAGGACTTCCCGGTATCAAAGCATTCTTCAAGAAGCCTGCGCTCATTGTTGCGAGTTCGCAGCGTATCCAGATTAACACGGACATATGATGGGAGGAATTGCCGGCAGTACTCGCTTTTTCCACTGCCCTGCAGGCCCATCATGATGATGATCGTTTTGTCCAAAGAGAACACCCCCAATCTCCATATCCTATAAATATTAAAAGAGGTGCCTAGTCTTTAAGCATTTCCAGAGAAATGGCCGCGTGAAGCAGACTCTTATGGTCGTTCAGATCAAGGTTCGTGTATTCAGATATCCGTCTCAGCCTATAAATTAAGGTCGTCCGATGAATATCAAGCGCTTTTGCCGTATCAGTCTGATTCATTCCGTTTTGAACAAAGGAAGATAGAGTCGGCAGGTAATCGGTTCCGGATTCCACGTCAATATCCTTGAGCTTCATAATAGCTGTATGCAACAGGTCTTCCGGATAGTCGGCAGCCTTCAGCTGATCCACCAGTCTCAGAAACCGTACTTCCTCAAAAAACACCAGCATATCAGGCTTCAGACGCAAGGAAGCGATAGCCTGGGATAAGAAATGAGGCGTATCGAGCAGATCTTCGTAAGCATTGCTTATTCCGCAGCGCATATGATGTGATGTGCAATACGATTCAATCATCTTTCTGACAGACGGAATGATTTCCTCTTTCTGTGTGCTCAAAAGGTAACAGATGGCATTTCTGTCTCTGAACAAAACACAGCCGATTCCGTTCATGTCGTAGCGCGACAGATCTTCAAAGTACTGCCGCCACTGCCCGTCACTGACATACGACAGAGGAGAAACAAAGAGAAGAAAATGATAATAACGGGCGTGATTCCATTGAACCGCAATTAGCCTGGTATTCAGACGTTCATTCGATTCAATGGCTCCTGCGATCAGATCCTGAACAAACTGACCGTTGGCAGCCTCCTGAGAAAGGTTACCAGCCTCACTGAATTTTAACGAGAGCAGATCGGAAAACACCTTTAACAGGTCGATATCTCCTGAAGAAAGGGAGTGCCGGTACTCCACAACCGTAACCATACCGCACCGCTTCCCGTGAAGCGTGATATTGCAGTTAAAAAATGGATTTGACATTCCTTCTCCGGTATGCTGAAACGGTTCGGTGTTTTCATCCAGCTTAGAAACATACCTCCACAACTCGTCTGCCTCGGATGCACTGCCGACTCTTGCCGTCCCTGAACGGGTCGTATCTTCCCAGATCTCATCGTCTGTTCCGTCGTTTCGTGTATAGGCTAGAACTCGCATGCTGCGGTCATATAAAATTGAAGGATTCTGAAGGACACGATGACCTTCATCCAGCAGTTCAAACCAGTCGCCTCCATCTCTGATTAACTGCAACAAATTGTTGTACCACTCCTCATAAAATGCAAAGGCCTGACTGACAGCAGACAGTATCTCATTTCTGCCAGTTGTATCCGGCAGAATCAAAAGAGAGACTCCTGAGGTCAAAGCTTCATCTCTCATTTTGGAAACGCTGTTTTCATCTGCGACATGTATTTGCGCAAAATTCTCCTCCTGATTCAACCCCGAGAATACAAATGAGCAGATATAGGAATCCCTCTGAGCCGCGGAAGGATCAATCCAGATCCCGTATACCGCATCTCTGGAAACAGATTGAAGAAGAAAAGGCTTCACATTAAGTAATTCGCAGACTTTTTCCGTTATAATCGAAAAAGTCGATTTCATATAAGATCCCTCCTCATCATCATCTGCCTGCCTTCATCTTACTACATTTTGTAGAAAATACAAGTTTGAAATTCTACTGAACGGAGATTGAAGTCAATCGTCAATCTGCTACAATAATAACATAGTTCCCATGTCACGACTGCAGATCGAAGTTTCGAAAGGAGAGAAAAAAATGGGTAATGTAAGCCGCAGAGATTTTATCAAGGGCCTTGCCGCAGGAGCGGTGAGCGTAGGAGCGCTCGGCCTGACAAGCACAGCCGGAGTCGCTTTTGCAGAAGGCTCGGACAGTAAGCTCTATATCCCCGGTACTTATTCCAGCGAGCAAGCCACAGAATTCGCCAAAATCAAGGTGTCCTGCACATTCTCAGAAAGCGCTATCACCGATGTCAGCTACGAGGTGCTGGAAACCTCCGAAGATGACTACTTCGTCAAGATGGAACTGGCAGTGAAAGACTACTGCAAGAGGATTGTTGAAGCTGGTACGACGGCAGACATTGATGGTATTTCTGGTGCAACTCTTTCCAGCACGGCTATCCGTGACGGTGTCAATGCATGCCGTGCTCAGGCTCTTGGAGTTGTGATCCCGGAAGCGGTTGACGGTGCTGCTGTCATTAACCCCCAGTATACTGACTTTCACAGCAATTCCAGCGAAGATCTGTCCAAGACTGCGCTCTTCTCTGACTGGAAGCTTGGCGGGCACACGTTTAACCATCGTATGGTCAAATCCGCGGCATTTCAGCTTGCCTTCCTCCGCAGAAATCCGGATGAATACATCAATTATTACAAACGGATGGCTGACGGCGGAGTTCAGATGATCTGGATCGAAGATTTCGCGGACATTTGGGAAGTCACCAGCGGCGGTCCGTTCAAGGGACCTTTGGAAGAATATGATGTGAAGGGTCTGGTGGATACCCTGCATGCTGCTGGCGCTACAATCGGCTATCAATTTGATACCATGGGCGCCCCGATCGGGCCGCTGGACTTTACCGAACCCTTCCTGGGCAACTATGACACCGCAACCATTAAACAGTGGATTCAGGACATTATCGGAATCGGCAAGAAACTTCAGGAAAACGGTTTTGATGCTTTTGAACTGAACTTCGCCGCAAATAACCTTGGCCAATCCTTCTTCTCCAGAGCACGTAACAACCGTACCGATGAATACGGTCCTCAGACAATCGACAGCCGCTGCAAGTTTGCTGAAGAAGTAGTCAGCGGGCTGAAGAAGGAGTGCGGAAAAGACTTTATCGTCCAGGTCCTGATTAACGGTGTTGAAGAGAATGATAGGGATTTGGGCAATAACGATCAGTACTGCACCATTGAGGAAACCATTGAAATTGCAAAGAAGATGGAGGCAGCCGGTGCCGACAGCCTGCATGTCCGTATAGGACCCTGCGGCCAGCACATCGCACAGTTCGCTGGAGATCTGTACTTTGCCTGCCGTGGCTTTGAAGGCTTCAACGGCTATGGCAAGCGCATTGATTTTGACAAGCACTTCCAGGGCCTGGTTCGCGGAAACAACTCCGGTGTTGGTCTGAACCTGGACATTGCAGCCAAAGTCAAGGCTGCCGTGAGCATTCCTGTTGGCTGCGCGACATATAACGATCCTGCACAGGCTCCGGATCTGTTCAATCAGGCCATTGAAGAAGGCAAGGTCGATTTCCTCGTCATGAACAGGCCTTTCTGCGTCGATCCGGAATATGTCAACAAAATGCGCGAGAACCGTCTGGACGAAATAGCCCCTTGCACTCGTTGTCTGCATTGCTTCTATGACACTCCCGCTGACAACTGCAACCTTGAACACTGCCGTGTGAACGCTTCCAACTTCCGTGCATACAGCGAAGTCATGCCCGAAGGCTTTGATCCGCTGCCTGCAGAGACGAAGAAAAAGGTCATGGTAATCGGCGGTGGTCCTGCCGGCCTTGAGGCTGCGAGGATTGCCGCCATCCGCGGGCACGATGTCACGCTTTACGAGAAGAAAGACACTCTCGGCGGACTCCTCGGTTTTGCTGAGGCCGTGAAAGGTCCCCATGAGAATCTTGGACTCTTCCGCAATTATCTCAAACGTCAGGTAGAGCTCGCGGGCGTAAAGGTGAATCTGAATAAGACAGTTACGAAAGACCTTATTGAGAAAGAAGCGCCGGATGCAGTCATTCTTGCTGTTGGCGGCAAGAGAGACAGCCTTGGTTTCAAAACGACTGGAGCAACGAAAGTAATCTCTATTGACGATGTTCTGGGTGGAGGAATCGGAGATAACGTCGTTATTCTCGGCAGCAATGCACAGGCGGTTGACACAGCCCTCTATTTGATGAACCAGGGAAAGAAAGTCACGATTGTCACTCCTTCGGCTAAAGAAGAGTTCGAAAAAGGGCATTCTGTCAACATGAAGGAATTTGTCGAGCCAACATTCTATGCCAATGGCGCACGTCTGTTCCCGAATGCGACAATTACCGGGGTCGGCGATGGTTTTGTTTCCTTCACAGCAGAATCCGGCGTACCGTACGAATACGCCTGCGATACGGTTATTGAGGCACTCGATATGCTTCCCAATACGGAGCTGTCGGAAGGCCTGAATGTACAGGCTATTTGCGTAGGTGACTGTGCGCTGCCATTAAATATTGCTAACGCAATCGCTACCGGCAACGTAGCTGCCCGTAGCCTCTGAGCTTTCAAATTAGATTTCCATAGCTGAAAGGGGAGTACCACGATTATTGAGTGGTACTCCCCTTAAGGCAGTTTTCAAAAAAAGCTGGCAACACGTCAACAGTCGAAAATACATCATTCTATTGACGCGTTTAGAAAAGCAACAGCCCGCGGCGGAAAACATATCCTGTGCAGGCTGTTGTCTGTTCATAGAATCCTTGAGAGCAGCAGCGGCATTTATCTTGCTGTAGATACTTTATTTTTGCATGAGAAAAATCAGATCTCTATCTTCGCACCCATCAGTTTGGCAAACTCGCGGACAATGGCCGTGTCGCCTGGCCATGCAGGGGCGGTGACCAGATTGCGATCTACTACCGCCTCGTCAGCATTCACCGGGACAAAGGTGCCTCCGGCTAATGTGACATCAGGGCCAACAGCGGGATAGGCTGTGGCTTTATAGCCGGCGAGCACACCGGCAGCCGCCAGGACCTGCGGGCCGTGGCAGATGGCCGCAACGGGTTTGTTTGCGGCAAAGAACTCTTTTACAATCTCCAGCACGCGGGCGTTCAGACGGATATACTCGGGGGCACGGCCGCCGGTGATGAACAGGCCCGCATAGTCCTCAGTCTTTACTGCGTCAAAATCTGCCGTCAGGGCAAAGTTGTGTCCGCGAAGCTCGGTGTAGGTCTGCTCACCCAGAAAATCATGAACAGCAGTGGCTACTGTCTCGCCAGCCTTCTTGTCCGGGCAGACCGCATCGACCTGATAGCCCAGAACACCGAGAGCCTGGAACGGGACCATGGTTTCGTAATCTTCGGTAAAATCACCGCAGAGAAGCAAGACTTTTTTTGCCATTTGTATGAACCTCCTTTGTGTTTTGCCGGATTGGCTGCTTCAAATATAACACAGTACATTTGAAAAGACAAGACAGTCCCATCGCCGCACTGTTTCCGCTGCATCGTCGCAATCACTCCGGAAACACTTGTTTGAGTGTAATATTGTCGGACTCGCATTCATTCTCAATGTTCTCAAATCTGTTGGAACGATTGTTTTCTTCAAAAATCTTAAAATCCTCACTTGCACAGTGGTCTTAATCAGTATTCTTTCACGTTGTAAAACTGCCTGTATTTTAATGTTTTTCGAGTTTTAAAAGCCTTTTCGAGTAGCAGCTCAACTTTCTCCAGATAGTCTGATGGCGGATTCATTGCAAAACTGAATAAATTCAGATATCCCGGCAAACTCTCTCGGTCAAAGCTGTTGTGAGCATACAGGAAGTTTTTCAGCCTGGCATGCACCTCATTAACTCGGTTCAAGGGATTCTCGGAATCAGGAAGCGATTTAA
>JAFRKJ010000058.1 GCA_017431785.1 Bacillota bacterium | reverse complement strand
ACTTTTGGGCAGAAGGATATTATGTAAGTACAGTAGGACTCAACGAAGAAACGATCAGGAAATATATCAGAGAGCAGGAAAAGCACGATATAGCGAAAGATAAGTTGAGTGTGAAAGAGTATGAAGATCCATTTAGTTAGAGAGCCCCTTTAGGGGCTTGCCAAAGAGACAAAGACACTGAGGCTTGAACGAAGTGAAACCCGCGTCTTTAGGCGCGGGTCAGTGTCAGGGGCTTATAGCCCCGGTTCGAACCACCCGTTTTACGGGTGGCACCGATTGTTCTGATAATTCCATCAGAAGCAATGGGGACATCATTTCACAATTATAGTATAATGAAAAACATGAATAGAGTATCCAGTCACAACAGTATGAATAATAAACCGTTTGATATTCAGGCATATATGACAAAAGGTGTTGAGCGTGTCATCTCAGATTCTCTCAAAGCAACTGCGAAGAATCCGAGAGAAACGGCATATCTTCTGAAGTTTGCAGCTGCAAGCCGGAAGGCATCCCTTGTCCGGAAAGAAGCAGAGAAAGCCGGAGAACATATACCGCCGCTTCTCATTGCCAGTATCACGAGCAGCTGCAATCTGCACTGCGCCGGTTGTTATGCCAGAGGAATACACTCGACCAGTGATGAGACACCGGTGGCACAGCTGACTGCAGGAGAATGGGATTCCATCTTCCGGGAAGCGGAGGAACTGGGCATCAGTTTTATTATGCTCGTCGGCGGAGAGCCTCTGCTGAGAAGAGATATTATCAGAGCGGCTTCAGAACATCCGGACATTTTGTTTCCGATATTTACGAACGGCACTTATATCGACGAAGAGTACTTCAGTATGTTTGACCGGTGCCGGAACCTTGTTCCTGTGATCAGCATAGAAGGAGGAAGGGAAATAACTGATGCCAGAAGGGGAGAAGGCATTTACGATCTTCTTCTGGGGAATATGCGTTCCTTCCGTGAAAAGAACATGATTTTCGGAGCATCTATTACAGTGACGACAGAAAACGTCAGAGAGGTATCATCGGATGCGTTTCTCGGGGAACTGGCAGAGTTGGGATGCAAACTGGTAGTCTACATTGAATATGTGCCAACGGCAGAAGAGGATGCGCATCTTGCGCCAACTGATCAAGAACGTTCATATCTGGATTCCGAAATCATCAGATTGCGGCAGGAACTCCAGGATATGGTTTATGTATCATTTCCGGGAGATGAAAAGGCGTCGGGAGGATGTATTGCTGCAGGCCGTGGATTATTCCACATCAATTCCCACGGCGGAGCCGAGCCATGCCCGTTTTCACCATATTCAGATATTAATGTAAGGGATACCTCGCTGAAAGAGGCGATGCAGTCAAGATTGTTCCATGAATTGCGAGAGGGCAGTCTTCTTGAAGATGATCACACCGGCGGATGTGTTCTGTATGAGAAACGAGCGCAGGTGGAAGAGCTGATGCGGTTCATGAAATAAATATGTCACTTACCGCATATAATAGTTTAACCAAAGATCAGATAGATTTTCTTGAATCAAAGATGACGCTCATCACACCTGATCTGGAGTGCATCGAGCAGAACGGCGGCGGTTCGGCAGGATGTATGATAGCTGAGATTTTTTAACGAAACAATTATTTTGAAATAACATGAAAGTCCTGGATTTATTCCGGGACTTTTTTATGATAGAATAACTATGTATAAGTGTCAGGTAGTTTACTGACAACCACGGGAGGGTTACCATGGCGAGAAGAACAGACATTACACTGGAACACCAGCGGGAATTCATCAGAGAGGATTGCCTTCGGGATGGAATCATCTATGAGGTCGTAGAGCTGGAGTGGAATATGATGCAGGAGATGCGCGAGGCAGAGGGGAACCGCCTCGATGAAGCGGAGTTCGAATCTTTTTATCAGGTTCGCTACAGCCAGCACAGCGCCATGAACTCTGATACACTCGGACTTTACCGGGGAGATCTTACTGTGGCAACGCACACAAACAGGAACTTTATGGCTGAGAAATACGCCTATATGAAAGACCAGGCAAATCTTCCGGCTGATCCTATGGTGAAATCCCTGATAGAACAGATCGTTCCTCTGATGATGAATTCGCAGAACAAATTCGCCGCAGAATATCCTGCGCTGGCAAGCCTAGGCCGCGCATTCGATCCAATGGAAAATGTTGTGCCAATTGAGGTCTACATTACGAGCGAACTGGTATTCCGTTCAGATACTACGCTGCAGATGATCCTGCGCGATATACGGCTGAATCCGGATTACATCAGGGATATTTTCGAAGTATTCGTCAGCTTTTTTGGACAGGACTCCCTGCAAAAGGCAGAAGTGCTTGCTGCGTCCCAGCAGATGAAACCGTGCAGGGGCGCGACAGTATAAACAGGATAGATGTTAACAGGACGTATGTGAGGAATCAGTAATGAATATCAATGACTTTTATCAGAAACTCGATGGATACTTTGCGCAGCACGATACAGGCGCGATCGAGAAGTTTATGATCGACAGTCTGACGACAGCGCGCACAGAGAACGATACAGCAGCAATTGTGGCAGTCAGCAACGAACTGGCTGGTTATTACAGGGCAGCAGGGAATATCGATGAGGCGATCAAACTGTCCCAGAAGGTGCTGCAGCTGCTCAAGAATATGGGCGAGGAAACATCAGAGAATTTCGCAGTTGCCCTGCAGAATGGAGCAAACATCGTGATGGTAGCTGGGGAGCATGAGACCGCGCTCCAGATGTTCCGCACGGCGGAATCAATTTTAGCATACCGCGGATTCGGATCAGATTACCGTATGGCAGCGTTATGCAACAACATCAGCGCCCTGTATCGTGAGATGGATAACTACGCAGAAGCAGAGAAAGCTGCTCTGCGGTCTCTTGAGATCATCGTAGGGATGCCGCAATATAAACTTGAAATGGCGACGAGTCTTGTCAACCTCGGCGAAGTACAGACACGTCTTGGTAAATATGAAGATGCAAAGGCAACATTGGAAGCAGCTACAACCATCTATGAGATTGAAACAGAGGGCAGAGATCCTCACTATGCTGCAGCGACTGCAGCGCTTGGAAATCTGTACTATTACTGGCAGAAACCCGATCAGGCTGCACCGTATTTCAGAAAGGCAATGGAACTGATCGAACGAGACTACGGCAAGAATGCTTTTTATGAGATGATGGAACGAAATCTTAAAACGGTAGAGGGCAAGTAATGAAAGGAATGGAGCTTGCAAAAGCCTATTATGGCGAATATGCTGACACGCTGCGCGGTCAATTCCCGCAGTATGCAAACCAGATGGCCTTCGGTCTGGTGGGAGAAGGATCAGAATGCTACGGATATGACGATCAGATTTCCCAAGATCATGATTTCGGGCCAGGCTTTTGCGTGTGGATCACCAGAGACACCGCGAGAGCGATTGGCGATGATCTGCAGGCCGCATACAATGCTCTGCCGAATCATTATATGGGCTATACCCGCCAGAATACGGCAGAGGGCGCAGGCAGGATCGGTGTGATTCCAATCGACCGGTTTTATGCACGATATACGAACTGTACAGATATTCCACACACTAATCTGGAGTGGCTGAGGATACCGGAACGGTTTCTTTCGATTGCAACCAACGGCGAAGTTTTTTCTGATCCGGAGGGAGAATTCACCAGAATCAGGAGCGCGCTCCAAGGGTTTTATCCACAGGATGTTCTGCGAAAGAAAATAGCCGCCAGGGCTGCGGTAATGGCTCAGAGCGGACAGTATAACGTGCCTCGCTGCATCAATAGGGGAGACCTGAATGCTGCATATTTGGCCACGGCGGAGTTTGTGAGGGCAGCGGTGAGCATGCTGTATCTGCTCGAGAGGAAGTACATGCCGTTTTATAAATGGGCCTTCCGCGGAATGCAGACGTTCAGCCTTTGCGCAAAACCGGCTGCTGAGCTTTCCCAGCTGATTGCATTGGGAAGCGGCACAGAAACAGCAACACAGAGACAAGCACTGATTGAATCGATCTGCGCGTTCACAGCAGACGAGCTCAACAGGCAGGGCTTCAGCAATACAAGGGATCCATTCCTCCAGAATCACTTGCCGTCGATTATGGCGGGAATCATTGATCCGCAGATCAGCAGCCTCCATGTTATGGCAGACGCTGATTAGTACGCGGACTGAAACTCAGATCAAAAGGAGAGAGGCATGAGCATCATCAGATCCAATACGCCCAAAGACGCGATTGTCAACGATATCATCAATCGTGAGTGGGAGATGTTTCAGAAGACACAGAATATGGGCGGCAGAGCCGCCTGTCAGGATCAGTACGATACGTTCTATGCAAACCGGTACAGCCAGCACTGCATTTTTCAGCCGGATACTTTAGAGAGCTATCGAAACGATCTGATTGCGGCAGGTATGATCGGACGCAATCTTATTACGGAAAAATACGGATACATGATGGAATTCACAGATCCGGATTATTATAATGCAAATCTCAGAGACCGACTGCCTATGCTTACGGAGACGAAAGCACAGTTAATTGCGCAAATCGTGAGCCTGCAGCTGGTAGGGTATCAGAAGTACGCAACTGAGTACCCGGCGCTTGCCAGAGCTGGCAGACCGGCAGAAGAAAGCAATCTTGACACGTCCATTAGAGATTACAGCGTCGGCGAATACAAAACCTATTCTGAAGGCACGTTGGAATTGGTTTTGCGTGATGTCAAACGCATGGAGAATTCTGTGATGGAGATTCAGAAGACACTCGTAAGTTTCTACGGATTTAACACTCTGAAAGAAGCAGAAGAGGCGCAAAAGCAGTAGCACATAAGGCAGAGGCAGAACAATCATGGCAAAGATAGAATCAGAGAACAAGGAATTCTACTCTATTGGAGAAGTCAGCAAACTGTGCAACGTATCGAAAAAAGCGCTGCGGTTTTATGATGAAATCGGAATCATCAGCCCAGACAAAGTATCACCGTCGAATCACTATCGGTATTATTCGAGAAACAGTCTGCTTGATCTGACCATCGTGAAATATTATAAGCAGATGGGGTTCAAGCTGGAGGAAATGAGAGGTCTGTTGAACAGCGAAGAATACCGCGAGATGGAGCGGGGATTCCTGGTGAAAATCAACGAACTCCAGGATGAGCAAATGGCTGTAAATGTGAAACTGACGTCGGTCAGCGATTGGTATGAACTGCTGGTAGAGGCGCAGACCGTCATTGAAAATGATGTACGGGAAGTGTCCGTCAAGTTCATAGAACCTCAGGAATACGGTTTTATGGATCAGGTTTTTATCGCGGACGACCGGGAGGCCGTCATCAATCTGGAGTGGACCGATTATCTGGAATCTATTAAGAACGAAATCACAGGACCTGTGAATATCACATATCCATCTTGGAGAGACAGGCTCAACGGAACTTGTGAAAAGATGAGAATCATGCAGAAGCTGATCTTTCCAAGTAAACCGGAACACCAGATACAGATGGGCGGAGAAATGATGCTTTCCTGTTATCATATCGGATCGCATGACACGCTTCGTGAAGCCTATGAAAAAATAGAGCAGTATGCGGCCAATCACGGCTATAAGTTGGCAGAGGACAGTTGGGAACGGTATGTTACAGATTGCTGGACGACGAACAACTCCGATATGTATGTGACGGAGGTGCGCATTGGGGTGAGCAGATAACTCCGGAACATATAATACAAAAGCAATCAATCAAATATAATAATAAAAGAGGAGACCTTTCGGTCTCCTCTTAGCATAAGCTGTAGTTTTTATTTGATGTAGCTGTTGATCAGATCAATCATGTCCTGATCGGACTGGTAGAACATAACCAGTTTGCCGTTTTCATCCAGCTCCCAATGGCTTTCTGCAATCAGACCGTTGGACATTGCGGTATGAAGCGCTTCGTCCATCTGATGATCCTTGAAAGCTTTGAAGTTGCCATAAACATCTCTCAGCTCATCCTGCACCATCTGACGGCTTCTTTCTTTACCGTCTGTGTACAGATGCAATACTTCCTGGAATAATGGTCTCATATCTATACACCTCCTATTCCTGCTGCATTGTGGCCTTGTTCTGGGAAATCGCCAGAATCAGGATACCAGCAACCATGACCAGTGCACCGATCCAGCCAACAGCCGGAAGAACGAATCCATCGTGTCCGAAGATAAATCCGCAGACGATCATGCACCAGAACGGACCCCAGAATGCATAAGCACCGTTGCAGCCCATACCGAGAGCTGCACCGCACATTGCAGCACCCTTGTACCAGAACTTGAAGGACCAGGATGAGAATACACCTGCTACGAACAGCATCCAGTAGGAAGGCATGTCAGTCAGACAAGCAGTCAATACATGGAAGCCGGTTCCGATTCCGTCGCCACCCATGATGGAAAGGATGGATACCAGAATGATAGCGTTTACCAGTCCGGATGTGCACTGACGGATGATGATAGCGATTTCAGTATCTACCATGCAGCATGCGTAGCCGCCAACAGCACCTTCAACACCCCAACCGATCGCTGCGATGAATGCTGCCAGACAACCCAGAGCTGCGCCGCCGGAGAAGTTCAGATCCGTCATGGAAGACGAACCAATCAATGTTGCTGCAGCGAAGCAGATAATGATACCAACAACCATGCCCTTTGTCGTCTTCTGCTTGAAGGCGAAGTGGCCGATGATTGCGCCGATTGCAGCGTTCAGTGCCGCGATCGGTACGATGATGGAACCAGCCATCTGCAGACCAATTACATAAGCTGTTGAAGCCAGCGGACCACCGATGATTGCAGCGATGATCAGAATCTTACCAGGCTTTGTTGAGAGCGTTCTCTTGAAGTCGCCCAGTCTGCCGATGCAACCGCCATAGAACAGTGACCAGATTGCGGATCCAAGGTCAACGCAGGCTGCGCCGATGGCGCTGACTGTGTAGACGATGAAGAAAGCGGAAACGCCAGCCGCAACGCCGGTCGGAACATCTGCGTAGATGTCGTTCCATACGCCGTGCATCATACCTTCTGTCATGAAGGATGTGTAACCACCGTAGAGGAAGCCTGAAAAAATGGCGATGAACAGACCCTTTTTCCAGAAGGCTTTATCTCTGGCAGTTTTAGCTGCTGCTAATGCAGAAGCGTTTTGTACATTTTCCATAGATTCACCTCTTATTTCACAATGTATATTCATAGATAATAACTTGTGTTGATTATAACCTTGACGCAAGGTCAAGGTCAATGCGTTTTTTCTCTTTTAGGCGCCAAAATCGTGCCGTTACGTGAAGGTTTGCAACTGCGAATAGTGAATTCAAATCCGCAAGATAGTACCATAATTTCTGTAAAACCTTGATACTGCTAACTTTTTAACAAAGGATAAAAACATTAAAAAAGGTGAATTATGGTAATTCACCTCTACAATCCTTTCCGTCAACAGAAACGTTTTTTTCATTAATTAGGCTTCGCCTTTCACATTCATCCCAATAATGCCGATCAGAATGATTCCCATACCGACAAAATCCGCCCAATTCAAGTTGGAATGCAGCAAGATTACAGAAATGCAGGCAACGACAATAATGGAGACGCCTGACCATACTGCGAAACCGACCGCCAGATTGATGACCTTCAGACTCTTGGCGAAGAAGAAATAGCAGATTCCGTAAAACAGAACGCACAGAATGCTGGGCAGAAGTTTCGAAAACCCGTCTGTATAGCTGATTGCCAGATTCCCCAACTGTTCGAAGAAGATGCATAAAGCGAAGTAGATATAAGCTCTTTTTTTACTCATTTTGATTTTCCTCCTTCCCAATCACATCGTACCGAACAAGTGGATGAACACTAACCCAAAAGCAATCAGACCGATACAGACAACCCCGGTCTTCGAAAGATGCTGCTTAAAATAGAACACTGAGATCAAAGATGAAACAATGATTCCAACGGCAACCCAGATCGCGTACGCGATGCTGAGATCGATGGTCAGGATTGCCTTTGATAACAGGAAATAGTTCAGAATCGCCAGAAAGATTCCGGACGCAGATTGAACAGGCTTTGTGAACCCGTCGGATGCAGTCAGCAGCGAACAGGATAATAGATTCGCGGCGATGCATGCGGCCAAAAGAAGATATGCGATCAACATAAGAGACTCCTTTTTGTGCGGGAATAACTAGTTCAACGATAGAATAACCTTTGACGCCGCGACAAAGTCAAGAATAATTATTTACCAGTTTTGTGCTTCGATGACGGTCTCTTCGTCCGCAAATGGCAGGAGTATTTCTGTAACGAATTGATTTTTGTCGCTGACAGAATAGCCGTCCAGCACATGACGTTCAAAGGAATCTCCGCGGAGCGCGAAATGGTGTGTGTCGCACCAGTCAATGATTTTCTGATAGGTAGTCTTGATGTTGCTTCTGTCCCCAATATGGTAGCAGGCAGCCGATAAGAATCCACCGAATGTCAAAGCGTTATCATAACTGTCGGAGTCAGGGTACATGGTCTGCAGAAGCGTCATCTCACGGACAGTGGCGTGGATCCGATCCTCAAAAGATGCATAGTGAACATTGATTGAACCGCCAATATCCACCATATCATTGCCGCGCCGTTTGCATTCTGAATAATAGGTGGTTTCGATATAAGCTGTTGTCTGTTCCTCTTCATTCTTAGGCTGATGCCGGAAGAAGAAACAGTTGTGAACAGGAAGGTATTTTGTATGGACTGACTGCTCATTATGCTTAAGGACATAATCGCCTTCTGTGAGCAAAGAGTGCCAGGCATTCAGGCTGGCCAGCCTTTGTCTGAGGTACCGCAGCTCCATCTCTGTTTCTTTGATGCGGGTATTGAAATGCTGTTTCATCGTATCAAGATCGTACTTGTAGAGCATCTCCTTGATTTCTTCGAGAGGGAAGCCTTCATCCAGAAGATACCGAATCGTTTGCACGCGAAGTAAAGTCTCATAGCTGTAGTAGCGATACCTGTTCTCCTCATCTACGCGATCAGGCATCACGAGACCATTCTGCTCATAAAAACGGAGTGTTCTTGTAGAGACGCTGCAGATGTCTGCAGCCTTGCCAATTGAGAATAAAGTAGGTTCCATATTATATTATTACGCCCAATCTTTCAGGCCTTTGCGCTGGTTTTCCATGACGCGGTCCAGATCCAAAGGCTGCTTTTCTTCCAATAGATAATCTCTCAGTTCGTCGATGCCGCGCCCGGTGACACTGTCTACAGGGAAGATCCGTTCGCAACCGGCTTCCTCCAGCCACCTCCGGACCATCGGCACATTCGCGTTCGGCTCGTCGATCTTGGTGATGATGCCGATCATAGGACGGTTGACAACACCGACGATGGCCGGGTCGAAGAGATTGTAGGGTTCATCCGCGCCGCATAGCAGTCCGACAACATCGGAGTCAAATGAAAAAATGCCCAGAGCCATCGCGAGGGTTTTCGTCTCAGCGTATTCTCCCGGCGTATCAATGGTGATGTCCCAGGTCTTGACGTACTGTGTTTTCTGGTAGTGGACCTGCTCGCCTTTGAGCGCCTGGGTCAGGGATGTTTTTCCGGCCTCTGAACGGCCGCAGAGAAACAGTTTTCGCATAGAACAGACTCCTTATTCGTGGGAAATCGGGCAGACGGTGTATCCCAGCGTTTCCCCGAAGTATCTGCAGTTCTCTTCAATGGCGCTGTCGACCTCAGCACGGGAGCCCGTGATAATCATAGAACCGCTGAAGCGATCCATAAATCCGATGTTGATATCCCCCCATTTGGCAGCGATGTCCGCTGCAATGACAACGGATTCCGCCGGATGCATGTGGAGAATCCCAATGGACTTGCCGGTAGGGTCTTCACCGGCGTGGAAACCGATGTCTAGTCCCAGGTGTTTATAGACACTGTAATCAGAGGTGCCAATGACATGGGCCAGCGTGATCTCTTTGCCGGAGACCAGAGGGGAGATGATTCTGATCTGTCCGCCCTGCGCATACTGCATGGCCTCGTTGATGAGCGCCTTAATTGCCGCCTGATTTTCAGTTGTATCTTTCGCACCGGCTTTGTAGCTCACGGATGATTCCTCCTGAAATGCCTATAAGGATAGCAAAGGCAATTTCCTCGTGAAATTGCCTGGTCAATCAAGATATAAATGAATATGGCGTTATCTTTTCGTGATTGGGCAGACAACATAGCCCAGCGTGTTCTGAAAATAGTTCACGATTTCTTCAATCGCAGTGGTGACCTCTGCAATCTCCCCGGTGATAATCAGCGTACCGCTGAAACGATCCGCGAAGCCCAGATATACATTGCCGCTTTTGACAGCGATATCGGAAGCAATGACTGCAGATTCCGGTGGAGTCAGGTTCATGATCCCGATTGCAGAAGTCCGGTAGTCAATATCAGGATTCAGGCCTAACTTCTGGTAAACGATTGGAAGGGGACCGCCAATGATGTGCGCCAGGGTGATTTCTTTTCCGGCTACCAGTTCCTGGACGATTCTCATCTGTCCGGAACCAGGTCTGTTTCCCTGATTGGTATCCATACCGTCAAGCCTCCTTTCTGATGATTGATACACAAAGATTGATATATAATTAACAATCTATCGATATGATGATAACAAACAATGCTCTAATCACAATACCTCAAAATTGTGCATCCGTCAAACAGTTTTGACCAACTGAATTGCGTGAAGAATTCCCCTTAGGGGAATGTTTGTGCGGGAATTGGGAATCATACCCAGTTAAAAATTAACTTTTAAAAAATGGCTGTTCTAAACAAAAAGGGAGCACAACCCTTACAATAAAACGGTTTCAGGGAATCGGGTGTAGCACCAGGTCGTGATGATAGGCGGGAGCATGAATTCATTGCTTGACATTACTCTAAGAGTAACTTGTAAAATTACAATAACTATAACTATATATTTATTAAGGTAAATAGTTTATCCAATCCAAACGAAGCAACATATAGAAAGGAGTTATGTCAAATGCCGAGATTTTATGGTAAAGAGGCTGTTGGATTCATCGAGACCATCGGAATGGTTCCGGCGGTAGAAGCATGCGACAAGATGCTCAAGGCAGCAGAGGTTGAACTCGTATCCTACGAGAACATCGGATCTACGCTCGTTACAATCATCGTAACCGGCGATGTTGCAGCTTGTAAGGCTTCTGTCGAAGCAGGCGCAAAAGCAGCGGCAGCAATCGGAACGCTGACAGCACAGAACGTTATCCCTAGGCCAATTCCGGAAGTTGGCGATATTGTATCCTGTCACGACGTGGATATCTATTAAGAAAGGAATGAATGAAGATGGCAAGCGCAAGAAGCGGAAGAGCGTTAGGAATGATCGAAACATTCGGACTGGTCTTCATCTGTCAGGCAGCGGACGCTATGGTCAAGGCAGCAGAAGTTGAACTGATCGGATATGAGAACACTGCATCCGGATATATTTCAGTACTGGTAAGAGGTGACGTTGGCGCATGCAAGTCTGCAGTAGAAGCGGGCGTTAAGGCAGTCGCAGAAATGGGAACAGAAGTCTACAGTTCTGTTGTCATTGCTACACCGCATCCGGACATCGAAAAGATCATCGAGCGTTACACTTTAGATAAGTTATTACCATATTAAGATAGATGCAGGCGGAGGGAGTGATTACAAATGAATATCATAGATAACGATCTTCTCTCCATCCAGGAAGCGCGTATTCTGGCAGAGAATGCATACCATGCTCAGCAGTGGCTGGCGCTTATGCCTCAGGAGGAACTGGACACATATGTCGAAGCGATGGCAGATGCAGTACAGCCTCATATTGAGGAACTAGCGGTTCTGTCTGCTGATGAGACTGATTTCGGTAACTGGAAGGACAAATACGCCAAGAACCATTTTGTCTGCACATATCTTAGAGAGCAGCTGCGGGGCAAACGCTACGTAGGTGTGATCAGCGATGATCCGCAGAAAGGGATCGTTGATATCGGAGTTCCGATGGGTGTGATCGCAGCACTCTGTCCGGCAACAAGTCCTGTATCGACAACGATCTACAAGACACTGATCGCGATTAAGTCGGGCAACGCCATTGTATTCTCTCCTCACCCGAGAGCGAAGGAGACTATTGGCAGAGCACTGGACATCATGATCGCAGCAGGTGAAGCGGCGGGAATGCCTGAAGGAGCCGTGTGCTACATGCACACAGTAACATCCAGCGGTACGATCGAACTCATGAACCATGAGCACACAGCCATGATTCTGAATACAGGCGTTCCGGGGATGCTCAAGGCGGCGCAGGATTCCAACAAACCGCTGATCTACGGCGGAGCAGGAAATGGTCCTGTCTTTATCGAAAGAACCGCTGACATCCAGCAGGCAGTCAAAGATATCATTGCAAGCAAGACCTTTGATAATGGAGTACTTCCTGCCGCGGAGCAGACAGTTGTCGTAGATGCTCCCATTGCGGATGCAGTCAAGGAAGAGTTTCGCCGCAACCATACATGGTTCATGAGCAGTGAAGAATCAAAGAAGCTGGCCTCCATCATATTCCATTCTGATGGCAGTGCTAATGAGGCATTGATTGGCATCCCGGCTGAAAAGCTGGCGCAGAAGGCAGGATTCAGCGTACCGGAAGGAACCGTACTGTTGATCTCTGAAGAGAAGTATGCATCGACGAGAAATCCGTACACACATGTGAAGCTCGGTCCGGTAATGGCGTACTTCGTTGAAGAGAACTGGATGACAGCCTGTGAGAAATGCATCGAATTGCTTTTGACCTTGAAGCAAGGGCATACACTGGTGATCCATTCCAAAGCGGAAAATGTAGTACGTGATTTCGCACTCAAGAAGCCTGTCGGCAGAGTTCTGGTGAATACGCCGGCAACGTTCGGCAGCATGGGTGCTACTACGAACCTGACACCGGCCATGACATTAGGCAGCGGTACAGCAGGATATGGTATTACATCAGATAATGTATCACCGGGAAATCTGATCTATGTGAGAAAAGTCGGTTTCGGCATCAGGGATATGCAGACAGTAGATACCCAGATGTTCGGACGGACTGGATTGACAGACAGCCCGTCGAAGACGGTTGAACAGCTGCACTACGCGGACGACGTCAAGAGCGTGCAGCAGGTATTGAGAGATATTATCAACAAAATCGACGGATTGAATGATAAATGAGAATAATTAACCTATAAGAAAGGGAGGTAGAACATTGGATATTCGTGAATTTTCAGAAAAGCTGGCAGCCGCCACGAAAGACATGTCTCCTGAGGAAAGAGATGCACTCAAGAGAATGTTTGAAGGTGTGACAAGCAACATCGCACAGCGCGAAGCAGCTGCTCCGGCAGCACCAGCACCAGCAGCACAGCCTGCTGCTCCGGCAGCATCCGTTGCTCCGACAGATCCAGGCTGGCAGCCGGATGGACCTACTCCTCGTATCCTGGCACTGAAGGACAACTACCGTAAGCAGGTTCCGTCCATCTCCACATATCGTGCGAGAGCAGTCACGGAAGTTACGAAGGAACATCCGGGTATGCCGAAGATCATCCTGAGAGCAAAAGCGTTCAGACGTTGCTGCGAAACAGCACCTTTGATCATTCAGGACAACGAACTGATCGTAGGTAACCCGACAGGCGGTCCTCGTGTAGGAGCGTTCTCCCCGGATATTGCGTGGGAGTGGATGGAAGATGAACTGGAGACGATCGCAACAAGACCGCAGGATCCATTCTTTATTTCCGAAGAAGATAAGAAATACATCAGGGATGAGCTGATTCCGTTCTGGAGAGGCAAGTCAGTTGCAGAGCACTGCTATGATCAGTACAGAGAATGCGGCGGCTGGGAACTGTCAGGTGAATCTTATGTATCAGACTGTTCCTACCACGCAGAGAACGGCGGCGGCGACTCCAACCCTGGATATGATGTCATCCTTATGAAGAAGGGTATGCAGGACATCCAGAATGAAGCAAAAGCACATCTGGCTGAGCTGGATTATGCAAACCCTGAAGATATTGACAAGATCTACTTCTACAAAGGCGTAATCGATACGACAGAAGGCGTTATGATCTACGCCAGAAGAATGTCAGAATATGCTGCACAGCTGGCAGCACAGTGCACTGACCCGGTACGTAAGCAGGAACTGATGAGAATCTCAGAAGTCAACCTGAAGGTACCGGCAAGAAAGCCTGAAAACTTCTGGGAAGCAATCCAGTCCGTATGGACGATCGAGTCACTGCTTCCGGTAGAAGAGAACCAGACTGGCATGTCCATCGGTCGTGTTGACCAGTACATGTATCCGTTCTATAAGGCGGACATTGAATCCGGCAGAATGACACAGTATCAGGCATTCGAGCTGGCAAGCTGCATGCTGATCAAGATGTCCGAGATGATGTGGGTAACCAGCGAAGGCGCATCAAAGTTCTTCGCAGGATATCAGCCATTCGTAAACATGTGCGTAGGCGGCGTTACTCGTAAGGGCGAGGATGCTACAAATGACCTGACATACCTGCTGATGGATGCAGTAAGATTCACTAAGATCTATCAGCCGTCACTGGCATGCCGTATCCATAACAAGTCACCGCAGAAATACATGGAAAAGATCGTTGATGTAGTAAGAGCAGGAATGGGATTCCCAGCATGCCACTTCGACGATACACATATCAAGATGATGCTCGCGAAGGGTATCGACGTAGAAGACGCCAGAGACTACTGCCTGATGGGATGCGTAGAACCGCAGAAGGCCGGCAGACTGTATCAGTGGACATCCACTTCATATACACAGTGGCCGATCGCCATCGAGCTGACACTGAACCACGGTGTTCCGCTCTGGTATGGCAAGCAGGTTACACCGGATCTGGGAGACCTCTGCAACTACAAGACCTTCGAAGAATTCGACGCAGCAGTTAAGGCCACCATTGCCTACATGACCAAGTGGACATCCGTAATGACAGTCATCTCACAGAGAGTTCATAAGGAACTGGCACCGAAGCCACTCATGTCCATCATGTTCGAAGGCTGTATGGAAAATGGCCGCGGCGTAGAAGCCGGCGGCGCGATGTACAACTTCGGACCTGGTGTTGTATGGTCAGGTCTGGCTACCTATGCTGACTCCATGGCAGCAATCAAGAAGCTGGTATTCGATGACAAGAAGTACACGCTGGATCAGCTCAACGAAGCACTGAAGGCTGACTTCGTCGGATATGAACAGGTACAGAAAGACTGCCTGGCAGCTCCGAAGTATGGTAACGACGATGACTATGCAGACTTCTTCTGCAACGATATCATCGACTTCACAGAGCATGAACACAAGAAGTACAAGACACTGTACTCCAGACTGTCCCACGGTACACTGTCCATCTCAAACAACACACCGTTTGGTCAGCTGACTGGAGCATCTGCTAACGGACGTAAGGCATGGACTCCGCTGTCCGATGGTATTTCACCGACACAGGGTGCAGACTACAAGGGTCCTACAGCGATTATCAAGTCCGTATCCAAGATGGCGAACGACGATATGAACATCGGTCTTGTTCATAACTTCAAGCTGATGCCTGGTATTCTGGATACACCAGAAGGCGAGCAGGGTATCATCACACTGCTGAGAACAGCTAGTATGTTCGGTAACGGCGAAATGCAGTTCAACTATGTCAACAATGAAGATATGCTGGCTGCTCAGAAGGATCCGGACAGCTACAGAGATCTGGTTGTACGTGTTGCAGGTTACTCCGCATTCTTCACTGAACTGTGCAAGGATGTACAGGATGAAATCATCAGCCGTACAATGCTGACTAAGTTTTAACTAGAAATATTGCAGGGAAGGCGTGACATGAGCAACAAGAATGGAGATTTGATCGAACGTAAAGCGGTCATATTCAATATTCAAAAATATAATATGCATGACGGCCCGGGTGTCAGGACACTGGTATTCTTTAAGGGCTGTCCGTTGAGATGCAAATGGTGCGCTAACCCAGAAGGCTTGCAGCGTAAGACACAGGTAATGTTCAAACGTGACGTTTGCGTCTCCTGTGGAGCATGCGTTCCGGTTTGTCCTGTCGGAATCCATCAGATGGGTCCCGACGGACACTTCGTGGACCGCAGCATCGACTGTGTAGGATGCAAAGCCTGTGAAGACGCCTGTCTCTATAACGCGCTGGAAATCTGCGGAGAACAGAAGACCATATCCGAACTGATGGATATCGTTAAAGAAGACCGTGGATTCTATGACGTTTCAGGAGGCGGCGTAACGCTGGGCGGCGGTGAATGCACTGCCCAGCCAGAGGCTGCACTTTCACTGCTGCAGGCAGCAAAACAGGAAGGAATCAATACCGCAATTGAGACTTGCGGCTACTGTAAGAAGGAAACCATTCTGAAACTGGCCGAGTTTGTGGATCTCTTCCTGTTTGATATCAAGCATTTCGATTCAGATCGCCACAGCGAACTGACCGGAGTGCGCAATGAGATTATTCTTGACAATCTGGCGACTCTGCTTGAAAACAGACACAATGTCCAGATTCGTATGCCGATGTTAAAGGGCGTCAATGACAGTCAGGAAGAAATCGAAAATACCATGGAATTTTTGCTTCCGTTTAAGGATCTCAAAAATTTCAAGGGAATCGACCTGTTGCCATATCACAAGATGGGCGTAAACAAGTACGGCCAGCTGGATATGGAATACGCGATCACCGACGAGGTGAAGCTGGAACAGGAAGATCTGGACCGTATCGAAGGGTGGATCAAGAAGTATGATCTGCCGGTATCCGTAATCAGGCATTAGCGATAAGACAGAGGATGCAGGATGGGATTTCTTGAAGATGGAAAGCAACAACTGAATCGTGTCATCGAAGAGTCGGTACCCGGCAAACAGGTGACAATTGCGCATGTCATCGCTGCACCGGTTGGGGATATCTACGAACGCCTCGGAATCGACGATCTGGGCGCCATCGGAATACTCACACTGTCGCCCTATGAAACAGCGATCATTGCTGCGGATATTGCGACAAAGGCAGCACAGGTGGAAATCGGTTTTCTCGACCGTTTCACCGGTTCCGTCGTTATCGCAGGGGATGTAGACAGTGTAGAGACGGCACTGACTGCGGTTACGCAGACATTGCACGATCTGATGGACTTTACGACAGTGACGGTGACGAAGACATGAGGCGAAAGATAATGGTAATTGGCGCAGGCAAGTCGGGCAAAACCTCTTTGGTCAACGCCATCAACGATTACCACGGTCCACTTAGAAAAACGCAGGATATGATTTTTGGAAAGTACACCATTGATGTCCCTGGGTCGTACCTTGAGAACCCATGGATGTACAAGCACCTCATATCTGCGGCACAAAACAATGCGGGGCACATCCTGATCCTGGTGGATCAGAGCAATGTTACCGAAATATATTCTCCAGGATTTGCCAGAGTTTTCCGGTGCCCGGTGACTGGCGTCATCATGAAGGCCGATCTGAAACCGGAGAACAGGGCAATCTGCGAAAAGCAGTTAAAAATGATTGGAGTAGAGCCACCGTATTTCCCAGTCAGCCTGACAGAGAATACGGGAATCAAAGAACTAAAAAATCATTTACGTGAGTTCATGATTGAAAGGGACAAAGATCAATGAAGTATATTACTGAAGAAGATTTGAGAACGATTTACAAGGGAACACCGTTCACGAGCTATAAGCTTGATACGGGTACCAGACTGACACCGGGAGCCAGACAGTTCCTGCAGGATCGTCACATCAGCGTTTATTCTGCTGATGGGGAGGCAATGCAGGTTGGCGACGGCGTTGTAGTCGGCCAGTACAATCAGAACAGATCGGCAAACGGAGGAATCCCTGATCTTCTCAACAAAAAACGTCTGGAGGCATCCTTAAGATCGACAGGTGCATTGTTTTTGCAGACGGCCAGCGATATCATCGATCAGGATCCGGTGATGGCACAGAAGGTGCTGGAATTGGGAGAAAACTTCAACGACATCAAAGCGATGAACGAAGAAGGACGCAGCTTCCCGGCACTGGCGTGCACACCGTGCAGTGGTATCAATGGTGAGAATTTCTCCTGCGAACTGGAAGATTGTTTTGAAATCACCAGTTTCCATCTTCAGATGGCGAAAGGCAAGGAAATACTGCATTTGCATGAACTGAGATGCGCATTGCATGAGTTCCTGGTCGTTCTCATGGAAGTACGCTGCACCAACAAAGAGATTCCTGAGCGTGTCTGCCAGATCATTAATCAGCTGAATCAGATGATATGCGCAGCGTTCGGAGGAGAAGGATGTCAGAGAAAAGCATAAACTTTGATTACTGTGACACACTGGTAGAGAAGTTTGAGCGTGTAGTCGAACATCCGATTCGTTCGAAGAAAAAAGATCCGATTTATTACGTCGGCGTGGACCTTGGTACCGCCTGCGTGGTAGTCGTGGTACTGGATGAGAACTTCGAACCGGTTGCAGGTGCATACAAGTACGCCACAATGGTGCGGGACGGCATGGTCGTGGATTATGTCGGCGCGATCCACATGGTCAGAGAAATGAAAGAGAAACTGGAAGAAGCCCTTGGTGTGGATGAACTGATCTACGCAGCAGCAGCGATTCCGCCGGGAACTGAAAATGTCGATGGCGGCGCCGTTGCGAACGTCGTCCGGGGCGCAGGTTTCGAGGTCAGCAATGTTCTTGATGAACCGACCGCTGCCAACCAGGTTCTGAAACTGGAAAATGGCGCAGTGGTAGACATCGGAGGCGGCACGACAGGTATTTCCATCTTCAAAGATGGCGAAGTCGTCTACATTGCCGATGAACCGACCGGAGGAACCCATTTCTCACTTGTGTTGGCCGGTGCGTACAAGATGCCGTATGAAGAGGCAGAACTCTACAAGCGCGACGTAAAGAATCATAGGGAAATCTTCCCGGTTATGGGACCTGTGATCGACAAATGCGCGACGATCATACGGCGGCAGATCGAGGGACACGATGTCGATTCCATCTGCCTGGTAGGAGGTACAGCCTGTCTGACCGGTATTGAAAAGGCTCTCGAAAAGAGGCTGGGGATTCCGGTGTACAAACCGAAGAATCCGATGTTCGTAACACCGCTGGGCATCGCACTCAGTTGTAAACAGGAAGAAATGTATTAATTTATAGTCAAGAAGAGAAAGGAGCGCCATGGATTTCAGGATCATAAAGACGCCATCGAAAGGAACGATCGATATCCTGATGCATCGAAAAGGCTCCCCAAAGGATCAGAGACCCGAGAACATTGATGCAGTAGGGCTCGTCCAGGGGAAACTGATCGAGATGGTCGTGGCGTCCGATATCGCCGAAAAGACAGTCGGCGTTACCGTAGAAGATATTCGCGGCAGCTGTCCGCAGAATATGATAATGTTAGCAATATTCGGAGACACCGCGTCAGTCGAGGCTGCCATCAAGGCAATCAAAGAGGACGCGGAGGAAAGACGAAAGAAGGGTGAATAAAGGAAATGCTTACAGCGAGAGTAGTAGACAACATTTGGTCAACAAGAAAGACTGACCTGCTGAATGGATACAAATTGATGCTCGTCGAAGTCATCGGCGGCAGAGATGAGGGCCAGCGTGTAGTAGCAGTCGATACCGTTGGCGCCGGTGTTGGCGAACGCGTTCTGGTCGCTCTTGGTTCGTCAGCAAGAAGAATGGCAGGTGATGACGCGATCCCGACAGATGCCGCGGTCGTGGGCATCATTGATGAAGATTGCGAGTTTTAACAAGTAGGAGAGGAAAAGATGAATTTGCTAGATCAGGTAAGGGACGCAGGAATCATCGGAGCCGGCGGCGCCGGATTCCCGACCCACGTAAAACTGAACGCAGAGGCGGAATATATTCTTCTCAATGGAGCGGAATGTGAACCGCTGCTCAGGGTCGACCAGCAGATCATGGCTATGTACCCTGAGGAAATCATCCGCGGCTTCGAAATGGCAGGCCGTCAGGTCAATGCGAAAAAGGCAATTATAGGAATCAAAGGCAAGCACGGTGATGTCATTCAGATTCTGGAAGACACCATTGCACGGCTCGGCTTGGGTGACTATGTGTCTGTAGGCATTCTGCCTGACATCTATCCGGCCGGAGACGAACAGGTTCTCGTCTATGAGCTGACCGGCAGGACAGTTCCGGAAACAGGTATTCCGATCATGTGCGGATGCGTCGTATTGAATGCAGAAACAGCAATGAATGTATACCTTGCTTCCCAGGGACAGTCGGTAACAGAAACATGGGTGACCCTGGCAGGAGATATTCCTGAGAGGAAGACCTTCAAGGTCCCTGTCGGAACGCCGGTTATGGATGTTCTGAAACAGTCAGGCATCGAAGATTTCTCAGAATATGAAATCATCGATGGAGGCCCGATGATGGGTCCGCTGTTGGAAGACAGGAACGGTTCCGTCGTCAAGAAGAACAAAGGATACGTTATCCTGAAGAAGAATCATCCGCTGATCCGTAAAAAATCATGCACATTGGATCAGGCCCGCAAAGTCAACCGGGCGACATGTGAACAGTGCCGTATGTGTACGGATCTGTGCCCAAGATTCCTGATCGGACACGATATGGAGCCGCACAAGACAATGCGTATCACGAACTACGGACTGGATGATGTTCAGGGAAAGACGATGGCACAGCTTTGCTGCCAGTGTAACCTTTGTGAATATTTCTCATGTCCGGCAAATCTGCATCCGCGTCTGAACAATCTGAGACTGCGTAATGAGATGATGGCAGAGAAGATCAAGTATCAGCCGGATAAAGAGAAACAGTACAAAGCACGTATTTCAAGATCCTTCAGACTGGTGCCGAGCAAGCGGCTGATAGCAAGGCTTGGACTGAAGGCATTTGATAAACCTGCACCTGTTACGACACAGACAGTTGCACCTGCAGAGGTGAAGATCCCTCTGAGCCAGCATGTAGGCGCACCGTGCACCCCGATCGTCAGTGTCGGAGAGAACGTCAGTGTCGGACAGATGATAGGACAGATCCCAGAGAAGGCACTGGGCGCACCAATACACGCCAGCATTCCGGGACAGGTTACAGAAGTTACAGATAAGTATATTGCCATAAGGAGGGTATAAAATGCAAAGAGCGATAGGAATGGTCGAATTCACCAGTATTGCCCGGGGCATCTATGTAGCGGACCAGATGGTTAAGGTTTCCGAAGTTGAAATCGTATCCTCTACCACTTCCTGCCCAGGCAAATACATCACGATCGTGACCGGAGACGTGGCCGCGGTCCAGACATCTGTAAGACTCGGTGAGGAGCTTGCTGAGGAATACTATGTTGATTCCATAGTTATTCCGAATGTCAGCGATTCAGTATTCCCTGCAATCACATGTGCGACCATGCCGGATCACATGGAAGCGGTAGGAATCATGGAATCATTCTCACTGGCATCCATGATCATCGCTGCCGATGAATGCCTGAAGGCAGGTGAGGTCGAAGCAATCGAACTTCGCCTGGGCAACGGAATCGGCGGCAAGGCATACTTCACATTTACCGGTGAGGTTGCCGCAGTGCAGTCAGGTGCAGACGCCGGTGTGGCGATTGCAAAGGAAAAGGGACTGCTTGTCAATGTTGAGGTGATTCCATCACCTTCAGATAGATTGATTGAGTCATTACTGTAAGCTAAGAAATCAAAGTTTGGTTGATGAAAGGATGTGAAAGACCGATGAAAACCTTACTCACAGAGAAGAGCATAAAGGATCTCATCGCTCAGGGTTGCAAGTCGGTATGTATCGATGAAAACACCATCGTGACACCGGCAGCGCGCGACGCAATCAAGTACAATGGTCTGGAAGTAACAGACTGTGCAGCAGCACCGACTGCAGTTGCGACGTATTCTGCCTGCATACCGGCACCGACGCCAGCTCCGGCAGCCGCACCGGCAGGAGGCGACGAACTGAGCACTGAGATGATATACAATGCTCTGAAAAAAATGACGGAACAGGGACTTCTGAATGATTGTTTCGAAGCTCCGGCTCCCGCAGAAGCAGCCCCGTATACGGCTGAAAACGCAAATGGTTTCAAGCTCGTTCGCGGCGGCGGAATCAAAATGGAAGTTCTGGAACTGGAAAACCCTGCTGACAACGGCAAGGTGCAGTATCAGGAACTGATCGGCGCAGACGTAGACAGCGCTATGAATGCCGGATTTATGACAGTAGATCAGTGCACATTCAACTGGGATGTAGAACCACAGGAAATCTACTATGTCGTAGAAGGCAACATGACCGTCACAGTAGACGGTGTACCACACACAGCATATCCTGGAGACTGCCTGTTCATACAGAAGGGCTCCAAGGTAATATTCAGCAGCGGAAATACAAAAGCTAAAGTATTTTACTGCACATACTGATCGTTACTAAACTACTTACTAACAATCGTAATTCTATTGAAAAGGAGAATTCAAAATGAAAGCACTTGGATTTATTGAAACTAGAGGTCTCGTACCTGCAATCGAAAGCGCCGATGCTATGCTGAAGGCAGCAGAGGTTACTCTCGTAGAGAGAACATTCGTTAAAGGCGGTCTGGTAACGATCACCATCGCAGGTGACGTTGCAGCTTGCAAGGCATCCGTAGATGCAGCAGCAGCCGTTATGAGAATGGGAGGAGAAATCATCTCCACACATGTTATCCCTCGTCCACACGAAACTCTGGATGGTCTCATCGTTAAGCACATCAAGGACGACGATGAAGAGGAGGATGATTAGGCGACACGCCTGATCCGGAACCTACACCAACTGAACCAGCGGTGAAGACACCGGAAAAGGCACCTGAGAAGGCACCAGCAAAGGCACCAGAGAAGGTACCGGAAAAGGCGCCGGAGAAGGCACCTGAGAAGCCTGCACAGAAAGCAGCAGAAGAGCTGCCAGAACCACCAAAAGACCGTAAAGCTCTGGAAGCAGCCGTCAAAAAGTACGGCGTTGATGCAGCGCTGGAAGCGCTCCAGAAAGTCAGAGTCGTTGACTTAAGATCACTGGCCAGAGAGTTCAATGGTGAATTCGGAATCGCCGGCAGAGAAATCAGGAATGCCAACAAGAAGGTACTCATCGATGAGTTCAAAGCGTTCTTAAATAAGTAAGAACAAAAAACCATTACAGTAGTTAGACTTTCCAAGGGGGAATAGCATATGGACAACATGGATTATGATCTTCGTTCCGTACAGGAAGTCAGAGATATGGCGCGTCTGGGACAGATTGCAACCGAACAGATCGCCACTTATTCTGAGGAACAGATTGATAAGATTCTTGTCAATATGGTCCGCGTCGCTGAAGAACATGCAGTAGAACTGGCACAGATGGCAGTTGAAGAAACCGGCTTCGGTAAAGTTGCCGACAAGACATACAAGAACCATCTGGCTTCTACCATACTCTATCAGTCGATCAAGAACATGAAGACATCCGGGATCCTCGAAGAAGACCCGGCGACAGGAATCATTAAGATTGCTGAGCCTGTAGGTTTGGTTATGGGTATCGTTCCATCCACAAACCCTACATCCACAGCGATTTTCAAGGCGATGATTGCAGTCAAAGCAAGAAATGCAATCATCTTCTCACCACATCCATCAGCTAAAAAGTGCACACTCAGAGCTGCACAGCTGATGGCAGAAGCTGCCGTACAGGCAGGAGCACCGGCAAACACGATCGCATGCTGCAGCATGCCTTCCATGCAGGCGACAGATGAACTGATGCATCACAAGAATGTTAAGGTCATCATCGCAACAGGTGGTCCGGGAATGGTTAAGGCAGCATACAGCGCCGGCAAACCGGCACTGGGCGTTGGTGCAGGAAATTCACCAGCATACATTGAAAGAACAGCAAATGTTCAGAAAGCTGTTACAAACATTATCACAAGCAAGAGCTTCGACTACGGCACGATCTGTGCATCAGAACAGTCAGTCGTATGTGAAGAGTGCAATAAGGACGCGGTCATCGCTGAATTCAAGCGTCAGGGCGGCTACTTCATGTCAGAAGAAGAAACAGACAAGGTCTGCAAGCTTCTGTTCAAGAACGGTGGCCACGCAATGAACGCCAAGTTCGTAGGCCGCAGCCCACAGGTCATTGCAAATGCAGCAGGTATCAGCATTCCGGAAGGAACGAAAGTACTTCTCGGACCGCAGGGAGGCGTAGGTGATGGATATCCGCTTTCCTATGAGAAGCTGACAAGTGTTCTGGCATTCTATGTCGTCAAAGACTGGAGAGAAGCCTGTGATCTGTCAAAGGATCTGCTGCAGAATGGTATCGGACACACCATGAGCATCCATACAGAGGATAGAAACATGGTTCTGGAATTCTCAGCAAAACCAGCTTCGAGAATCGTTGTCAACACAGGAAGCACAATGGGTGGCGTTGGTGCCAGCACCGGCCTTGCTCCGTCATTCACACTCGGATGCGGAACCTGGGGCGGCAGCTCGGTATCAGAGAACGTTACTCCAATGCACCTGGTAAACATCAAGAGAGTCGCTTATGGTATCAAGGACGTTACAACACTGATTCAGCAGGATCCTACATGGACACATACAGCTGAACTGGAGAGAATCGGCGCTTGCGCACCAGCTGCACCAGCACCGGCAGCTCCGGCAGCAGTTCCAACGCTGACTCCGGTAACTCCTGCTCCGGCTCCTGTAGCAAACAATTCAGGATTTGTTTCCTACAGCCCAAGCTGCGGTGGATGCGGAACACCGTTCACAGCAAACGATGTGCTGAGTGCTCCATCACCGCAGGCTATCCAGAATCAGGGCGCTACAATACAGGCAGCACCAGTCAATGTGCCGCCGGTTGGCCCGGATCTGACAAAGCCAATTGATACACAGCAGCTCAATGCAATGATCGAATCAATGACAAAGGCTTTGAGAGGAGAATAGTATGGCACAGGATTACGAAGCTTTATTGAAACAGATCTTAGAGATGGCTTCCACTTACGGCAACAGCGCTGCACCGAATGCATGTGCACAGGCACCTGCAGCCTGCGGCGTAGAGCCAATTCCGGTAGGCATCTCCAACAGACATTTACATCTGTCACAGGCGGATATGGACGTTCTGTTCGGGCCAGGATATGAGCTGACCAAGATCAAGGATCTGAAGCAGCCTGGCCAGTTCGCCAGCAAAGAGACAGTTACGATTGTCGGACCAAAAGGAGCGTTAGAGAAGGTTCGTGTATTAGGACCGATTCGTAAAGCGACACAGGTCGAGTTGCTTCTCGGAGATTCCTTCAAATTGGGAATCAAGCCGCCGACAAGAATGTCTGGAGATCTGGCAGGTTCTCCTGGAGCGACACTGGTCGGTCCGAAGGGAACCGTCGTACTGTCCGAGGGCGTCATCGTCGCCCAGAGGCATATTCACATGACAGCAGCAGAAGCTGAAGCCTATGGTGTAACCAATGGCCAGACCGTCTCGATCGAATTCGACGGACCAAGATGCGGCGTCCTGGGCAACGTCGCGATCAGAGCCGGCGAAGGTCACGCACTGGAATGCCATGTGGATACAGAAGAAGCAAATGCATTAGCAATCACATCCGACACAACATTCAAGCTTATTAAGTAAATCAAACACTTAGATAACAGATAAAAACGTAAAAACAAAACAGTTTTCAGAAACAGGAGGAAACTAAAAATGGCAAAATATGATGCATTAGGAATGATCGAAACCAAAGGACTGATCGGATCCATCGAAGCAGCAGATGCTATGGTAAAGGCTGCTAACGTATACCTGATCGGT
>JAFRKJ010000057.1 GCA_017431785.1 Bacillota bacterium | reverse complement strand
GGACATTAAAATACTTTAAGTTATTTTTAAAAAAGGAGAAATTGAAAATGTCAAACTATGTAGAAAGAGTCATTGAGCACTGCAAGGCTAACAACCCTGGCGAAGTAGAAGTTCAACAGACTGTAGAAGAAGTACGGACTTCACTCAAGCCTGTTGTTGAACAGCACCCTGAGTATGAAGAAGCAGCTCTTCTCGAAAGACTGGTTGAGCCTGAAAGAGGCGTTACTTTCAGAGTAGTATGGGTTGACGATGCTGGTAAAGTTCAGGTCAACAAGGGCTACAGATATCAGTTCAACAGCGCAATCGGACCTTACAAAGGCGGCCTGAGATTTGCTCCAAACGTATATCCTGGAATCATCAAGTTCCTCGGATTTGAACAGATCTTCAAGAACTCCCTGACTGGTCTGCCTATCGGCGGCGGCAAGGGCGGTTCAGACTTTGATCCTAACGGAAAGAGCGACGCTGAAGTAATGAGATTCTGCCAGGCATTCATGACTGAGCTGTACAGACACATTGGTCCTAACACTGACGTTCCTGCTGGTGACCTGGGTGTAGGCGGCAGAGAAATCGGTTATCTGTTCGGACAGTACAAGAGAATCGTTGACAGATATGAAGGTACTCTGACTGGTAAGGGCCTTTCATACGGCGGACTGCTCGGAAGAGCTGAAGCAACTGGTTTCGGTATCGTATGGTACGCAGAAGAAATGCTGAAGGCAAACGGCGAAGACTTCAAGGATAAGGTTGTTGGTATCTCCGGATTTGGTAACGTAGCATGGGGTGCTGCTTGGAAGCTGAAAGACCTCGGCGCTAAGTGCGTTACTATTTCAGGTCCAGACGGATACATCTACGATCCAGACGGAATCAGCACTGACGAAAAGGTTGCATACCTCCTCGAGCTGAGATCATCCGGTAAGAACATCTGCGCACCTTACGCAGAGAAGTTCCCTGGCGCTAAGTTCTATGCTGGCAAGAAGCCTTGGGGCGTACAGCAGGACGAAGGCATCAAGGTTGACATGTTTATCCCTTGCGCTATGCAGAACGACGTACACATGGAACATGCTAAGCAGATCGTAGAAGGCGGCTGCAAGTTCTACTGTGAAGGCGCTAACATGCCTACAACAAACGACGCTCTCGAGTATCTCATCGAGAACGAAACAGCTGTTGGTTCCGCTAAGGCTGCTAACGCTGGTGGCGTTGCTTGCTCCTGCATCGAGATGGGACAGAACGCTGGCCACACTGTATATCAGCACCAGGATGTATATGATCAGCTGCACCAGATCATGATCAACATTTACAAGAACAGTGCTGCTGCTGCTGAGAAGTACTATGGCAACAAGAACCTGCTGGTTCAGGGTGGAAACATCGCTGGATTCGAAAAGGTTGCTGCTGCAATGATGGAACAGGGTCTTGTATAATCAGGGCTCACTGATAACAGCATTAGGAAATGACATTAGGGGATCGATGCATTTGCATCGATCCCTTTTTATTGTAAAGATTGCGCATAATGCAAATATGCATCGTTAATATTTTAATTAAGCTACAGACTACCTGTTTAATGCTATAATAGAGTAAAGAATTGTTATTGCACATTATCATATTAGTTATTTCACTTTTACCGTTTGAAAGGAGGAGGATATGATTTTTGGACTTGAACCCCATGTATTCTTCGCATTCCTTTCCTGGCCGGTTACGTACATTGTCATTGCAATTATAATGTATTTTGTCATGGCCAAGCATGATAAGGAAGAAGAAGCCTGGGAAAAAGCTTACGATGAGTGGCAGGCGTCACTGAAGGACGGTAAAGTAGAAGAGGGAGGTGAGGTACAATGATCGGAGGCGGCGTTACAGAATATGTCGTTTTGCTCGTTTACCTCATCGGTATGATTGGTATCGGAGTATACTGGGCGAAACACAGTAAGACTTCAGAAGACTATCTGTTGGGCGGACGTAGAATCGGTTCTGTTCTGACAGCTCTTACACTTCAGACCACATCCATGTCAGGTTATATGTTCATGGGCGGTCCTGCACAGACATACAGAGAAGGTTATTTCACGCTCTGGTATGCAGTTGGAGACGGCGGCGGCGCCATCTTCAACGTAGGTATCCTGGGAAAGAGAATGAGAAGACTCTCTTATTTCCTCGGATGTCTTTCCCCGATTGAGTACATTGAAAAACGTTATCCAGGCAAAGCAACACGTGCGATTGCAGCAGTTATCGCCATCTGCTTCGTATATGGATACGTTCTGGCACAGTTCCTGTCAGCAGGAAAAACCATGTGCGCACTGTTGGGCGTACCGCTTCCGGTAGCGATTATCATAGGTGCTGGTGTAATTGTATTCTACACATTCGCCGGAGGTTATCTGGCCGTTGCATGGACGGACTTCATCCAGGGCATCGTTATGGTATGCTCCATGGTCATGATCTTCGTACTTGCGTGGAGTCAGGTCGGCGGACTGACAGGACTGAATGAGCAGTTGACTGCGCTCGATCCTACACTCACCGGCATGTGGGGCAAAGGAAACATGTACCAGGGTCAGTGGGGTGTTGTCGCAGGTGCAGTCGGTGTATATCTGATCGGTTATATGGGACTTCCTCATGTTGTCATCCGTCACATGGCAATGGAGAGCCCGAAACTGGCGAAGCAGACAGTCGTCATCGCAACAGTATGGAATCAGCTGTTCATCTTCGTTCCGTATATTATGGGACTGATGGGAATCCTGCTGCTGCCTAATATCGATGACCCTGAAATGGTTGTACTGTCATTGGCATATATGCTTCTGCCTGGCGTATTGGCAGCCATCGTGCTCGTCGCAATCATGTCGGCGATCATGAGTACTGCGGATGCACAGCTCATGCTCATGGGAACCATGCTCGGACGTGATATCTATCAGAGATACATCAATAAGGATGCAAGCGATAAGCAACTGATGAATGTATCCAGAATCTGTATTCTGGCAGTTGGTATCATCTCAGTTATCATCGCGCTGATTCAGCCTCCTGGAGTATTCCAGATCGTAGTATTCTCATTCAGTACGCTTGGATCTTCCTTCCTGCCGTCCTATGTAGGAGCGGTTTGGTGGAAGAGAGGAAACACAACAGGATGTGTTGCATCCATGGTATGCGGATGTATCATTTCCATCATCTGGGAAGCAGCGGGACTTGCTGGCCCAACTGGAATGCATACATTCTTCATTGGTGTTATCGTATCCATCGCAGCTTATATCATCGGATCACTGATCGGCAAGCCGCCGACAAAGGAAATGCAGGATCTGGTAGAGAGAGCAGCATGCAAGACGAAGATTCCTGCAGGACTGGCTACCGTCAATTACAAGGACATCGCTCCAGAGACAAATGGCGTTCTCACGTTCCTGAAGGAGTCATCCTATATGGAAGAAAGAGGATTCCAGCCAGTATAAAACTGCGGACAGACGAAATTTGCAAAATTGTGGGGGCCGGGCATTTTGTCCGGCCTTTGTATTATTTTGTGTTATAATGATGAAAACCACATTGGCCACAGACAGGCAGTTTCTACGGAGCAGGAATATGGAAATCAAAAGTCTGAAAAACGGATATAAAATGCAGGACGCTTTTGAGCGTCTGTACAAACGCAGCAAGCACTTCACCATTGAGAAGATGGATATTCTGTTTTATCCGTATCTTCTGATGGAATTCGATGTAAAGTACAGCGGGAAACTGGAGCGTTTATCTGAAAAAGTTCTGGTCATGTGCGATATGTGGAAAGGACAGTATTCCATGGCTAAGTCCAGAGGTGAGTTCGTTATGACTGATGCGGACGAGAGTATGCTCATACCGGTTAAACTGGATAAGCAAAAAGTCATTGCCGATGCACCTCGTACAATCTACGGTGAGATCCAGAAGGCAAAACGGGTGCTCAATATACCGGATATTGAATATATCAGCGATGAACTGATTTACAAACCATTCTTCATCGTGGAATGTCTGAATGATGACAAGGAAGTATTCCACATCCTCTTTGATACAGTAACAGGCGAATACAGCCTTCTGAATGCGTAATGCGGCAGTACAATATAGAATGAGGTAATCAATGGCCAAACTTATTCCCCCAATCGGCAGAGTGGTCGGCGGCAGTTATGACGGCAGTTATATCTACTGGTTGATTGAGAAAGATCAAACGGAATATTTCGCAGTGAGCCCCAATGACAGGCTACGGATCGGGTTGTTCGTACAGATCGATGACAATCCCATTACTTTTGAAATCCATGATGGAGATATCGCCAGAATTGAGGCAAAGGATGAAGCGTTTCTTCACGAGGATCTTGCTGTTTACACAAAAAACAGAGGCAGAATTCTCATGCGGGTAAACCGGCAGGCAGCTGATAAACTGCGCGCCATGTCGGATTAAAAGAAACTTGTCTGTCTGATAGAGGGTAAAAAGTGTCCAATTGAGGGTAATATGAACAAAAAACAGATTACAACAGAATATGTCCGGAGTGTCATCACAGACAGACCTGCCGATATGCATAAAGGCCAGGCCGGTCGCGTTCTGATGATTGCCGGGTCAAAAGGAATGGCTGGGGCTGCAGTGCTTTCCGCAAGAGGTGCACTGTATTCCGGTGCGGGACTTGTGAAAGTATCTGTTCCGGATGAACTCTTCAATATTCTTCAGATATCCGTTCCGGAAGCGATGTGCATCAACAGAGAAGAAGCCGCCAAAACGGATCTGAACATTTACGATGCCATTTGCATGGGTCCCGGAATCGGGACGGAAGAAGATGCCATGGCGCTTTTGTTCAGAGTACTGAATGATTATCGCGGACCACTTGTTCTGGATGCTGATGGAATCAATTGCCTTTGCAAATACAATGGATTTGAAGAAGCCAGAAAGAGAGATGGCGTCACAGTATTTACACCCCATCCGGGTGAGGCGGGGAGAATGCTGCATGCACTTGATCTTGGTACATACAAAGAACTGGGGAGAGAAAAAACAGCAGAGGAACTGGCGAAAGGGACAGGTTCGATCGTACTCCTGAAAGGGGCGACGACGCTGATTGCTGAAGGAGATGCTGATGGAATTGAACTATATGAGAACCCGACTGGCAATCCCGGTATGGCAACGGGAGGCAGCGGGGATGTTCTGAGCGGTATCATCACATCACTGCTCGGGCAGAAACATTTGGAAGCTGCTCCGATAGAAAGAGTCTGTGCTGCAGCATTCCTGCATGGTCTGGCTGGAGATATCGCTGCAGAAAATATAGGAGAATACGGAATGACCTCTGCAGATATCGCCGATGCTGTAGCTGCGGCAATCAATGCCTTGTAATCGTTTGAGAAAAATGTAAAGATATTGTGAATTTCAGGAACTCTTATTGTCATAAGGGTTCTTTTTATGTATACTATATATTGATGTATAATGAGTATTTTTTCGAAGCAATAAACAATATTTGGAGGAAACCGGTATATGAGCATAAGAGAACTGGAAAAGACTGCTGCTGATGTGCGCATGGGCATTATCAAGGCACTTCACAATGCAGGTTCAGGGCATCCGGGCGGATCCCTTTCTGCTGCTGATTTAGTTACAGCACTTTACTTCCATGAGATGAACATCAATCCTAAGGACCCTGCTATGAAGGGCAGAGACAAGTGTGTGTTTTCAAAGGGACACGCCGGCCCGGCTCAGCTGTCAGCCATGGGTATCGCAGGATACTTTGACATGGAAGATTTCATAACGAATCTCCGTAAAATCGGATCAAAATTCCAGGGCCATCCGAACATGAAAATTCCAGGCATTGAGATGTCAACAGGATCACTGGGACAGGGATTCAGCGCAGCGGTCGGTATGGCCATTGCGAACAAGATTGATCATGATCCGGGAAGAGTCTATGCAGTGCTTGGGGATGGTGAGCTTCAGGAAGGACTCATCTGGGAAGCAGCTATGTCAGCATCACACTACGGACTTGATAATCTTGTAGCCATCGTTGACCACAACGGACTGCAGATCGACGGAAGAAATGATGATGTTATGACAGTCATGCCGATCGGCTCCAAATTTGAAAGCTTCGGATGGAATGTAATAGAAATCGACGGACACGATATGGAACAGATACTGGATGCTTTCGCAAAGGCAAGACAGTGTTCAGGCAAACCAACCGTTATCGTTGCGGAAACAGTCAAGGGCAAGGGAGTTTCATTTATGGAGGACCAGGCAGGATGGCATGGGAAAGCTCCGAACGATGAACAGACAAAGCAGGCACTTGATGAACTCGAAGCCGCTAAGGCCGCGCTTCAGTAAGGAGAGACAAAATGGCTGATAAAATTGCAACAAGACAGGCTTACGGCGAAGCGCTCGTTGAGCTCGGTAAGGAATATGACAATCTGGTTGTTATGGATGCAGACCTTTCCGGTTCCACAAAGACAGGAATGTTTGCAAAAGCGTATCCAGACAGATTTTTTAACATGGGTATTGCAGAACAGAATATGTACGGCGTAGCCTCCGGACTTGCTTTAAGCGGGAAAATCGTCTGCGCAAGCACCTTTGCTATGTTCGCCACTGGCAGAGCCTTTGAAATCATCAGAAACTCCATCGGGTATACCGGTGCGAATGTGAAAATCTGCGCTTCTCATGCTGGTATCACTGTTGGGGAAGATGGCGCAAGCCATCAGACTTTCGAGGATATTGCGCTCATGAGAACCATTCCGGGCATGATGGTGGTCAACCCGTCAGATGCTGTTGCGGCAAAGAAGCTGCTCAGACAGATCGTTGAGATTGAAGGACCATGCTATTTCAGAGTTGGAAGAGCTGCAGTGCCTGTATTCTACAATGAAGAAGATGAAATCACACTGGGTAAGGGCAATCTGATTCGTGATGGTAAAGATGTTTCTATCATCGCAACAGGAATCATGGTGAATGAAGCTTATGAGGCGGCAAAAACACTTGCAGGGGAAGGCATCGATGTGAGAGTGATCGATATCCATACGATCAAGCCGATTGATGAAGAAATCATCATTAAAGCCGCACAGGAAACCGGAGCCATCGTAACGGCTGAAGAACACGGGGTCATCGGAGGGCTTGGAGATGCAGTGGCTCAGGTTGTCGTGAAGAATTGCCCTTGCAAGATGGCGATGGTCGGACAACTGGATACTTTCGGAGAGTCCGGCAAACCAGATCAGCTCCTTGCGAAATACAAGATGACGGCAGACGATATTGCCGATGCTGTAAGAAGTGTGCTTTAGAGGTTTATTATTACATGATAGAGTTTAAGAACGTTACAAAACGTTATAAATCCAATATAGGTCTGGATGACGTCTCCGTTAAAATCAACGAGGGAGATTTTGTATTCCTCGTAGGTCCAAGCGGAGCCGGCAAATCAACCTTTGTCAAATTGATTCTCAAGGAACTGGATGCGGACAGAGGGACCATTATTGTCAGAGGACAGAATGTAACAAAAATGTCCGCAAGAAACATTCCTAAGCTGAGGAGAAATATCGGTATCGTATTCCAGGACTTCAGGCTTTTGCCAAAGAAGACCGTTTATGAGAATGTTGCTTTTGCAATGGAAATCATCCACAAGCCGAAGAAAACCATCAAGAAGCAGGTTCCGCAGGTTCTTACCATGATGGGAATAGCTGACAAAGCCAAGAAATACCCGGATGAATTGTCTGCCGGGGAGCAGCAGCGTGTTGCGATTGCAAGGGCGATCGTAAACAGACCTAAGATTCTCATCGCAGATGAGCCGACGGGAAATCTGGACCCTGATACTGCATGGGAAATCATGCAGCTTCTGAATCAGATCAATCAGCTTGGAACCACGATTCTCATGGTAACCCATGCCAAGGATATCGTGGACAAGATGGAGAAACGTGTTATTGCGATTGAGAAAGGACGTATTGTTCGTGATGAAACCGGAATGTACGGATACAAAGAGGCGTTAGAGGATGCAACGAGCGCATTCGATACGATGCCGATGAATTCACGCGGTACGTTCAAGGCGGGATTCAGGAGAGGAGGAAGGCGCTGATGAAAACATTTGCTTACACTGTGAAACAGGCCTTCATCCAGTTCGGCAGAAACAGAAGCATGTCTGTGATTTCTATTTTTGCGATTACATGCATGATGCTGATTCTCAGTCTGTTCTTCATCCTGTTTATCAATGTCAATGCTGCTGCTGAGACAGTAAAAGGCGATTATGACTCCATTGAGATATTCCTTCTTGACAAGACGACCGAGGAGGATGCGCAAGCCATGGTCGATGACATGAAACAGCAGGATGGAGTGTCCGACGCCTACTACAAGACAAAAGAAGAAGCCATGGCGGAATTCAAAGCAAGATGGGGAGAGAATGGATATCTGCTCGATAGTCTGGAGGATAACCCTCTGCCGAATTCGGTCGTGGTAATGATCGATGATCTGGAAAAGGCGGATGCATTGGCGGAACATGCTGCCGGATATTCAGGTATTGAGGACGTCAAATACTATAAAAGTACCGTTGATAAGCTCCTCAAAGCAACGAAATTCATCCAGATTTCAGCGATCGTGATTATGATATTCCTTATCATTGTTTCCATCATCGTTGTATCAAATACGATCAAGCTGACTGTATTCAATAGAGCAGAAGAAATCAGTATTATGAAATATGTCGGCGCAACGAACTGGTTCATCAGGGGACCATTCCTTGTTGAAGGAATTCTCATCGGTGTGATATCCGCAATCATTTCCCTTGCGATCACATATCTTGTTTACGACCAGATTGTTGAGCTAATCGGTGATCAGGCATATCAGATGCTTTCCATGCCGATGGTTCCTGTGGGATTCCTCATCTACAATTTCGCGTGGATATTCCTGGCGCTCGGCGTGAGCATAGGTTCCTGCGGAAGTATCATTTCCATGAGGAAGTTCCTGGACGCGTAGTTGCAGACGAGAGTAGTGTTTTTAGTTATGAAGAAGAAAACAGCAGTTATAATTTCATTCATGCTTGCAATTTGCTTTTCTTTTGGGTCGACCGCCGTCTATGCGACGCCGCTTTCGGAACTGCAAGATGAAATAGATCAAAAACAGGAAGAGCTGAAAGAAGGACAGGCAAAAGAAAAAGATCTCTCAAATCAAGTCAACTCTCTGGAAGAGACGATTTATGAGCTGAATGATCAGATTGAAACTTCTGAGGGTGAGCTTGAAGTGCTTAAAAAAGATCTGAAGGAAGCGCAGGAGAAAGTGGATGCCCAGAACGAGGAACTCGGAATCCGCCTTCGCGCCATGTACAAGAATGGTTCTGTCGGATTCATGGATGTCCTCATGAATTCAAATAGCTTCTCTGAGTTTCTGACCAATATGGATCTTGTGCAGAAAATCTATGCATCTGATAAGGATGTTCTGGAAGAGCTTCAGGATTCCCATGATAAGATCGAAAAAAAGAAAAATAAAGTTGAAAAGCTTTCAAAAGAATTGAAAGATTCCAAACAGGTTGCGCAGGCAAATATGGAAACGGTGGAAGCAGAGAAGCAGAAAATCGCAAAAGACAACGAAAAGACAGCAGCCATGCTGGATGACCTGGAAAATGAAGCTGCAGCGGAAGCTGCAAGACTCGCGTCTTCCGCACAAAGCGGAGAGACGAGCAGCAGCAGCACTTCCAGCTATGGTGGAGGGGCATTCGCGTGGCCGGTACCTAGTTCGCAAAACGTCTCTTCGGGCTATGGATGGAGAATCTGTCCATTCCATGGAAGAGAATTCCACGGAGGAATCGATGTTGCAGCCAACGGTGGAGCAGCCATTGTCGCCTGCGCTGACGGCAAGGTCATCAGCGTCGGTTGGAACGGCGGATTCGGGAACTCCATCAAGGTCGATCACGGCGGCGGTCTCGTTACCATGTACAACCACTGTTCAGGATTTGCCGCATCGGTAGGCCAGACAGTATCAAAAGGTCAGACCATCGCCTATGTTGGTACGACAGGATCATCCACCGGCAATCACCTGGACTTCAGAGTATTCAAAGACGGAACGACGCAGAATCCTTTTTCCTATTTGTAGAGCATGAAAAAAACAGAAGAAATCATTAATGAAATACTGAATAAACGCGGCATATTAAGTGATGAAGACAGAGAGGAATTTCTCTCTGTAAGGCCGAAACGTACCTATGATCCATTCCTGCTTGACAGTATGAAAGCGGGAGTGGATTTACTGATATCTGCTGCAAAAAACGGCGAACACATATGCATTTATGGTGATTACGATGCAGATGGCGTTACGGCGTCTACCGTTATGGCCTGCGGCGTATCCGAACTGACAGACAACTGGTTCTTCTATATTCCATCCAGGTTCGAAGAGGGATATGGCTTGAACATCTCTGCTATTGATAAGATTATTGAACAAGGTGCTGATCTGATCATCACTGTCGATTGCGGATGTGTCTCACAGAAAGAAGTAAAGTACGCAACAGCCAAAGGGCTTAAAGTCATCGTTACAGATCATCACAATATTGAAGATACGATTGCAGACGGAATCGTGATTGATCCCAAAAAGCCGCAGAAATTCATGCTGGAAGACGGAAAGGAACCATATCCATGTCAGGATCTCGCCGGATGCGGTGTGGCGTTCAAGTTTCTTCAGGCACTGCAGAGGACAGCGGACTTGCCGCGCAAGGTTCTGAATGACGCCCTTGATATGGTGGCGGTTGGAACCATTGGAGATATCGTGCCTTTGCGTGATGAGAACAGGACACTTGTTAAATATGGTCTCGAAACTGCAAACAGCGGACGAAGAGTGTCATTATCCCGTTTGGCAAAGGCGATTTCCATAGAAGAAATGACATCCACCAATATTGCTTTTGCTGTTGTACCGCATATCAATGCGACAGGCAGGATGGCTTCGGCAATGTCTGCCGTTGAACTGTTCAACACAACGGACGAAAGGATCATTGATGAAAAGGTGAATGCACTGATCGGCTACAACAGACAGCGGAAAAACATTCAGGAAGATGCTTTCAGAAGATGTAATGAGTTGATCAAGGGTAATGAAGACTTCATTCTGCTCAGTATCGGCGATATTCACGAAGGCATCGCAGGTATTGTTGCAGGAAAAATCAAAGACCAGTACTACAGGCCTGCTATCATAGTGACTCCATCGGAGGAAAAAGGTCGCAGCAATGATGATGCCGCTCTGCTGAAAGGAACAGGCAGAAGCATCGACGGCGTCGATATATACGATCTGCTGAACAGACACAGCGAACTGTTTATCAGGTTCGGAGGACACAGTAAGGCTTGCGGTTTTCTGATGGAGGAAAGGAATCTTGAAATCCTTCGTGATTCTCTGAACAGGGATGTAGAAGTTCTTCTTGCAGAGAATCCGCACTTGCTCAACAGGACCGTGAGCATCGATATGGAGATTTCGCCGGAAGATGTGACAGTTGAGCTGGCAAAAGAGCTTAAAAAGATTGCACCATTTGGGGAAGGCAATCCTGTTCCGCGTTTTATGATGAAAAAAGTGGACATTCGCAATCTGGCCTATATGGGAAGCGATCACACGCATGCCCGATTCAGTGCCTGCGCACAGAAAGAGAGCCGCGGTCAGAAAGATGAGCGGTATTCCTACGCTGAATGTGTGTTGTTCAGAAAAGCGCAGGAAATGAAGCCTTTGCTCGAAGGCGATGAAAAGGTTGACGTGGTAGGAAACATCAATTACCAGGTCTGGAAAGGACAGGAGAGGGTACAGTTTATCGTTGAGATTATTGAGAAATCAGCTTGAGGTGACTATGCAGATCAAAAAGAAAAATTTCATACTCATTTTGGCAGGTGTATTTTTTGCAGGAGCGATTCTGATGGGAGCTGTCTGCGCAGCTTTTCTGTATTCGCCCGGATATGCCATCACCAGTGATGAAAAACTGAAAGAGATCAAAGGATATATCGATAAGTATTACCTGAATGAATATGACGAAAAGGATCTCGTTGACGGTGCTTATGCAGGGTATGTGTCCGGTCTTGGCGACCCATATTCAGAGTACATGACCAAAGAAGATTATGAATCATGGATGGCATCGGCAACAGGCAACTACTCTGGTGTAGGAATTACTTTTTCAGAAGACGATGACGGCAACTTTCAGGTTCTCGAAGTCAATGCAGGATCTCCAGCCGAAAAGGCCGGTGTTGTTGAGGGGGATCTGATTCTGACCGTGGACGGACAGACGTATACAAATTCCGAAGTGATGGCTGCAGCCATAAGGGGCAAGAAAGGCACAGAAGTGACACTGATGCTGTTCCACGACGGGAAAGAGAAAGAAGTTAAGATGGTACGTGATGATATCGTCCTTCAAAGCGTCACCTGGGAAATGCTTGATAATTCCATTGGTTATATCAAGATCAGTTCATTCCTGAACAATACGGGCGCCGATTTCAAAGAAGCGCTTCAAGCAGTAGAAAAGAATAAAGCAAAAGGCCTTATACTTGATTTGAGGAATAACGGCGGCGGTCTCGTAGATCAGAGTGTTGAAGTCGCAGATGAATTGCTCGATGAAGGCGTCGTATGTTATGTGGAAGACAAGAATGGGAAAACAGAAACTTATAATGCGTATGACGGTAAAACCAAAATCCCGGCAGTGGTTCTGATCAATGAATCCTCTGCATCTGCATCGGAAATACTGGCAGGCGCGCTGAAGGATAACGGATATGAAATCGTAGGCACAAAATCCTTCGGAAAAGGTGTCATCCAAACAACGATTGAGATGGATGATGGCTCCGCGCTCAAACTCACGATCATGCAGTATCTTTCACCGGACAAACATGTCATACATCAAAAGGGAATCAAACCGACTGTTAAGGTGGAAGACAAAGAAAAGACAGAAGCTGATGAACAGCTTGAAAAAGCAGAAGAACTCTTGCAGTAGATTGTTCTTTAATTGTGCAAACTCTTCCAGATACTTTCCTTCGTCTTGACTTTACAACGTGAAAGTGCTATAGTCCAATATGAGGGAAAAGGAGGTGTCGTTATGGCATATGAGTCCAAATTTAAGAGAGACGATATCGATGAGTTGTTCAAAGCCGTTCTTCTGTTGGAGGATGAAGAAGACTGCTACAGATTTTTTGAGGATATCTGCACCATCAATGAGATACATGCCATTGCGCAGAGACTGCAGGTAGCAAAGCTTCTCTCTGAAAACAAAACGTACAATGAAATTGAAGGTATCACGAAAGCGTCGACTGCGACGATCAGCAGAATCAACAAGTGTCTTGTTTACGGAGCTGACGGCTATCAGAGAATCCTTGCAAGGATGAAAGAGCAGGAATAACAGACGCAGGAAAGATTAGCATCAAAAGGCGTGTCATTTATATTGTCACGCCTTTTATGTTATAATTCAGAGTATGAAACTGTATGTGATCAAAGATTACAAAAAAGCCTTTCCTGCATTGAAAGGCAAAGAATTGACAGATGCTCTGATCAGGCAATGCCTGGGCATTGACGATGCTGTTATAACGAGAAATGAACGTGGCAAACCCTTTGTATGCTGCTCTGAAAAGGATGCAGGAGATAACAGGGTGTTCATATCAGTATCTCACAGCGAAGACACTTTTGCCCTGATTGAAGCAGAAAGGAATGTTGGTCTGGACATACAGTATCCCAGAAGTGTGAAAGCTGACAGGATTGCAGCGCGCTGTTTTACAGAAGATGAGGCTGCTTATGCGGCAAATGATGAATGGAGCAGCAGTTTTTACAAGTTGTGGACACGTAAGGAAGCCTACTGCAAGTATACAGGTCTTGGTCTGGAACAGATCATGAAAAGAGAAGACGTGCTTAAAAGGAAAGACGTTTCTTTCCGGGATCTCCGTCTTGATGATGGCTGTTTTTGCGCTATATGCACCGGAACAGAGGAAGGAGATGCATCAGATGAAATTCAGATTTCTTATCGAGAACAAAACCTATAAAGATAAAACTACGGCAGAACACGGCCTTTCCATCTACATTGAAGCCCAGGGAAAGAAAATACTTTTTGATGCAGGAGCAACGAATCTGTTCGCAGTCAATGCAGCAAATATGGGTGTAGATCTGAGCGCCGTTGATTTTGCAGTCGTAAGTCACGGGCATTACGATCATACAGGCGGATTCCCGATGTTCCATGATATCAATCCAAACGCTCCCGTATACATCCACAGGAACGCGCTGCGGGTCGTTTACGGAACGGAAGGCGGTCCTCTCGGCGGAGGAGGTGTCCTGGAGAAGGAACCTTGCAGCATTGCCTGGAGTGACAGTGAACTGAAAGCACTTGCTGATCAGCTTTTGTTTACGGATGGTCCTGTTGAAATCACAGAGAATATAAAGATTACAGGAACAATACCATTCGCTGAAGGGTTTAAAGAAACGGACTACTTTTACTACTATGAGGGCGGTGAACTGATCCAGGATGACATGTCTCATGAGCAGTGCCTGGTCATCAGAGAACCGGAAGGACTCTACATTTTCTCCGGATGCAGCCACAGAGGCGTTATCAGCGCTCTGAATGCCGGCAAAAGTATGTTTCCGGGAGAAAAGGTTGCAGCTTTCATAGCGGGAATGCATCTGTATGCGGCGACGAAAGAGGACAGGCAGAGAGTTGTCGATGAGATTACAGCAGAAGAAATCGGGACGGTTATTCCGATACACTGCACTGGCATGGATGCATTGTGTGAGCTGAAACTGATGCTCGGTGACAAATGCAAAATCATGTCAACCGGAGATGAATATCTGATTTAGGAATTATGGACGCTCTGGAAAAAGCAACATCATATCTGAACAGAAAACCTCATACAGAGAAAGAGGTGATGGATTATCTTCTGCGCAAAGGCTATGAGAAGGAGGAATCTGCCGAAGCAATCCATCGTCTTCGAGAGTATGGTTATCTGGATGATCTCGCCTATGCGAAGCTGTACTTCGAATACAGCTTTGAGAAAGGGCGCGGAAAAGAACGAATCGTTCGAGAACTGGCAGGCAAAGGGGTTGCCGGAGAACTCATAGAACAGGCGTATAATGATCTTGAGGATACGCCAGATGAAGGCGAAATGGCCCGTCAAATCGCAGCGCAGATACTCTTAGAGGCAGGAAAAGATTCCTGCGAGATGTCCTATGAGGAGAAACAGAAACTGCAGGCCAGAATCGCCAGGAGGTTGGCGTCAAGAGGCTTCAGCGGGAGCATCTGCTGGAGCACGGCTCGTGATGCAGTGAAATAAGTCAAACAGTATTATACAATGAAGCAGCAGTACGATAGAACAAGCAGAATTATCGGAGAAAAGGGAATCGATAAGCTGGGCAAAAGCCGCGTGCTTGTTTTTGGTGTAGGCGGTGTCGGCAGTTATGTCTGTGAGGGCCTGGCAAGAGCTGGCATCGGTGCGCTCACCATCGTGGATAAGGATGTGGTGGACATCACCAACATAAACAGACAGATTCCTGCACTCCATTCAACAATCGGCAGATCAAAAACAGAAGTCATGGCGCAGCGCATCAAAGATATCGATCCGGATTGCCAGGTGGAGGCAAAAGAGCTGTTTTTCATGCCTGGTGGAGAACCTGACGATATCGATTTTGCATCATATGATTATGTCGTAGATGCTGTAGATACAGTAACTGCTAAGATAAATATTATCGAGCGCGCTCGGGAAGCAGGCGTTCCTGTGATTTCTTCTATGGGAACCGGGAATAAACTGGACGGCAGTGCCTTCCGAATCACAACGATTGAAAAGACGAAGGTTTGTCCTCTGGCGAAGGTTATGAGAAAAGAACTGAAGAAACGAGGCATCCAGGGTGTCAAGGTGCTCTATTCAGAAGAAGAACCGAAATCAACAGGTGGGAGCATCAGTTTTGTTCCATCTGTGGCAGGTCTTCTGATTGCAGGCGAAGTGGTAAGGGAAATACTAGATACAGAAGGGAAATAAGAATGGATTACCGCACAGAATTGATGAATATGATCAACAGGTTCAATATTGAATCTGTGGAGGAGTTCAAAGAGGCAGAGATGCGTATTGTCAAAGACTCCAGATTTTCGAGCATCCGTAAGAAAAAAGACTATGACGGACATGTGGCGATGCTGAGAAAAGTCAAGAGCAAGGCAAACAAGATTACACCGAAGTCGGTTGAGATACCGGAAGACGATGAGATGACCCAAAGCCTCAGAAAGGCTTTTGAGAGATGTCTTGTGACGTTCAGCGGTGTCTGTGACAGCTATGTACAGATGCAGCTGGCCTTGAAAGGAAAGTCGGAAGGGGACTCACTCAGCTACGGCCAGTACAAGGAAATCAACAATAAAGTAAAACATATGAGAGTCAAGCTGAATGAACAGATGCAGGAACTGGATGTTCTTTATGCGGATTTTAACGAATACTCACAGATGGACGACAGCGAAGATCTGGCCGGTATCGCTTATAAGACATACGATCAGCTGTAAATGATAAAGGGGATAGGGAAAGGAGGCATAGCATATGGATGCAGTACTGATAGCAGTCATCATATCTGCCGTCGTCATAATAGCAGTTCTTGTCATACTGATCGTATTGCTTCGTAGTTCGATTGCAGGTATGGGAGAACGCGTCAGCGAAACGCAGAGAGCTTCAGGAGCCGTGATCAATCAGCAGCTTAATGAGGCCATGGCGCAGATCAACCGCAATATAGGAGAAATGAGAAATTTGTCGTCTGGCGTCGATGATCTGAAACGTCTGATGACGAATGTCAAGACAAGAGGAATCGTCGGCGAAATCCAGCTTGGCGGAATTCTGGAAGAAATCCTTGCACCACAGCAGTATGAAGAAAATGTTGCGGTCAAAGGGGATAGCGCCAGAGTAGAATACGCTGTCAGATTCCCTTCTGAAGACGGAGGCAATGTCTATCTGCCTATTGATTCCAAATTTCCGGGAGATGCTTATATGGAGCTTCTGGATGCCTATGATACAGGCGACAAAAGCATGATTTTAAGCGCCACAGATCATCTCCGGAGAGCTGTGATCAAGTCCGCAAAAGATATCAGAAGTAAATATATCTATCCGCCTTATACGACTGAGTTTGCGATCATGTTCCTTCCCTTTGAAGGGCTCTATGCTGAGGTGCTGCGGCTCGATCTTGTAGAGCTGTTGCAGAGAGAATACAGGGTCAGTGTGGCGGGCCCCACAACAATGGCTGCTATATTGAACAGTTTCCAATTAGGGTTCCGTTCCCTTGCTCTTCAGCAAAGCTCCGGTGAAGTATGGGATACGCTGGAGAAAGTCAGAACGGAATTCGAAAAGTTCGATACTGTTCTGGAAGATACACAACATAGGCTGGACCAGGCGCAGAAGGATCTGGAAGCTCTGGTTGGAGTCAGAACAAGAAGCATCAGAAGAGTCCTTGATAAGGTCTCTGATTATACAGACGAACGACAGAAATGAGTATATTTGCAATTGCAGACCTGCACCTTTCTTTTGCTCCCGGAAGTGATAAACCGATGGATGTATTCGGGTACCGATGGGAGAATCATGCTGAGAAGATCAAAGAAGACTGGTGCAGCAGAGTAACAGAAGAAGATACGGTAATCGTGGCAGGAGATATTTCCTGGGGTCTTAAACTGGAAGACGCTGCTTACGATCTGGACTGGGTGGATGCACTGCCCGGCCATAAAGTCATGCTCAAAGGAAATCATGATCTCTGGTGGTCCGGAATCAACCGACTGAATAACATGTATGACTCTATCACATTTCTTCAGAATGATGGATATTTTGTCGATGATGACAAGGGCGGAGGACTATGGATCTGCGGAAGCCGCGGCTGGATCACGCCGGATGACGATGACTTCACAGAGGATGATGACAGGGTGTACAAGAGAGAAATACTCAGACTCCGAGCTTCTCTTGAATACGCCCATGCAAAGGCAGCAGACTGCAGCGAAGAGAAACCTGAGATCATAGGATTTCTGCACTATCCTCCTGTATCAAAGCCCGGCGGTTTCTCAGGATTCATGCAGGCATTTGAGGATCATGGCGTCAGGGAAGTTTACTATGGTCACATTCATGGTGAGACCGGATTTAAGACTGCTGTGCAGGGAGATTACTACGGAATTCAGTATAAGCTTATTTCAGCAGATTATCTGAACTGCAGACTGCTGATAATCAGATAAGAGAAGGTGATGGAGATGAGAGCAACTATCATAGTGTTAGATTCACTTGGAGTCGGCGCGCTTCCGGATGCTGCGGCATATGGTGACAGCGGTGTTGATACACTCGGACATATACTTGACAACTATCCGATTGATATTCCGAACCTGAGGTGTTTAGGCATGGGGAATATTGAGCGGCCGGAAAGCCCTGCCGGCTATGTTGCCGGCGGGAGACTTGCCGTTACTGCGCCTGAAGGTGTGTATGGACGTCTTGCAGAGCGGTCCGCCGGAAAGGATACCATTACCGGACATTGGGAGATCGCCGGAATTGAAACGAAAGTTCCGTTCAAGACCTATCACAATGGTTTTCCGCAGGAACTGATGGATGAATTCGAAAAACGCATTGGGCGCGGATATCTTGGGAACTGTGTTGCATCCGGTACGGAGATCATCGAAGAACTGGGTGATGAGCATGAGGCGACGGGCAAAGTCATCGTGTACACTTCAGCCGACAGCGTTTTTCAGATTGCCGCGAACACTGATGTAGTGCCTCTGGAAGAGCTGTATCGCATCTGTGAGATCGCCCGTGAGCTGCTTGTTGGGGAATACTCCTGCGGCAGGGTGATCGCCCGTCCTTATATCAAGGGAGAGGACGGCAAGCGGGTGCGTACCGCAGACCGGCATGATTACGCTGTTTCTCCACCAACAGATACCATGCTCGATGTCATTGCAAATGCCGGACAGACCGTTTATGCAATCGGAAAGATCAAAGACATCTTCAACGGAAAAGGTGTGACAGAAGCAGTTCATACAGAAAGCAACGATGATGGTGTGACAAAGACGATTGAAGCACTCAATAAAGATTTTAATGGTCTGATTTTTACCAACCTTGTTGATTTTGATTCGAAATACGGACATAGAAGAGATCCTGAAGGATACGGCAGGGCCATTGAAGAGTTCGACCGACGTCTTCCGGAAATCAGGGCTGCTATGCGTGAGGATGATATTTTGATTCTCTGTGCTGACCATGGCAATGATCCGATTCACACAGGATTTGACCATACCAGAGAGTACATCTTCTGTCTCATGTGCGGCGCACCGCTGAAGAAAGGAGTGGACTTTGGCACAGGAAGCACCTTCGGAAACATCGGAGCGACGGTCATAGACTATCTGACAGGAAGAAAGGATGCTGTACCAGTAGGAGAGAGCATACTGTGCCGTATCACAGAGTAAACACAAGCTGTTTACATAAACAAATTTTAATAAACGAATAGCCCTCAGAGCGTTGATGATGAGGGCTGTTTTTAATACAATTATTATGTATTAGAGTGGGATTAGAATGGATTAGTTTATGACTGGCATTGGAGGAGTATTATGAGAAAAAATATCATATGCTTTGCCTTATCGGCTATGCTCATATTGACATTAATTCCGCAGATTTCTTCTGCCGTTGAGGAAGAAACCGGCGCTTCTGAAGATATCACAGTTGAGTACACAGAAGATTCTGCAGAGGAATACCCGGCGGACAGCGCTACAGAGTCCTCTGAGGATGCAATGACAGAAATGGAAGAGGATGTTGAGGGCGTTGTGGAAGACACTGTGGAGGACGCTGAGGAAATCATCGCAGAAGAATCCGAAGAATCGGAAGAGATTTCTGTCAGCGGTGTGATTACTGGTTTTGTTCCTCTTGAAACCAGCGATTACTACTATGAAGGCAATCCGGAAGAGGAAGAACTGACAGTAAGCCTTCCCGAAACACTCAGCGTTTATCTTGACGGAAGTGATGAGATTACAGCGATACCTGTTTCATGGACAGCGGTCGAAGATTTCGATGATACGGATTTCTATTTCTATTCGATGAAGCCTGTCTGGGGTGAAGGCATCAGTCTTTCTGCTGAATTGAATGCCAGTGCTGATGTCCCATGGATCACGGTTTACAAACAAGAACCGGAAAACGACGATATCGAGCCGCTTATGACCGAAGAGGAAATAGATCCTATCTACACGGAGGAGGAAGGAAGCATTGATCCTGAGGAAACAGGCGATGCGTCACTTTCTGCTTTAGCACTGGACACAACAGGTGAAATCATAGACAGTGTTACCGAAGATTCTTATGCAGGCACAGCAGCAAATACGGCTGCAATCTATAACTACCTCACAAAAACAATGGGACTGAATAAGGCTGCAGCATGTGGTGTGATGATCAACATCAATGCGGAAAGTGCCATGAGTCCAATCAACCTTCAGAATACATACAACTCGAAATTCGGCCTGTCTGATTCCGCATATACAAATGCTGTCAATAAAGGCAAAGGCAGCTATAAGACGAGCAGCGGAAGATCACAGAACTTCAAGACAGACAGCGGCGGATATGGACTCTGCCAGTGGACGTCTTCAGGCAGAAAAACAAATCTTCTCAACAGAGCCCTGTCATCAAAAAAGTCTATCGGCGATATCAATATGCAGTTGGGATTTCTGAATACAGAACTGCAGGGTTATCAGCAGGTTTGGACTACACTCAAGAAAGTACCGAATAACGCTGCGGGAGCCTATATCGCGGCTGCTGAATTCTGTCTTGCATTCGAGATTCCGGCAAACACAGTCAGCACTGCAGCATCCAGAGGCAAGAACTGTCTGTCCAACTACTGGAAGACTTACAGTGGCTCATCAGCAAGCGCTACCGGGACATCATTCCTTTCACTCTGCGGCTATTCCTATCCGACAGCTGTCAGAACTGGCAAGGGCATGGATGTGACAGGCTATGCTGTTTCCAATTACACCATTAAGTCTATTACGGGGAAAATCGTCAACAGCAGTGGTAAGGCAGTCTATTCAAAGACAGTCAGTCCTGGCACAACTGCCTATAAGCTCAGCAAGCTGGATGGAGCTATGAAGTTCTCGGCCCTCAGCGCGGGCACATATACGTATGTGATCACAGCGAAAGACTCTCTTGGTAAGACGGTGACTGCTTCCCATGGGTTTAAGGTATCTGCTTCAGGATCAACGACAAAGACTCTGGGATTTGCAACAACAGGAAGCAATGTATCCACGGGGACAGCAGCAAAGACTACGACCACTACAGCTAAGACGACCGCGTCTGTCAAAAAAACATATTCAGGCACTTTCCCGAAACTACCGAAACGCGGATACTTCAAGAAGGGAGATAAAGGCACTCAGGTCAAGAATCTTCAGAGATTCCTGAAATGGTACGGCTATAAGATCGCTGTGGACGGCGACTGCGGCAAACACACGATAAATACGATCAAGAAATTCCAGAAGGCAGAAAAGCTCAAGGTGGACGGAAGGTTCGGTAAACAGACACTTGCTCGAGCAAAGAAAGTAAAAAAATAGACCATTCTGCAAAAATAAAATGTAATTGAAGTTCAGCGGGATTTAAGTTATACTTAATCCCGCTGTAGTATTAGTTCAAAAATGGAAGCGTATCGAAGTGGTCATAACGAGCCGCACTCGAAATGCGGTTGTCCTCCGGGGCACGTGGGTTCGAATCCCACCGCTTCCGCCAAAGACGAAAGAGAGGCCATCAGCCTCTCTTTCATAATAGTCCGCAAGGAGGAAATACAATGAATTATGCAGAAGAATCCTTGAAACTTCATGACGGCTGGAATGGCAAAATAGAGGTCATCTCTACTGTATCTGTCGAGAATGAAGACGACTTATCGCTGGCATACACACCTGGTGTAGCACAGCCGTGTCTGGAAATCAGGGATGACATCAGCAGAAGCTATGATCTGACGCGAAGATGGAATCTCTGTGCTGTTGTGACGGATGGAACAGCAGTACTGGGTTTAGGAGATATAGGGCCTGAAGCAGGGATGCCGGTCATGGAAGGGAAATGCGTTCTTTTCAAAGCCTTTGGTGATGTGGATGCTTTTCCTCTATGCATAAAGTCAAAAGATGTAGACGATATTGTCAATACTGTATATCTGGTGTCCGGTTCTTTCGGGGGAATCAATCTGGAAGACATTTCTGCACCTAGATGCTTTGAAATAGAGAGAAAACTGAAAGAGAAATGTGACATTCCTATTTTTCACGATGATCAGCATGGCACTGCAGTTATTACATTAGCAGGACTTACAAATGCTCTTAAAATCGTCGGCAAGAAGAAAGAAGATGTCAAAATCGTTACTTCGGGAGCAGGTGCTGCCGCTATTTCTATCACGAAGCTGCTTCTGTCCGCTGGATTCAGAAATATTATTATGACGGACAGAAAGGGAATCATTTATGATGGACGATCCGAAGGAATGAACTGGATCAAAGAAGAAATGGCTGCTGTGACAAATCCAGAGAATAAACAGGGAACTCTGGCGGATGCACTTAAAGGTGCCGATATCTTCATCGGCGTATCTGCACCGGGACTTGTAACACAGGAAATGATCAGATCAATGAATCCTGACCCGATTATCTTTGCCTGTGCAAATCCGACGCCTGAGATTTTTCCGGACGAAGCGAAGGCAGCCGGTGCGGCTGTCATTGCAACGGGTCGTTCCGATTTCCCGAATCAGGTAAACAATGTCCTTGCGTTCCCCGGAATCTTCCGCGGGACCTTTGATGTCAGAGCATCGGACATTAATGAGGAGATGAAAATGGCTGCTGCGAAGGCATTGGCGGAATTCATTCCTGAAGATAAACTCTGTGCAGATTACATCATACCAAAAGCTTTCGAAGAAGGTGTTGGAAAAGCTGTTGCTGCTGCAGTTGCAAAGGCAGCGCGTGAAACAGGCGTCGCACAAATATAACAATTGATCATTGCAAAACAAAGCGGGAGACAGATTGTCTCCCGTTTCTAATATGGCGCCCCCAGCCGGAATCGAACCAGCAACGCATCCTTCGGAGGGATGTGTTATATCCATTTAACTATGAGGGCGTGCTGGTTTATTGTAAACTTCATACACAAAAAAAGCAAATCATAATTTTTTATTCTGTGGTATTATTGATATTGAATAATAGTTTTATTCGATATGACATCAAATCGAAGAGAGGAAGAACCAATGTCAAAAACAATCGATCTCATTGTTTTCGATCCGGCGGGAAATACGACCATCATGGTCCTGACACCTGTTCCGAAAAGCGAATACGCAGAAGTCGCTAAAAAATTGCTGGAAATTGATTTTGGGCCTTACAGTGACTGGAGAGAGGTCATGTATGGTGAGCAGGTTGCTTATTCGCTGGAAGACTTCGGTAAGGGTGAACCTGGTATGAATATGTGCGGTCTGGAGTTTTGCGGGAATGCCTCAAGATCCTATGCGTATTATAGAGTTTTGTTCTGCGGAGACGGCGAAGATGCAGGTGAAGGCAAGAAAAAAATAACGGTAAATGTCAGCGGCTGCAATCATCCGCTGACGGCCATCGTCGATGAGAAAGCAAAAGACGCTGTCGTTCAGATGCCCCTTCCCATTGGTATTAAGATGATCGATACTGCGCCTGTGGGTTTAGAAGGGGAGTATCCAATGGTTGTCTTCGAAGGTATATCCCACATTGTGATTCCGGGAGTGGAAGCTGATGCCGAGATCTTCGATAAGATCAAGAACTATATCTATGCGGAGGTTGATCCTGATATGGATGCTTTTGGCGTCATGTTCATCAATGAAGAAAAGGATCTGATGTCTCCGGTCGTTTACGTGCGGGATGTGGACACCACTTACTTTGAGGGCAGCTGTGCTTCCGGAACGGCCGCTGCAGCAACCGCAACGGCGGCAAAAGAAGCGGATGGAACCTACAAGTATGTGTTCAGGCAGCCGGATGGAACGCTGAATGCTGAGGTCACAAAGAAGGCTGGGGAAATCATGGAAGTGAAACTCGGCGGAATCATTGAAAAGACAGATTTATTACACGTAGAGATATAAAGCAGATTAATAGAAGCAGAGAGGAACGAAACTATGGATCCAAGAATCAAAGAACTGGCAGATTTACTCGTTGATTATTCCTGTGATGTACAGCCGGGAGAAAAAGTGCTCATCAGCTATGAAGGCGATTGCTGCAAAAACCTTGCACGTCAGCTGATAAAAAATATTTACGCGAAAGGCGGTCTTCCTTATGCGGAGATCAGAGATGCGCAGATCACCAGAGAGATCATGCTGGAATGCACGGAAGAACAAATCAAGTTCAAAGATGAAATTGATCTGGCGCAGATGAAAGGCATGCAGGCTTATATTGCCATCAGAGCAGGCAACAACACGGCGGAGCTGGCAGATGTCCCTTCGGAGAAGATGAATCTCTACAGCAGTCTGACAAGACCGACCATTGACTACCGTGTGAATGAGACAAAATGGGTCGTTCTCAGATATCCGAATTACTCCATGGCACAGCTTGCAAACAGCAGTCTTGAGAAGTTCGAAGACTTCTACTTCGATGTCTGCACTCTTGATTACAAGAAGATGAGTAAGGCGATGGACCCACTTGTCGATCTGATGAACAGAACAGATAAAGTCCACATCGAAGGACCGGGAACAGACCTGACATTCTCCATCAAAGACATCGGTGCTGTCAAATGCGACGGCCTTAGAAACATTCCTGACGGCGAAGTCTATACAGCACCTGTCAGAGAATCCATGAATGGCATCATCTCCTACAATACGCCGTCTGAAGAGCAGGGATTCACTTATGAAAATATAGTTTTTGAAGTCAAGGACGGTAAGATCGTCGATGCAAAGGCAAATGACAACAAGAGAATCAATGAACTTCTTAACGTAGACGAAGGTGCAAGATACTTCGGAGAATTCGCTCTTGGCGTCAATCCATACATTCTTCATCCAATGAAAGATACACTCTTTGATGAGAAGATCTGCGGTTCCTTCCACCTTACTCCTGGTATGTGCTATGAAGATGCGCCGAACGGCAATAAATCGGCCAATCATTGGGATCTTGTTATGATACAAAGACCGGAATACGGCGGCGGAAGAATCTGGTTTGATGATGTTCTGATCAGAGAAGACGGTATATTTGTACTACCTGAACTGGAAGGACTGAATCCTGACAATCTGAAGTAGGTAAGGTCATGGCGAATTTCACGGAACGGGCGATCGTTGAGACGCTCAATGAAATGCTGAAGAAGCATCCGATCGATAAAATCACAATCAAGGAGCTGACAGAAGCGTGCGGGATATCCAGGAACACGTTCTATTATCATTTTCATGATATCTATGAGGTGCTGACAAGGTCGTTTCTTGAACAGATTGACGTACTTCTGAAAGAACATGAAGGGGAGGAATCATGGGAAGAGACGTTCCATGAGGGTCTCAGTTTCCTCTATGAGAACAAAGCTGCCATTGACCATATTTATTGGTCTGTCAACAGGGATGCCCTTGACAAATTTCTGGATGAAGTAGTATATAATTATGTACGTGGTGTGATAAATAAAGAGAGCGGCGCAGGTTCCTACAAGGATAAGACATTATCACTTGCAGCAGATTTCTATAAGAATGCTCTGCTTGGCGCTGTTCTTGGCTGGATAGAAAACGATATGAAGGAGCGTCCTGAGGAATTGGCGCACTTATACAACAGTGTCTTTCAAGGCACTATCAACGGACTACTGACCAGTATCGAAAAAGTCGTCTGAACACGGACGGCAACCGGTAATCCGGCAGGTAATCTGAGTGATTCATTTTTGGGCAAATCAGTTAGAGTGCACAAAATTTGTACACTCTAATTTTATTGCTCATTCAAAGATTTTCATGCTTTTGTTAGTATAGGTTGGAGTTATTTCAATAGACTAAAAATGACAGGCTTTCTGGAGGAAGGAAATGCTTACGTTCGCAAGAACTGTTGTAAAAAAGAGAAAACTGATTCTGCTGATCGGACTGTTGCTGTTGATACCGTCTGTGATAGGGTATTTGAATACCGGTGTAAACTATGACGTTCTGCTCTATCTCCCAAAGACAATGGAAACAGTACAGGGTCAGGATATCCTGCTTGACGAATTCGATAAAGGCGGATTTGCCATGGTCATGTTCAAGGATATGGACGAAAAGGATATCAACACATGCTGCAAAGAGATCGAAGACATCGATCATGTAGACAGTGTTATAGCATATGATACTCTGTTGGGACCTCAGGTTCCGGATATCATCATGCCGAACGAACTGAAAGAAGTGTATGAGGAGGGCGATACGGAACTTATTGCCGTATTCTTCAATACACCGACATCCGATGTAGGGTCTATCCATGCGGTGCAGGAAATACGGAAAGTATGCGGCAAACAATGTTTTGTCAGCGGCATGAGCGCCTTTGTTACAGATCTCAAGGAACTATCAGAGCATGAGGAACCAATTTATGTTGCGATTGCTGTTATTCTGGCGACACTCCTAATGGCGCTGCTCATGGACTCTGCTTTTGTGGCAGTGGTTTTCGTTATGGGCATCGGCATGGCAATTGTGTTCAACATGGGAAGCAACTTCTTCTTTGGAGAGATTTCCTATATTACAAAAGCAATTGCAGCAGTTCTCCAGCTGGCAGTAACCATGGACTACTCTATCTTCCTGTGGCACAGCTATGAGGAACATAGATTTGAACTTGGCATGACTCGAGAGGAGGCTATGGCAAACGCCATCTCGAAGACCCTCGTATCCGTAACCGGAAGTTCCATTACGACGATCGCAGGCTTCCTTGCACTTTGCTTTATGACGTTTACACTCGGTCTGAATCTGGGTGTAGTTATGGCGAAAGGTGTGCTGATTGGTGTTATCACAAGCGTAACGATTTTGCCGGCTTTGATTTTCGGTTTCGAAAAACCGATTTTCAAAACCAAACATAAGCCGTTGATGATCCAATTCGATAAGCTTTCTAAAGGCATCGTGAGAAGACCGGCAGTAATGGTGATCGTATTTTTGGTTCTCCTTGGTCCTGCGTTATTTGGATATACACACACGGAGACGTATTACAAACTTGATGAAGGCGTTCCGCAGAATCTGCCGTTCAATGTTGCCAACAATATGCTGAGAGATGACTTCGGGATCAGCACGCAGCATATGATCCTCGTTAATTCCGACTTATCCCAGAGAGAAGTGGGGGAGATGATGGATGAAATAGAAGCAGTAGACGGCGTCAAGGCAGTGCTCGGATTGCAGAGCGCCCTCGGACCATCCGTTCCGGAGGAAATCCTTCCGTCTGCTTTGGAGGGTACATTGGTCAGCGATCATCATCAGCTGCTTCTGGTGACGACAGAATATGAAGTGGCAAGTGACGAAATCTATGATCAGCTTGTTCATATCAATAAAATCATCAAGAGTCACGATAAGGAGAGTCTGCTCATTGGAGAATCTGCGTGCACGAAGGATCTGATTGACGTCACAGACAGAGACTTTAAGATCGTTACGGCGGTTTCCGTTGGGGCAATCTTCCTGATCATACTGTTTGTATTGCAGTCGTTGTCATTGCCTTTCATTCTAGTCGCTTGTATTGAGTTGGCCATATTTATCAATCTGGGCATTCCGTTCTATACAGGAACGGTCATGTCATTCATTGATTCCATCTGTATCAGTACAATACAGCTTGGAGCGACAGTTGACTACGCAATCCTGTTTACAAATCGTTATAAACGAGAGCGAAACGGAGGACTCAGTGCCGGACCGGCAGTGATGAAGGCGCATTCCAAGACGATGCCGTCAGTTTGCGTCAGTGCGATCGGATTCTTTGCTGCCACCTTCGGTGTATCCGTATATTCAGATATCGATATTATCAGCTCCATGGTATTCTATATGGCCAGAGGAGCAGCGGTCAGCATGCTGGTTGTTATGTTTATACTGCCTGCTATGATCGTATTCTTTGATAAAATCATCATTAAGACAAGTAAGGGCTTTGAAAATGTAGAAGGCGCATATCACAGTAAGTGCCTTGACAGGGAAGGAGAGACAGATGAATAAAAAGCCTCTTAAAGCAAGAATAACTGCAGTTACGACTGCAATACTGACAATGACAGCGATGTGTCTGCCTGCGGCTGCCTTTGCATCATCAAGTGGTGTGACAAAGGAAGAAACCGTGTATGTCGTCACCGACAGTTCAGGAACGCAGCAGGATGTGATTGTCAGCGACCATCTGATCAACGAGGATAAAATCAAGACGATTTCTGATGAAACAAATTTGTCCGATGTTGAAAACGTCAAGGGTGAAGAGACATTCAAGCAGGATGGCGATGCACTCACATGGGACGCAGAAGGGAATGGAATCTATTATCAGGGCAAGTCATCTGATGAGATTCCGGTATCCATGGATGTAGTCTACAGGCTTGATGACAAAGTCGTCAGCGGCGCAGAACTCCAAGGCAAAAGCGGAAAAGTTGAAATCAAAATCAACTATGAGAATGACGCTGAGTATGAAGGCACAACAGTACCGTTTGTTGTCATGACGGGATTGATCGTAACAGATGATTCCTTCAAAAATATCAAAATCAGCAAAGGTAAAGTCATTGATGACGGTGAGAAACTGCTGGTAGTCGGAATGGCCGCGCCTGGCCTTGCACAGACACTCGGTATCGGCGAATCTGATCTGGGCATCGGCAGCAGTGTCACGATCACTGGTGATGCAGATGAGTTTGCTGTGGAAGATATGATGACCATCGTAACGAATGCATTTTTTGAAGATGTTGACACAGACGGCATCGATATGGATTACGATGATGAAATCGACGCTCTGAACAAAGGCTCGAAAGCACTGGTGGACGGGAGTGATCAGCTCTATGAAGGACTTGATACGCTCTCTGATAATATGCCTGACTTGCAGGATGGTGTTAAAGGACTTAAAAACGGTTCAAACGCACTTGAGTCCGGTACAAATGACGCAAAAAAAGGCGCAAAACAGTTGAATGATGGAATCGTGAAACTCAGCAGCAATCTTGAAAAGGCATTGACACAGGTTCTAAATGGCGTTACACAGCTTGCTGATGGAAGCGGTACTCTGCATGATGGTCTGCAGCAGTTGAAGTCAGGTGTTGATGCAGCAAAGGATGGCTCTAATGAAGTGAAGGCAGGCATGGAACAGGCAGCCGGTACACTTGGTGATGGTGTAAAAGCTAATGAAGGAGCAAAAGGGTATATTGCAGGTGCCAAGAAGGCGATTGATGGTTCTAAGAAGTATATCAATGGTGCGAAACAAGCAGTGAGCGGTGTATCCGGACAGATTGACGCGCTTCATGACGCGGGAAAACTGAGCGATGAGGAGTATGCACAGATTTCCGGTACACTTGATAATGCAGATCAGGCGCTCGGACAGGCAGATAGTACGCTCGACAACGGTAATAAAGCCTTGGGAGATGCATCTTCTGATGAACCAGGGACATCCACTGCTGCTGGATTGATCAATTCCTCAACGGCAGCAGAAGAAGGAGTGGCCGGAGCACTTTCAATAAATGGAAAGCTGCATGACGGCATCACCGCTGTTTCAGACGGACTCGGAACCATTTCCGGCAGGCTTGGTGATGATAAAACAGATGAAACACTCATAAACGGCGCATCTTCTCTGAATTATGGACTGAACGTTATCAAAGATTCAATCAGCAGCAATCTCGACAGCAAGAGCGAACTTAAACAAGGATTGACTGCACTGACAAACGGTTCGAGCAAACTGTCGAAAGGTGAAGTTGTACTCGCCGGCGGTGCAAAACAGTTAGCAGATGGTATGACGAAACTGAATGAGAATACCAAAACGATGGTTAATGGAGTTTATCAGCTCGATAACGGTGCATATAAACTGCGAAAAGGTATGTCCAAGCTCTATAACGAAGGGATCCAGAAGATCGTCGACATGTACAATGATGATCTGAAGGGAACGCTGGACAGTGTAGACGGCATGCTGGATGCAGGCAAAGGCTACAAGACCTTCACGAAACTTCCTTCAGGCATGGACGGCAACGTGAAGTTCATCTACAAGACAGATATCACACAGTAAGATTACTCGACGGATGCGTATCCGACACATAACAGCTGATATAAGACTATGCATACAGGGAGATCCTCGGATCTCCCTTTTTCTTGGCACTGCGTTTATGTGTTGACATGTCGGCATGCAATACATAGAATACCATTTGTTAGATTAACTCAAGGGAGATAATAATGCAGAACAAGATGGGCAATATGCCCGTTGGCAGATTAATACTGAATATGGCCTGGCCGGCGATGCTGTCAATGATGATATTGGCTTTGTACAATATCGTGGACAGTTTCTTTGTTGCGCGGATCGGTGAAGAGGCATTGGCTGCAATCACCTATATTTTCCCTGTGCAGATGGTAATGATGTCCTGTGCCATAGGAACAGGCGTAGGCATCAATTCATTGATTTCCAGAAGACTGGGTGCGAGAAAAATCGAAGAAGCCAATCTGGCGGCAAGCCACGGTTACCGGTTGTCATTCTTTAACTGGGCAGGTTTCGCATTGGTAGGGATCTTTCTGTCAAGACCGATCATGGAAGTCATGACAGATACTCCTTTCATTCTCGACGAGGGAACAAAATACATGACGATCGTCCTGATTGGTTCTCTGTTCGTATTTGTACAGGTCACATCCGAGAAGATCATCCAGGCAACCGGCAATATGATTTTTCCGATGTTCTGCAGCATTCTCGGCGCAATCACCAATATCGTTCTGGATCCGCTTCTCATATTCGGGATCGGACCATTTCCTGAGATGGGCGTAACAGGTGCGGCGGTTTCTACCGTCACAGGACAGCTGTTTTCTATGATCCTCGGGCAGTATCTGCTCTTCGGCAAAAAACATCCTGTCAAAGTCAGTCTGCGCGGATTCAAGTGGCAGGGCAGTATCGTCAGAGATATCTATGCAGTTGGCTTTCCTGCGATTCTCATGCAATGTATCGGATCTGTGATGCAGTTCGGTATGAATATGATACTGAATTCCTTCACGGAGACTGCCGTTGCGGTCATGGGTGTGTACGGTAGGCTGCAGTCCTTTATCTTTATGCCTGTATTTGGACTGAATCAGGGCGTGCTCCCGATTCTTGGATTCAATTACGGTGCGAAGAATAAGAAGAGACTCATGGAGACCTATAAGAAAGGGTTTATCTTCGCTTTTTCTATCATGGCAGCCGGCCTGATTGTGTTCCAGCTGTTTCCGCATGAGATCCTCAGTGCATTCAATGCGCAGGGCAGTCAGGACATGTATGATATCGGCGTTCCTGCGCTGCGGGCGGTCAGCTGGTGTTTCCTGCCTGCATCCTACGGTATTATGACATCCTCCGTTTTCCAGGGAACAGGACACGGTTTCCTGAGCCTTTGGAGTTCACTGATCAGACAGCTCGTCGGCGTGCTCCCGATTGCTTACATCCTGGGAAAGCTGTACGGACTCAATGCCGTCTGGTGGTCATTTCCGCTGGCGGAGATTCTTGGAACAACGTACCTGGTCATTGCTTTTGTATGGCTTTACAAAAAAGACATCAGCAAACTTGAAGAATAAGAAGAAATCATAAAACAGAACGCCGCAGCAATGCGGCGTTTTCGTTATGGATAAAGATAAATGAGCGGCACACCGTCATCGATCCTGTCATCGGAATCCATTATAACAAGGTCTCGAATCAATGGATCCCTGATCAGGTGCTTCCAGCATGTGTAGGTTGCCCGGATAAAATCGTCGTTCAGTCTGACGAAGTCCCGAATCAGCGGACACTCGTAGGGAAGTTCATCTGCGTGAAGAATGATATGAAATATGCCGTCGGCGTCAATGTGTGGAGACAGCGGGAACGTACGACACTGAATCGGCCGTTTGTTTCTGTTGCAGAGGGGAGCAGTGCGACACTGTATGAACGGAACACGCCCATGCCAACTCTCCGGATAGTCATAATCCTCTGCGAGAATAGAACCCCATTCGATCCACTCATCGTCAGATCCATCGTAGACCTGCTCTTCACCGGGCAGCAGCATCAACCCCATATAGCTGTCGGCATTTTCATCACCATCAGCGGTGTAGGGGATATCTTCCGGGATATAGTCGCAAAGGCAGCAAGCTGCGCCGCAGAGAATCCCGCAGTCAAAATCAACAGGAGAAACCCTGTCAAGCAGGCGATAAATTGCCTGATATGTTGTCTTTGTAATCGTGCTCTTCATGAAATTCATTATATTTGAAACATGAAGATTATGCAAAACATGTGCGGAAGATTTTACAAAAGCATTGTTGCATACAGTATTTTTTGGGGTATAATATAGCTTGGTTTTTTATTGGAAATATTATTTGCATATATATGTAGTAATTGATTATAGGACGGGTTTATATGAGATTAGGAATAGACGTAGGATCTACAACAGTAAAACTTGTATTTCTGGATGATGACAACAATATCATCTACAGCAGATACGAAAGGCATATGTCCAATGCGTTCCTAAAGGTGCAGGAACTGATCAAAGAAGCGCATGAAGAGTTTGGAGATAAGACGATCCAGGCTGTCATCACAGGCTCCGGCGGGCTGAGTATCGCGAAGCTGATCAAGGTGCCTTTCGAGCAGGAAGTCATTTCCTGCAGTAAGGCAGTACAGACACTGATCCCGGAAACAGATACGGCGATCGAACTTGGTGGGGAAGATGCCAAGATCACTTTCTATGGACAGACGATCGAACAGAGAATGAACGGTACTTGCGCAGGCGGTACCGGTGCTTTCATCGACCAGATGGCAGTGCTGCTCAATACAGATGCAGACGGTCTGAATGAGGCATCAAAACACCATACTCTGATCTATCCGATTGCGGCCAGATGCGGTGTATTCGCAAAAACTGATATCCAGCCGCTGATCAATGATGGAGCCAAGATCGAAAATCTGGCAGCATCTATATTCCAGGCGGTTGTCGACCAGACGATTTCCGGTCTGGCATGCGGACATCCAATCAAGGGTAAAGTTGCATTCCTCGGTGGTCCTTTGAGCTTCCTTCCGGAACTGAGAGAGAGATTCATTGAAACGCTCAAACTAAAACCGGAAGAAGTTATCATACCGGAAGACGGCAAACTCTTCGTTGCAGTGGGAGCTGCGCTTCTTGCTGGAGAGAAAGAAGAGACCAGTCTCGGAGATATCATGACGAGACTTGCCAATGCTGACCAGAGCGAGCTCAGCGATACTGCGCGCATTGAGCCGCTGTTCAAAGACCAGCAGGAATACGAAGCGTTCAAAGAACGTCACGACAGAGCAAAAGTCAAGCGCAAGCCGTTTTCTGAGGCGAAGGGAAGACTGTTCCTGGGTATTGACGCAGGATCAACAACAACAAAATCCATCGTTATCGATGATGAGAAAAATGTCCTCTATACTTTCTACCGGAGCAATCGCGGTAAGCCGATCGCACCGATTATCGAGATGCTCAAGGATGTTTACGATAAAATGCCGGAAGGCTGCTATATCGGCGGCACGGCAGTTACAGGATACGGAGAAAATCTCATCAAGGCAGCCTTTAAGTGTGACATGGGAGAAATTGAGACGATGGCTCACTATAAAGGTGCTGAAGAGTTCCTGCCTGGTGTTGAATTTATCCTGGATATCGGCGGACAGGACATGAAGTGCATGAAGATACAGGACAACGCTATTTATGACATTATGCTCAATGAGGCCTGTTCTTCCGGATGCGGTTCCTTCATTGAAACATACGCCAAATCGGTTCAGATGAGCGTTCCTGATTTTGCACAGGAGGCACTCTTCGCAGAAGGTCCGGTTGATCTGGGTACCAGATGCACCGTATTTATGAATTCCAAGGTAAAGCAGGCACAGAAGGAAGGCGCCACCATTGGAGATATTTCCGCAGGTCTGTCTTACTCTGTCATCAAAAACGCCCTTTACAAAGTCATCAAGCTCAGAAATCCTGAGGATGCCGGTGAAAAAGTCGTCGTTCAGGGCGGAACCTTCCTGAATGAAGCAGTGCTCAGATCCATCGAGAAGATACTCGGCAAAGACGTGGTTCGTCCTGACATTTCAGGTCTGATGGGCGCATTCGGCGCTGCATTGATCGCCCGCAGCAATTATAAGGGCGGAGAGTCCAGTCTGCTGAAGAGAGATGAACTGGAGAGTTTCGATGTTGAAACATCCACGACGAGATGCAGAAGATGCGAGAACAACTGTCTGCTGACCATCAATAAGTTCGCAGACGGAAGCAGACTCATCACCGGAAACAGATGTGAAAAAGGAGAAGGCAAGACAGAAGCCACGCACAGCGAACTGCCGAACCTCTATGAATATAAATTCAACAGATTGTTCCAGTACATCCCTTTGAAGGCGGAGGATGCGCCGAGAGGGGAAGTGGGTATTCCTAGAGTACTCAACATGTATGAAAATTATCCGTTCTGGTTCACGTTCTGGACGGAACTGGGATACAGTGTAGTACTTTCACCGCAGTCCCGCAAATCCATCTATGAGATGGGCATGGATACCATTTCGTCCGATACGGCTTGTTATCCGGCGAAGATCGTGCACGGACATATCAAATGGCTGGCTGAGCACGGTCTCAGATTCATTTTCTATCCGAGCATCAACTATGAGCGCGTAGAGGATCCGAAGCAGCCGAACCACTACAATTGTCCAATCGTTGCAACGTACCCTGAGGTCATTGCAAACAACATGGATGAGGTCATTGCGGAGAATGGAATTGACTTTATGCATCCATTCCTGCCTTACGATAATGACAAGTACCTCATAGATGAACTTGCGGATGTCCTGAAGGACAAAGGCATTACAAAGCAGGAAATCAGACACGCTGTCAGACAGGCGCGCCGGGAAGATGAACAGTTCCATAAGGATATGAGAAACGCCGGGGAAGAAGCGTTGAAGTATGCAGAAGAACATGGTGTCAAAAGCATTATCCTCGCCGGAAGACCTTATCACGTTGATCCTGAGATCAACCACGGTCTCGACAAGATGATCAACTCCTTTGGTATGGTCGTTCTCACAGAGGATTCTATTGCGCACAAGGCGAAACTCGAAAGACCGATTCGAGTCCTCGACCAGTGGATGTACCACTCGAGAATGTACCGGGCAGCGATATTTGCAGGCACGAGAAATGATATCGAGATGATTCAGCTGAACTCCTTCGGCTGCGGTCTCGATGCTGTTACAACGGATCAGGTGCAGGAGATATGCCACAAGAACAATAAGCTCTATACCGTTCTGAAAATTGACGAAGGTTCCAATCTGGGTGCCGCTAAGATCAGAATCAGATCCTTGCGCGCAGCTATGTCGGAACGAGAGAAGAACGGGGTCAAAGCAAAACCTGACAATTCACCGTATGAACGCGCTTACTTCACCAAAAAGATGCGGGATGACAACTACACGATCATGATGCCGCAGATGTCTCCGATCCACTGGAATCTGGTGGAGGCAATGATGAAATCCTGCGGATACAATGCGAAGCAGCTTCCGCCTGTCAGTGTGCATGCTGTAGACGAAGGACTGAAGTATGTCAACAACGACGCATGCTATCCGACGATCGTAACGCTGGGACAGACCATAGCGGCTCTGAAATCAGGCGAGTATGATCTTGATCGGACAGCGATCTTCATGTCACAGACAGGAGGGCAGTGCAGAGCATCCAATTATGTTTCACTGCTGCGTAAAGCGCTGAAGGATCTGGATATGTCGCAGATACCGATCATATCAGTCAATATGGCAGGCCTGGAGAAGAACCCTGGATTCAACCTGATGGACTGGAACCTCATCAAGAAAGGCATGATGGCAGTCGTATACGGTGATCTGTTCATGAGAGTTCTCTATTCAACAAGGCCATATGAGGTGGAACCTGGCAGTGCTAACGCTCTCTATGAGAAGTGGAATGAGATCGCCATGGAGAACTGCAGAAACGGCAACTGGAATGAATTCAAGAAGAACTGCAAGGGAATCTGCCTGGACTTCGATGAACTGCCTTTGCGCGATATCAAGAAACCGAAGGTCGGTGTAGTCGGCGAGATTCTGGTTAAGTACCATCCGACAGCGAACAATGACATCGTCGGGGTAATCGAGGAAGAAGGAGGCGAAGCTGTCGTACTTGACCTTCTCGACTTCATACTCTATGGAATGTACAACAAGACATTCAACTACGAGCACCTTTCCGGAACTTACATGCAGATGAAGGGTAATAATGCCGCCATCGCAATTCTTGAGAAGCTCAGGAAACCTGCAAGAGTTGCGCTCAGAGAATCCAAGCGATTCAAAGAGCCGGCCCACATAGAGGAAACTGCAAAATCTGCACAGCAGGTCATCTCCCTGGGCAACCAGTGCGGCGAAGGATGGCTTCTCACGGGTGAAATGGTGGAACTGATTGAAAATGGTGTGGAAAACATCGCATGTCTGCAGCCATTTGCATGCCTTCCGAACCACGTAACAGGCAAAGGCATGATGAAGGCGATGCGTAAGTTCAGCCCGAAGGCCAATATCGTTGCCATTGACTTTGACCCGGGTGCATCCCATGTCAATCAGCTGAATCGTATCAAACTGATGATGACGACTGCACACAAAAACCTCAAAGAGTCACAGCAGTAACACTTGAACGGGCGAAAGAACTTGCAGAGAATGACGATAGGGGATAGAATAGAGATAACGAAAAACATATTTAAGGAGGCGTCTTTATGGGAAGACACGGAACTATAGCAGGAAGAAAAGCAGCGCAGGATTCCAAGCGCTCAGCAATGTTTACAAAGTACGGCAGACAGATTATCGTAGCTGCCAAGGCAGGCGGGGATCCTGAATACAATGCGACACTCAGAGTTGCAATCGAAAAGGCAAAAGCTATCGGCATGCCGAACGATAATATAAAGAGAGCGATCAAGAAAGGTACCGGAGAACTGGAGGGAGAATCCTATTCAGAACTGAGCTTTGAAGGATATGGCGTTGGCGGCGTTGCAGTTATCGTAGAAGCACTGACAGACAATACCAACAGAACTACATCAGCAGTAAGATCCACATTCGACAAGCACGGCGGAAATCTGGGAACACCAGGTTGTGTGTCCTATATGTTCGCCCGCAAAGGCGTTATCATCATTGAGAAGACTGATGAAATCGATGAAGATGAGCTGATGATGGTTGCACTGGATGCAGGCGCCGATGACATGATTGTTAACGAAGACAGTTTCGAAATTCTGACAGATCCGTCTGTTTATACAGATGTACACAGTGCTCTGACAGATGCCGGATATGAATTCGTTGAGTCAGAAATCGAATTTGTTCCATCCATGGAAGCGGCTCCTAAGGATGAAAAGGATCTCAAGAAACTGAAGAAGATGATCGACATCCTGGAAGATAATGATGACGTACAGAAAGTACATCACAACTGCAGCGTAGATCTGGAAAGCATAGAATAGAGCTGTAGTTTTCACCAGCCGTAAGCTGGTACTATATCACGATATTGCAACACGATATTGTAAATAATCCTGAAGTGTTCGTTGGGGAAACTATAATTCAACCTACATCATCACATAGGGAATCCGGGTCCCATCTGAAATATGTCAGGCCTGCTCGACAGGAAGACAGACGGCAGAGGCAGGATACCCACCTAACATTCGTTAGGGCGTGAATTATAACCCTGACGGCATGTCGGGATTATTGTTTTTTATCGGTTTGATTAGAAAAGGAGAATCGATTCATGACCGCACTTACACCGCGTGAAATCATGATCAAACAGTCAGAAGGTTCGCTGCCGAAAGCAGAAGGCAGCACAGGAAAACTTTTTGTTCTTGCCATGCTCGCCGGAGCTTTCATCGCGCTCGGCGCGCAGGCTTCTCTTATGGCGTCCTTTAACCTTACTTCTGACCCTGCCACTTTCGGGGTCGGCAAGGTGGTTATGGGTGCTGTATTTCCTGTTGGGTTGATGATGGTCGTACTGTGCGGCGCGGAATTATTTACCGGGAACTGTCTCATGGTGATCGGCATCCTCGATAAAAGAATCAGAATATCCCAGATGCTCAGAAACTGGAGCATCGTATATATCGGCAATCTGGTGGGTTCTCTGATCATTGTATTTTGCATTGCGTACAGCGGACTGTGGGATTCCGGGGCAGGACTGCTCGGCGCAGTGACGGTCAAGACTGCAGTCGGCAAATGCAGTCTGAGCTTCGGCAGAGCAGTCATACTCGGTATATTCTGTAATTTCCTGGTTTGTCTAGCTGTTTGGATGGCGGCAGGGTCCCAGGAAACAATCGGTAAGATCTTTGCAATCTGGTTCTGTATAGGATTGTTTATTATATCCGGATTTGAACATAGTGTTGCGAATATGTATTTCATTCCTGCCGGAATGATCGCAGCCGGCAATGAGACATATGTGAGCCTGCTGGGCCTTGACACTGGTTCGCTCACACTATTCGGATTTCTGATAAAAAATCTGCTTCCTGTCACCATAGGCAACATCATCGGAGGCTCCATCTTCGTTGGCGTAACCTACTGGGGATGCTACAGGGATCACAAGTAACAGTGATAATGATGTGACGGAGGTCAAAAATGTTTGGAAAGAAAAATAAGGAAGAATCTGCTGAGTTGAAACCGGCAAAGACACAGAAAACTGCCAATCTGAAAAAACTGGAAGATCTGTACTACGCTGCTGAGAATGCGAGGAAAAATGCATATGCCCCTTATTCTGATTTCAGAGTGGGTGCGGCGCTTCTTGTCAGACCGAATGAGGATTCCGTGCTTCCTGTCAATAAGATATATACAGGTGTCAATATTGAAAACGGTTCCTATGGCGCGACACTCTGCGCAGAGCGTGTTGCCTTTGCAAAAGCGATTTCAGATGGTGTTCTGAATTACGATATCGGTCAGAATCCATTCATTGCGATCGCCGTTTCAGCCGGAGATGAAGAGGCTCTGCCATGTGGGATCTGCAGACAGTTCATGAGCGAGTTTGCTCCTGAAATCACGGTTGTCACGAAAGCGGATAAGCAGATCAGATTGCGGAATCTGACGCAGCTTTTACCGGAGAGCTTCCAGCTGAACAAAGATGGTGTCACGGAGTTTCCTGCTGCGGAAGCTGTAGAGACTTCTGAGGAGACAGATGCAGCAGTGAATCCGGAAGTACAGGAAGATCTGGCAGTATCTGATGCAGTAGAAGAGCAAGCAGAGCCGACAGAACAGGAAGAAAAGTCAGAAACAGAATAATTAACCTGCAGAAGGGTAGATTTATGAAAAGAATCGCACTTATTGATGGAAACAGTTTAATCAACAGAGCTTATTACGCCATGCGGAATCCTATGATCACAAAGGATGGCATATACACGCATGGCATCTTTGGTTTCATCAATATGATGGACAAGATCAGAAAAGACTATGAGCCGGATTATATGGCTATTGCTTTTGATATGAAAGCACCCACATTCCGACATGCACAGTACGATGAGTACAAGGCAGGACGCAAAAAAATGCCGCCGGAATTGGCGATGGAGATTCCTATCCTCAAGGACATTCTGGATGCCATGAACATCAGGAGAGTGGAACTGGAAGGTTATGAAGCAGATGATATCATCGGAACGCTTGCACGTATGAGTGAATCAGAAGGACTGGAACCATTCGTGTTTACAGGGGACCGGGACCAGCTTCAGTTGGCGACAGACGTTACGAAGATCGTCTACACGAAGAGGGGAGTCTCAGAATTCGATCTTTACGATCACGATGCTTTTTGTGAAGCCTATGGCTTCACACCGATGCAGCTCATAGACTACAAAGGTCTGGCAGGGGATTCTTCCGACAATATCCCGGGTATCCCGGGTGTTGGTGCGAAGACTGCCACAAAACTCATTCAGCAGTACGGCAGTGTCGAAGAAATCATCACCAACGTTGATGATATCAAACCTGCCGGACTTCAGGCTAAGGTCAGGGATAATGTTCAGCAGGCTATGATGAGCAAACGTCTGGCCACCATAATGACACAAGTGCCTCTGGATATCACTGTGGAAGATTGTCTCATAAAGGATCCTGATTATGACAGACTGATAGAGCTTTACAGAAAACTGGAGTTCAATAGGTTCCTCAGCAGATTGAAAGTCAATCATTCTGCAGAAGAAACGGAACCTGCAGTCGAGATTCCTGATGATACTGTCAAGGCGGAAGATATAGAGAGAATGATCATCAAAGAATCCGGACAGTTCGACCGCATCGATATCAGTGGCAGGACTGTTTTGAAGGTTTTCGGCAATCCAAGTCACACCGAGCCGCCCGTCATCGACTCTGTCGCAATGCTCAATAACGGGAAGTATTATTTTATAGAGCATGAAGGTCTCAATGGATTTGGTGACTGGCTCAAAGAACAGATGGCATCAGAGAACCCTCCTGAGTTTGCAGGACATGATATCAAAAGCGCTTATTACATGTTCATGTGCTGCTATGGACTGTCAGGATTCATCACGGAATTCGACACGGCAATAGCCCAGTATGTTCTGGATTCGGGCAGGAGCAATTATGAACTGCCTGCACTGAGCAATGAATATCTCCACACAAGCATTGAAGAGGAAAAGGCCTTTCTTGCCGCCAATGCACAGATGGATCTTTTTGCAGATAACATGAAAGCCTATGAAGATTACGGTCTTGCATGGTGCGTTACCGCCAGCAATCTGGAAAGCCTCCAGAAGGCGCAAATCAACGCGCAGAAGCTCGAACGTGTCCTCTATGATGTGGAACTTCCTCTGATAGAAGTCATGGCTGCAATGGAAAAAGAAGGCTTCAGAACGGACCGCGATTTCCTGACGGACTTCGGGAACACGTTGTCTCATGAGATAGACAAACTTGCATCTGAGATCCATGAGATGGCCGGGGAAGAATTCAATATCAATTCCACCCAGCAGCTAGGTGATATTCTGTTTGAAAAACTGGAACTCAAACATGGCAAAAAGACCAAACGCGGATATTCCACCAGTGCAGAGGTGCTTGAGAAGATCAGAAACGATCATCCGATCATTCCAGCCATTCTCGAATACAGAACGCTTACAAAGCTCAAGAGTACATATGTCGATGGTCTGATTCCTCTCATTCATCAGGATGGGAAGATTCACGCCCATTTCCAGCAAACTGTTGCCGCAACCGGAAGAATCAGCTGTACAGAACCGAATCTGCAGAACATACCAATCAGGCAGGAACTGGGGCGGCAGCTTCGGAAAGCTTTTGTTCCTGAAAACGGGGAATGTCTGCTCATCGGAGCCGATTACTCTCAAATTGAACTGAGAGTACTTGCGCATATGTCAGGCGATCAGGCGCTGATCGACGCATTTAATAAAGGCGAAGATATTCACAGAGCGACAGCGGCCAATGTGCTCGGTATTCCGGAGGAAGAGATTACACCTGCTGAGAGAAGCAGAGCAAAGGCAGTAAACTTCGGTGTGATATACGGTATGAGTGCGTTCGGTCTCTCCGGAGAACTGGACATCTCACGTAAGGAAGCCGATGATTACATTAAGGCATATTTTGAAAAGCACGAACAAGTCAAAAGATTTATGGATGACGCTGTTGCTTTTGCAAAGGCAGAGGGGTATGTTACTACTCTCATGGGTCGTAAACGTTTCATCAAGGAAATCAACGCATCCAATTACATGGTCAGACAGATCGGCGAACGTCTCGCGATGAATTCCCCGATCCAGGGAAGTGCAGCTGACATTATCAAGATCGCCATGATCAAAGTGTATGATGCCATCCGGAAAGCTGAGCTGAAATCCAGACTGATACTGCAGATCCATGACGAACTTGTCATCAACACATATCCTGATGAACAGGAAACAATAGAGAAACTGATAGTAGATAATATGGAATCAGCCTATAAACTTGCCGTAGAGCTAAAGGCTGATCTGAATGAAGGAAAGAACTGGTACGAACTGAAATGATTGTGATAGGAATTACAGGTGGAATAGGCACTGGCAAGTCAACTGCCGCGGAGTATCTGATTGAGAAAGGGTTCGCGTTGATTGACGCTGACCAGATTGGCAGAGATCTTACAGCAGAAGGAGCACCTATCCTTGAGAAAATCGAGGAGTTGTTCGGCTGCGTATCCCATGATGGAGAAAAGGGCAATGGACTTGTGCTCGATCGAAAAGCGATGGCGGATAAAGTTTTTGGAGACAGCGAAGTAAAAGAACAGTTCGATCAGTTGATGCATAAAGAGATCATCGCTGTCATTGACCGGGAAATTGCGGACATCAAGAAAACGGATGCACGCGGTATTCTCCTGGATGCGCCGCTGCTGTTTGAAGCAAATATCAATGACCGTTGCGATGTTGTGATACTGATCACAGCAGATATGGATGAGCGGATTGACCGCGTCAGTCTGCGGGATGATGCAGATGAAGAGGACATCATTGACAGAATCAACAATCAGATGTCCGATGAGGAAAAAGCGAGATATGCAGATTTTGTAGTAGACAATTCCGGAGAGCCGGAAGATATGTTTGCACAGTTGGATGATATCATTGATTATCTTGGCCTTGAATGAAATAAGCATTCTGAAACGATGCGATTTAGGTGTTGACAAAGGGTTGTTTAACAAGTAGAATGAATGAGTGCCTGCGAGGGCACACGCCACATGCGGCCTTGGCGGAATTGGCAGACGCGCACGTTTGAGGGGCGTGTGGGAGACCGTGCCGGTTCAAGTCCGGCAGGCCGCACCATAAAGAAAATGTCGCATCGGATTCAATCTGATGCGACATTTTTATGTATTCTAGTAGGTATAAAAGAGCAAGATGTGGTATGATTACCACGTTATGAGTGAATCGCACAGAAACAAAACGATAAATACAGAAATCGCAGATGGAAAAGAGTATCTGGAGGCTTGTCTCTGTATAGAAGATCTGGTCAAAAGCGTTACCTGCTTTACAGATTCCATTGTCTGTGCTGATATGTTCCAGGCATGTAAATATGTCCCTGCTGAACTGGCTGATCTTATGATACTGGATCCGCCGTATAATCTGACAAAAGAGTACAACGGCGAGAATTTTTCAAAGATGAATTCGGCCGATTATGAAGAATATACGCGCAGTTGGCTGGAAGTGACCAGTCATATCCTGAAACGCAACGGTTCAATCTATGTTTGCTGCGATTGGGAGAGCAGTCTGATCATCGGGAGGGTTCTCGGAGATTACTACACTGTCAGGAACAGGATCACCTGGCAGAGAGAGAAGGGACGAGGCGCGAAATCCAATTGGAAGAATTCCATGGAGGACATTTGGTTTGCAACAAAGGGTGATGACTATCTCTTCAACATCGATGATGTGAAGCTCAGGCGCAAGGTGATTGCCCCATACAGAGAAGACGGACATCCGAAGGATTGGGAAGAAACAGAAGACGGTAAATTCAGAGATACACATCCTTCGAATTTCTGGGATGATATCACTGTGCCGTTCTGGTCCATGCCTGAAAATACTGCGCATCCAACGCAAAAGCCGGAAAAGCTCATAGCAAGACTGATTCTGGCGAGTACGAATAAGGGAAATCTCGTATTCGATCCATTTGCCGGTTCCGGCACATCCTGTGTGACAGCCAAAAAACTCGGCCGGCATTATATGGGAATCGAAAAGGATGAAAGGTACTGCATCTGGGCACAGCAGAGACTGGAAATGGCAGATACCGATCATAGGATTCAGGGATATGAAGAAGGTGTGTTCTGGGAGAGGAATGCAAGGAGATAAAGAGGAAAAGGGATTAAATGCTCACTAAATACAGTGTAAAAAGACCATTCACAGTTTTTGTAGGTGTCATTATCGCAATCGTATTCGGAGGTGTCGCGCTGTACAGCATGACGCCGGATCTGATGCCGAGCATCAATGCGCCTTATTCTGTTGTCATGACGTCAGAACCGGGCGCCAGCGCCGAAGAAGTGGAACAAGAGGTTACGGAGCCTCTGGAACAGCAGCTGGCGACCTTATCTAAGCTAAACAACATTTCTTCTGTTTCTGCAGACAATGTATCGGTGATCACTCTTGAATTCACCGATGATGTTAATATGGATTCCATGTCGATTGATATCCGCGACAAGATCGATCAGATCGAGGGAACTCTGCCTGAAACCGCAAGCACTCCGGTCGTCATCAAAATGAACATGAACATGATGCCGGTTACGGTTGCGGCAGTCGGCATGAAAGGAAAGACGCCCGCTCAGGTATCCACATACATAAAAGACAATTTAGAGGCTGATCTCGAAGGCATAGAAGGTGTTGCTTCTGTCAGCAAGATCGGAATGGTCGAAGAAGGAATCCAGGTCGTACTGTCTCAGGATAAGATCGATAAGATCAACGATGATGTTGCAGCTGCAATCAGATCTCAGTTTGCAGAAGGGGAAGGAAAGCTGAAGAGTGGCATCAGCAAGGCTAAGAAAGGCTCTTCACAGGTCGACAAGGGGAAGAAGACTGTAAAGAATCAGGCGAACAGTGCAACGTCCAAGTTGGATACAGCCATCAGCCAGGCGCAAAAAGGGAAAGACGAACTTGAAAATGCGCGGACTCAGCTTGAAGTGCAGATCAATGAATTAAAACAGCAGATAGCTCTTCTGGAGGAGAATATCGGTTTAGCACCAGACGAAGAAACCAAAGAAGCCATTCAGCAGCAGATCGATGCATTGAAAGAAGCTAAGACAACAGCTGAAGAAAGTCTTGCACAGGTCAAAGGGAAGATTTCTGCACTCGACAAGACAATCGGTGACTTGCAGAAACAGAAGGACAACATCTCGTTCCAGCTTGGCACTGCCTATTCGGACCTTGCAGCAACGAAGAGCACGATTGAGTCTACGGTCATGCAGCTCCAGAGCTCCCTGTCACAAATCGAGTCTCAGAAAGAAGCTGCTATCGACAGCGCAGACATGACTGGCGTCATCACAATGGATAATGTGTCCGCCATTCTGAATGCACAGAACTTCTCCATGCCAGCAGGTTACGTTACGGATAATGATGCAAAAATACTCGTTAGCGTCGGCGATAAAATCAAGGATACAGACGAACTGAACGATCTGATTCTCTTTGACATGGATATTGAAGGTCTTGCGCCAATCCGCGTCAAAGACATTGCCACTGTGTCCTATGTAGCAGATGATTCCGATATCTACGCTAAAATCAATGGGGAAAATGGCGTACTTCTCAGCTTCACAAAGCAGTCGACCTATGCCACCGCAACAGTAGCAGATAATGTTGCTGAAGAATTTGAAAAACTTGAAAATGAAAACAAAGGACTCAAATTCTCAACGCTGATGGATCAGGGAAGATACATTCATATTGTCATCAACTCAGTATTCCGCGATCTGCTTCTCGGAGCATTGTTTGCGATCCTGATACTGTTGTTCTTCCTTAGGGACATCAGACCAACATTCATCACTGCAGTGAGCATTCCGGTCAGTGTTGTCTTTGCCATTGCGCTGATGTATTTCACCGGAGTTACGATCAACATGATTTCTCTGTCCGGTCTGGCGATCGGCGTTGGAATGCTGGTAGACAACTCCATTGTAGTCATTGAGAACATATACCGTCTCAGGAGCTTGGGATACAGCGCCGTGCAGGCGGCCGTATCGGGAGCATCGCAGGTTGCAGGCGCAATCACGGCTTCCACGCTGACTACCATCTGTGTATTTGTACCGATCGTGTTCATCGATGGCCTCACAAAGGAACTCTTCATGGATCTGGCACTGACAGTAACATATTCTCTGGCAGCCAGCCTGGTCATCGCTCTGACATTCGTGCCTGCTGCTGCGAAGGGGCTTCTCAGAAACAAAGCAGGCAAGACGATTATTTCACAAAACGGCAGAGTTGTTGCGTGGTACAAGAGATCTGCTGCCTGGGCACTTCTGCATAAGAAGAGGCTCGTCCTTGCGGCGCTTGTACTGCTGCTTGCGTCTTCTGGTCTTCTTTTGACGAGAGGATTTGAGTTTATGCCGTCCATGTCTACATCTCAGATTTCGGCAAATATTACGATGCCGGAGGACAGTGAGCTGGAAGATACGATAAGAGTTAACGACAAAATCAGCGAAGAAGTCAGGAAAATCGATGGTGTTGAATCTGTCGGTGTCATGCTTTCTTCGAATATGTCACAGATGTTCGGAATGTCTTCCAGTGATGACACTGATTATACAGAAACCACAATGTATATCGTGCTCGATGAGAGCAAAGCAGAACAGGGGAAGAAAGTCGCAAAAGTTATCGAAAAGATTTGTAAAGACAACAACTGCGAGGCAATCACATCTGTAGATATGGATATGACGGAGTACATGAGCGGCACTGGTGTGTCGATCAAGCTCTACAGCAATGATCTGGATAAGCTCAGAGTATCAGGCATGAATATAGAAGACCGCTTGCGGGACATCAAATCATTGGAGGAAGTTTCAGACATCACCGAATCAAGTACGGAAGAGGTCAAAGTTACTGTCAATAAGAATGATGCCATGAAACACGGCCTGACGGTCGCCCAGGTATTCCAGCAGATCAATTCCAAGCTTGCAAAGGATAAGGCGGCTACGAAACTGAGCACGGACGGTGAGAGCATTGATGTCAGAGTTGAGAACACCTCAAATGGAGAGTTTACGCTTCAGGATCTGACAGATATGAAACTCTTGGTCGACAAAAAAGACGGCACCAAGGATAAAGTATCACTGACGAATATAGCAGTCATCAGCAGAGACGCTTCTCTAAGCCAGATCAACCATGATAACCAGAGAAGAAGTCTGAATGTGACTGCTGGTGTAAAGGATGATTACAACATCACGAAAGTCACGTCAAACGTTAAGAAGATCATCCGCGATGAAAACCTTGTAAAACCTGGCGTCGAAATCAAATACAGCGGTGAAAACGAGGAAATCATGAAATCCATGAAGAAGATGCTCCTCATGATGATCATCGGCATCATCCTTGTGTATCTGATCATGGTCGCACAGTTCCAGTCCCTCAGATCACCATTCATCATCATATTCACACTGCCGCTTGCCTTTACAGGAGGTATGCTTGCGCTTCTGATCGCCAATCAGACGCTGAGCGTCATTGCGATGATGGGCTTCGTTATGCTGGTCGGAATTGTTGTAAACAACGGTATCGTTCTGGTCGACTGCATCAATAGATTCAGACTGGAAGGCATGGATACAGATACTGCAATCATCACAGCCGGGGCAGTCAGAATGAGACCGGTTCTTATGACTGCTGCAACGACGGTACTTGGTCTGATCCCGCTGGCGCTCGGCATTGGGCAGGGTGCTGAAATGGTGCAGCCGGTAGCCATCGCCTGCATCGGAGGACTGATTTATGCAACAGTAACGACACTGTTTATCATTCCTGTTATGTACAAGAAGTTCTCGCGTAAGCACATGGAAAAAATCAAAGATGAAGAACTTGAAATAGTAAATGTCTGATGGTAAAATAATTCTGTTACGCCGGCTTGATGGAATTGGCAGACGTGCGGGACTCAAAATCCCGTGGTGGCAACACCGTGTGGGTTCGACCCCCACAGCCGGCACCAATATAGTAAATATTGTTATCAAACAAATATATAACTACAGGAGGAATAATTAATCATGGGTAGCTCGATGTTCTCAATTCTGATCCTGGTACTTCTGTTTGCAGTAATGTACTTCCTTATGATCAGACCACAGAAGAAGAGAGAAAAAGAAACAAAGGCAATGAGAGCAAGTCTTGCGGTTGGTGACGAAATCGTAACCATCGGCGGTCTCTGCTGCAAAGTCGTCAAGACAAAGGATGAATCCATTGTTGTTCAGGTAGGTCCTGACAAGGTTAAGATGGAGTTCATGAGATGGGCTGTTTCCAAGGTCGTCAAGCAGGGTTCAGGCCATGTAGAAAAGGCATCCGTTGATGATTTTGATGAAGTTGCAGATGCTGAAAAGAAAGAAGCAAGAAAATCAAAGCCTAAGAGAATGAAGAAGGCTGCAGTTGTCGAAGAAGTGGAAGAAGCACCGGAAGCTGTTGAAGAAACTGTTGAAGAAGTGAAGGAAGCAGTATCAGAAGAAACTGCTGCTGCAGCGGAAGAGGTTGCTGAAGTCGCTGAAGAAGCTGCTGCTGATGCAGAATAATCTGTTTCAAAAGAGCTTGATTGGAAAGAACACCGCGTCAGTGAAAGATGCGGTGTTTTTAGTACCATGAAAGTGTAGTAGACAGAGAGTAATCTCTGCAGCTGCACTTGTTTTATATAATAAGGGAATCAGTTGGTCTGGCGAGGCGTTTTTTGGATCACAGCATCCGGCAATAAAACTGTCAGCCATCCCCTT
>JAFRKJ010000056.1 GCA_017431785.1 Bacillota bacterium | reverse complement strand
CGATCTATGGCCAGTAAAAGCGGCCGCACATTTCTGTTCTGCTGTCAATACCTTTTCCAGAAAAAGATAAAAAAATACCCCCTCATCATCTCTGCTGAGAGAGTATTCCATTCGTCACCTTAACTTAATGACATTGGCGTTTGACGCGGGGATGGTTTTTTGATATTGGATTTCGTTGTTGCTTTTGCAGCATCAACTGCTTTCTCAATTATTTCAGGTCGTCGATCTTGTCTTTGATCTTATCGTCGATGTCAGTCTTTTCAAGCGCTTCATCGATTTTGCCTTCTGCTTTGTCCTTCAGTTCTCCTGCCTTTGCGAGAAGTTTGTCATCGACATCAGTCTTCTCAAGTGCGTCGCCTGCCTTGTCCTTTAAGTCCTTTGCGCCGGCAATGAGCTTGTCGTCAATGTCAGTCTTGTCGAGGACATCTTTTGCTTTTGCAGCGATCTTATCATCGATATCTGTCTTATCCAGTACGCTGTCGATTTTGTCTTTTAAACCCATTGTAGTTCTCCTTTCGTGTGGTGATCCAATACCTTCCTAATATCTTGTTTATGCGTATATTATATTGCAAGTATTCTTGCAAATCAATCAAAGGCCGTGAAAAACTGATGCAGCGGGGGCCAAAGTAATAGAGTTTTATTTCGATGCTTCAATCAGTTCCTGTGCCGACGCCAGGGTAGTCGGTGTAATGTTTTCACCGCCCAGAAGGCGTGCGATTTCGCGGATTTTTTCATCCGGACTGAGCGAATCGACAGAGGTGTAGGTCATCGCTTCGTCAGAGTGTTTCCAGATGCGGAAGTTGCTTGTCCCGAATGCAGCGATCTGCGGCAGGTGGGTGATGCAGATGATCTGGTGACGCTGTGCGATTTCACAGAGTTTGCGGCCGACGACGGACGCGGCAATGCCGCTGATGCCGCTGTCGATTTCATCAAAGATCATGGTCGGGATGTGGTCGTAATCACCGATGATCTTCTTGAATGCCAGCATGATGCGGGACATTTCACCGCCGGATGCGATTTTGCTGAGCGGCTTGAGTGGTTCACCGCGGTTCGTAGTGATCAGAAACTCAACGATGTCAGTGCCTTCCGCTGAAAATAGGGTGTTCCCGTTGGCGTCGACAGCCTTTTTGAAGTCTATTGCAAAAGCAGCATCGCTGAAGTTGAGCTGGCTGAGCTGCTCCGTAATGAGCGTTTCCAGCTCGGTGGCGGAAGAGCGACGGAGCACGCTTAGTTCATCAGACGCTTTTTCGAGGGATGCAGCCGTCTGAATGATTTGTGTCTGCAGCGCAGCAATCTCCTCATCAGCGTTATCGATGGAGGAAAGACGGGTGCGCAATTCTTCTGCATACTCCAGAAGTTCCGGGATACTGCGGCCGTGCTTTTCTTTCAGGTGTTTGATCGTTTCATAACGCCCGATCGCCTGATCCAGAGCTGCAGGATCGAATACAGTGCCGTCCCGCAAATCGCGGATGCTTACACAGGCATCTTCATATTCATAGTAAAGACTCTCCAGACGCTGGCTCAAATCTGCCAGGTCTTTTGTGTAAGAGGACGTTTCACCGACCAGATCGGAAACCTGCTTCATAGCCGAGAGAATGGAGTATTCGCTGTCGGATGCTACCTGATAGGCACCGGCCAGAGAGCTGAAGATTCTTTCGCTGTTTTGGAGAAGGGAAATCTCTTCTTCCAAAGCCTCGTCTTCACCTGCAACAAGGTGGGCGTCATCGATTTCCCTGAGTTCGAAATCCATAAAATCGCGCTGCCGTTTTCCTTCCGCCTGATCACGCTTCAGACGGGCGAGCTTCTCGCGGAGCTGCGTGTACTCGTCAAAGAGCGACCCAACCGTTGCCTTTGCAGGAACTGTGGCGTCTTTGCGGTAGAGGTCGACGAGGCGGATGTGGTTGTCAGGATCCAGCAGAGACTGGTGGTCATACTGTCCGTGGATGTCCGCCAGGGTGCGGCAGAACTGGCTCAAAGTACCGAGGGTTACGATTTCGTCGTTGATACGGCAAAGGCTGCGCCCTGCAGCAGACACCTCACGGGTGATAATGTATTCTTCTGTGCTGTCTGCACCATCGGTCCCATCCAGCGTTGCGACAAGCTGTATGACAGCCTTATCTGTTCCGGAACGAACAAAAGCAGTGTCCGCCCGGCTTCCCAGGGCGAGACTGACTGCTTCGATGACAACAGATTTACCGGCGCCTGTTTCGCCGGTGATAATATTAAGACCATCATTGAAGTCGATCTCGACATTTTCAATGATGGCGAAGTTTTTGATGCTGATATGTCTGATCATGTTTTTGTTGCTTTTGCAAAGGCAGCAATTTTACTTTTGGAGCAGGCCTTCAAGAAGAGCGACAACTTCATCTGAATTTGCCGGGTCATCCACGACAAGAAGCAGGGTATTATCACCTGCGACGGAGCCGATGACATGGTGCATCGCCATGGAATCAAGGGCCTCACCTGCGGCATTCGCGCAACCGGAAAGGCACTTCAGCAATACAATATTGCCTGACTTGTTGATGGACCTGACGGTGCTGCGGTAAATATCTATCAAACGCGAAGGAATCGGACCGTCATCGCTTGGCGAGACGGCGTATTTATATTTCCCTGAAGATGTAAGTGTCTTCACAAGCTGAAGTTCCTTGATGTCTCTCGAAACGGTCGCCTGTGTGACCTCAAATCCGTATTCCCGCAGCAGTGCTGCGAGCTTATCCTGCGTCTCGATTTCATACTGTTCAATGAGTTCAAGAATCTTATTCTGCCTTGAAATGCGCACGAGAAACCTCCTCTCGAAACTGTTCCCCTTTTGTTACGTCATTATAACATACGGGGAACTATTTTAATGCATAAAATTGAATAAAATTGCACTTGGATTGTTCTACAGCCGTCAAATAGCAGTAGACAAACACTTGTTCGTCATGGTATAATTGAGCCGCAGAAAGAGGTGAAATATGATCATTCTTGGAATCGATCCTGGTTATGCGATACTGGGGTGGGGTGTCATTGAGAAGACCGGTAACCACTTCAGGGCAATCGATTACGGCTCCCTGACAACAGATAAGGATATGGAAATGCCGGACAGGCTGGAGAGCCTGTACGATGGACTGAGAGACATCATCGAGGAGTACAGACCGGAGGAGGCCAGCATAGAGAAACTGTTTTTTAACACGAATGTGACGACGGCCATCAACGTGGGACAGGCACGCGGGGTCGCCATTCTGGCATGCATCAAAGGCGGACTCAAGGTATCGGAGTATACACCTCTTGAAATCAAACAGGCGCTGGTCGGATACGGCAGGGCGGACAAGAAACAGGTCCAGTTCATGGTGAAAACCATGCTCAATCTGCAGGCAGTTCCGAAACCGGACGATACAGCGGATGCACTGGCAGCAGCAATCTGTCATGGTCACAGCGCAGACAACAGATTGCGGCAGATGACAGGGCACAGATAGTGACTAAAGATGACGGCAGGCCGTCACAATTGATAATAGGAGATCGTACATGATAGGATTTCTCAGAGGGATCCTCGCCGATAAAGGCGATGGTTACATAATCATAGACGTCAACGGAGTGGGGTATCAGGTCTTCGTACCTGCCAACACCACTGCATATTTGAATGCAGAAGGAGAAGAGGTTCTCGTCTACACGTCCATGATCGTACGGGAAGACGATGTCAGCCTCTTTGGTTTTTCAGGAAAAGGCGAATTAGACGCATTCAAAAAACTCATCGGAATCAGCGGCGTCGGTCCGAAAGCGGCTATTTCCATCCTCTCTGCATTTACTCTTGACCAGCTCAAACAGGCAATTGTATTTGAAGATGCGAAGGCTCTGCAGAGAGCAAACGGCATCGGTAAGAAGAGTGCTGAGAGAATCGTGCTGGAGCTGAAAGACAAGTTCACAGCTACGGCGCCGGACGGGTCTTATCTGGATACGGATGCGCAGAGTCCTGCCGCAGCGCAGGGGACGAGAGGTGAGGCGATCAGCGCTCTTGTCGCCCTTGGTTATTCAAGGGGAGAAGCTTCCAGTGCACTGTCATCGGTCACAGAGAAGGATCTTACGACAGAGGAATACATTAAACGTGCATTAAAAAACCTGTTCTAATCGGATTCAGTATCAGAACAGGAATAACGGAGATACAGAATGGATTATGAAGAGAGAATCACATCGGCCCAGCTGGGCAGAGGTGAGGAGAGAAGTGAATTCAGCATCAGACCGAAGTCACTGGCTGAGTATGTTGGGCAAAAGACGGCTACGGACAATCTGAAGGTCTTTATTGAAGCGGCCAAGATGAGAGGGGAGCCTCTCGATCATGTGCTGTTTTACGGACCTCCGGGACTGGGCAAGACCACACTGGCCGGCATCATCGCCAACGAGATGGGCGTGGATATCAGAATCACATCGGGGCCTGCCATTGAGAGAGCCGGGGACCTGGCAGCGATCCTCACGAACCTGAATGAGAACGATGTTCTGTTCATTGATGAGATCCACAGATTGAACAGGAGCGTCGAGGAAGTGCTCTATTCAGCCATGGAGGATTACGCACTGGATATCATCATCGGTAAAGGTCCGTCCGCCCGCTCCATCAGGCTGGATATCGCGAAATTCACCCTGATTGGCGCGACCACAAGGGCAGGAAGCCTGAGCGCACCGCTGCGTGACCGTTTCGGTGTCAGCTGCAAGTTCGAGATGTATACACCAGAGGAACTGGCGGATATTATCAGAAGAACCGCAGGCCTGCTCGAGGTTAAAGTTGATGAGCAGTCTGTATTCGAGATGGCCAGACGTTCCCGCGGAACACCGAGAGTTGCTAACAGGATTCTCAAGAGAGTCAGGGACTTTTCCCAAGTCAAAGGCAGCGGCGCCATCGATATCGATATCACGAAGACGGCGCTGGAAGCTTTGGGTGTGGACTATATGGGCTTGGAGAATCTGGACAGAGAGATCCTGCGGAACATCATCGACCGATTCGACGGCGGTCCGGTTGGGATCGATACGATCGCAGCATCCATCGGTGAGGAGAGAGTCACCATTGAGGATGTCTATGAACCGTACCTGATTCAGATCGGATTCCTGAACCGCACGAAGAAAGGACGTGTTGTATCCGCTGCAGCATACAGGCACCTCGGTCTGGAGTACACCGGAGAAGATTTGACAGGTGATGATGACATGCAGCTGGAACTTGATGTATAATTGATGTGCGGCAGACGCACATGGGTGCGCTGCCCGAGCACAAGAAGAATTTTGTCTGTGTTGAGACGAAAGGATAGACATGAGAATAGAAGCATTCGATTATGATTTACCGAAGAATTTAATAGCACAGAAGCCTGCAGAGAAGCGTGATTCCTCCAGGCTTCTTGTTGTACACAGAGATAAAAACGAAGACGGAAGCTGGGCCGATGTACGGGTCGAACACCGTCACTTTTTTGATATCCTGGAGTACCTGAAGGAGGGCGACTGCCTCGTCCTCAACGACAGCAAAGTCATCCCGGCTCGCTTGTTCGGTCGCAAGGCGGTCAAAGAATCAGCGGGGAAAAGCGCGGCCAAAGAGGGCGGCGCCCATGTGGAGTTTTTGCTGATTAAGAGAGCTGGCACCGGAGACACCTGGGAGGTCATGGTTCGGCCGGGCAGGAGACTGAAGCCCGGAGATGATGTGATCTTCAGCGGTCCTGGAAGTGATCTGGAAGATCTGCCGCTGCTCAAGGCGCACATTATGGACTACGGCGCGGACGGCACGCGCATTGTGCAGTTCGAGTACGAAGGAATCTTCATGGAACGGCTGGAGGAAATCGGCAGCATGCCGTTGCCGCCGTACATCGAGCGTCCTTCAGGGGATGACGATAAAGACCGGTACCAGACAGTCTACTGCAGAGAGGAAGGGTCTGTGGCGGCACCGACGGCAGGCTTACACTTTACCGAGGAACTGCTGGCGGCTGCTCAGGCAAAAGGTGTTGAACTGGCATATGTGACTTTGCACGTAGGGATCGGAACGTTCCGGCCGGTCAAGGTGGATAACATTGAAGACCACCACATGCATTTTGAGGAGTACTCTATATCCGAAGAAGCGGCAGATACCATCAATCGGGCAAAACGGGAAGGAAGGCGTGTCATCAGTGTCGGCACCACATCCACCAGAACAGTGGAGAGCGCTGCTTATTTTGATGAAGAAGCAGATTGCTGGCAGGTGCGTGCAGGATCGGACAGTACGGGTATCTTTATTTATCCGGGCTATGAATGGAAGATCATCGATTCACTCATTACGAACTTTCATCTACCGAAGTCCACGCTGCTCATGCTGATCTCAGCGCTCTACGACAGAGAAAAAATACTGGAAGTATATGAAGAAGCAGTCCGGGAAGAGTACCGTTTCTTCTCATACGGGGACGCTATGTTCATTGAATAAAGAAGACACTGATTCAGTTAGACATTGATTAGATAAGACTATGAAAGAATTTCTTTGGAAAACATTTGTCAAAGACTATGAAAACTACAAAGACCCGGAGGTGCGTGTCGGTTATACGAAGCTGACAGGCGGGCTGGGCGTCATCGTGAACAGTGTGCTTTGCATTGTGAAAATCATTCTGGGGCTCGCGATCCATTCCATCGCCGTAGTGGCCGACGGATTCCACGATTTCGCCGATTCGCTTGCGGCGGTTATCACGCTGATCGCATCACACATCTCCAGAAAGCCAGCGGACAAGGAGCACCCGTACGGGCATGCCAGAGTGGAGTATCTGGCCAGTCTGATGGTGTCTGCAATCATCTTCATCGTCGGTTATCAGCTGATGCGGTCCTCCATCGACAAGATCATCCATCCGGAACCGACCCACTTCACCTGGCTCATGGTCGGGTTTATGGCCTTTGCAATACTGCTCAAAGGCTCTCAGGCATTGTTTGTCATCGCAACGGGGAAGCACATCAATTCTCTGCCGGTCATCGCAGCGGGAATGGACAATCGGAACGACGTGATTACCAGTATCGTCATTGTACTTGGGATGCTTTTGCATCATTTCACGGGAATTGATCTGGACGGTTACATGGGCTGTCTCGTTTCGCTGTTCATCATCTTCACAGGTTTCCAGATCATCAGGGAGACGGTTCATCCGCTGCTGGGCGAACCGCCTGACAAGGAAACGGTGAAGAGGATAGAGGAAATTATCATGGAACAGCCGGAAGTTCTTGGTGCTCATGATATCATCATCTACAACTATGGACCGGGCAGGGCATATGGGTCGTTCCATATACAGGTGGATTCCCGCAAAGATCTTCTTTCAGCACATACGATCATCGATCATATTGAACGCCGTCTGAAAGAAGAGATGAACTTCGATGCTGCAGGGCACCTGGATCCAATTGTAATCGATGATCCGGAGAGACTCAGAGTCATTGATATTCTGGACGAGGCGGTTTCCGGTCTCGAGGGAGTAGAAAGCTACCACGATGTACGCGTCATTCCGAGAAAGGATCACAAGCACGTGATATTTGATGTGGTGCTGGATCCGGAAGCCCTTTCGAAGAAAGATGAAATCACAGAGAAACTGACAGAGGTCATCGAGACGGAAAATCAGGATTATCAGGTGATCATCAATTTTGATCAGTCCTTTGTTTAAGATTCGACCGTTGATTGAATCAGATCAATTCATGAGATGAATACAGTAGTTAGGAGATAATATGACAGCGGTAACATTTGATTTGCTGAAAACAGACAGCAGAACCAAAGCGCGCAGAGGCGTCGTTCACACGCCTCACGGTGATATTCAGACACCGGTTTTCATGCCGGTAGGCACGGCTGCAACGGTCAAAGCCATGCGGCCGGAGCAGGTGGAAGAGATGGGAGCACAGATCATTCTGAACAACACCTACCATCTCTATCTGAGACCTGGCCATGAGATCGTGCGGGAGGCCGGCGGCTCACACAAGTTCATGAACTGGAACAAGCCGATTCTTACAGACAGCGGCGGATTCCAGGTGTTCAGTCTGGGTAAGATGCGAAAAATCACCGAAGAGGGCGTCAAATTCCAGTCACACATCGACGGGTCCAGGCACATGATTTCACCGGAGAAATCCATGGAGATCCAGCATGCGTTGGGCTCCGATATCATGATGGCCTTTGATGAATGCGCGCCATGGCCTGCGGAACGCAGATATGTAGAGGAATCACTGGAACTGACAACACGCTGGCTGGCGCGCTGCAAGAAAGCCCATAACGACTATGCGACCTCTCTTGGCGGGGAAAGTCAGATCCTGGGTGAGGGCTGCAATCAGTCTCTGTTCGGCATCATGCAGGGCGGCACCTACAAGGATCTGCGTGAGCGGAGCGCAGAACAGGTCGTTTCCATGGATCTGCCGGGATACGGCATCGGCGGACTGTCTGTAGGCGAGCCAAAAGAATTGATGTATGAAGTCATGGACGATTGTGTAGAGCTTTTGCCGAAGGATAAGCCCCGGTATCTGATGGGCGTTGGAAGTCCGGACTGTCTGTTCGAAGGCGTTGAGCGGGGCGTCGATATGTTCGATTGTGTTCTGCCGACGAGAATCGCGCGCCACGGCATGGCCATGACCTCTCAGGGCAAGGTCAATATCAAAAACAAAAAGTATGAACGAGACTTTACGCCGCTGGATCCGAACTGCGACTGCTACACCTGCCGGAATTACAGCAGGGCATACCTGCGCCACTTATTCAAGTGTGATGAGATTCTCTCCGCCATGCTGATGACGAATCACAACCTGCACTTCCTGATCAAGACAATGGAGAACATCAGACAGGCTATTGATGAAGATAGATTTACAGAGTACAAAAAGGAGTTCTTTGATGCCTACGGAATATAAAAGCGAATCGGTCTTTGGACAGGATCTTGGCCTTTGCCGCGACCATGAGCTCTGCGGCGGCTGCATCTATCAGGGCGTATCATACGAAGAGCAGCTTCGAATCAAGGAAGACGAAGTCCGCAGACTCCTCGATGCAAAGTCCATCAAATACGGTGAATTCCTGCCGATTCAGGCAGCGCCTTCCCGGTACGCTTACCGGAACAAGATGGAGTACACGTTTGGGGATGAAGTCAAGGACGGACCGACGACTCTGGGCATGCATCCTCGCGGCCGTTTTATGTCGATCATCACCGTGGATCAGTGCCAACTGGTGCATGAGGATTTTAACAAGATTCTGCGTGCAACCCTTGACTTTGTAGAGCGCAAAGGCTACAGCCACTACCATAAAAAACGCCACACAGGTCTCATGCGTCACCTCATCGTACGCAGAGGCGTGCGGACAGGGGAACTTCTGGTGAACATCGTGACTGCGTCAGATGGAGCAGCCGGCGGCTTCAGCGCAGCAAATGGTTCCAGTGCGGAAGGCGGCGAGGTGTTTGATGAAACGGGTTATACTGAAATGATCATGGACCTGCCTCTGGAGAATCAGGTGGTGGGAGTTTTGCGTACCATCAACGACCGTCTGGCGGATGCCGTATACTGCGACGAGCTGCGGGTTTTGAGCGGACGCGATTATTATAACGAAGAAATCATGGGACTGAAGTTCCGTGTCAGTGCATTCTCCTTCTTCCAGACGAATGTGGAAGCGGTGGAGAATCTTTATACCTATGCTGTTTCACTGATCGATGATTTTGCAGGAAAGGATGCCTTTGATTTATATTGCGGAACAGGGACGATTACTCAGGTACTCGCACGCAAAGCGAGGACAGCACTCGGCGTGGAAATCGTCGAAGAAGCCGTTGAAGTGGCTCGCCAGACTGCCGAACTGAACGGACTGGATAACTGCCGTTTCATTGCCGGTGACTGTTTCAAAGTTCTGGATTCCATCGATGACAAACCGGACGTCATCGTCGTAGATCCGCCTCGTGTTGGCATTAAGAATGATGCACTGGGCAAGATCATCAGTTATGGCGTCGATCAGATTGTTTATGTCAGCTGCAATCCGAAGTCGTTGGCGGAGAACCTCTACTACCTGCAGTACTACGGATATCGGGTGGACTCCGTGAAACCCTTTGACAACTTTCCGGGCACGAAGCATGTGGAGTGCGTTTGCCTTTTGATTAACAAGAATGTGAAGCCGAAAAACTATATTGAAATCGGCGTGGATGCTGAGGATTATTACAGGATAAAAGATTCTGAGTAAAAATCCCGGGGTTTGCCTGGATTCGCCATCTGTGAGGAATACAAAACACTTTATCTGTGATAGTTTGCTGACATCAGATAAGGAGGTGCACGGAGATGGATCAATACAAAATTGGCAGATTTATAGCTGAAAAAAGAAAACAGAAGAACCTGACACAGGAAGGGTTAGGCGAGAAGGTCGGGGTAACCAACAAGACCATCTCAAGATGGGAGACCGGAAGGTATATGCCGGACTTGGACACGATTTCGATACTCTGTAACGAACTTGGGATTACGGTGAATGAGCTTCTATGTGGGGAAGATCTGGACGAAAACTACAAAGAACAGGCAGACGGGAATATCATTGATGTATTTGCCTTGAATAAGAATATAAACAAGCGGAAACTGCTCTGCGATATTCTGACTGGCGCCGGAGCAGGAATCATTCTTGGTGTGGTATATGCTCCGGATACAACAAAGAAAGCAATATGTGTCGGATTTGGATTAGCCCTGCTATGTGTGGGTTGGTTCCTACGATATAAACTGGATAAGGCTGTTATTGGCAGATAGGTCGTTGATCAAACCAGCCCAAAGCTCCTTATTGCTATCATGGTGATGGGAGCTTTTGCTCTTTGATTTTGATTTTTCCTCTTCTGATTACTCTCAAAAAACGTTTTTAGTGTCCACGATACTTGACAAGTACAAATGGTGACGAAAAAACTTGCAAATACTGCGGAATGAAATTCGTGAATTATGCGGAATAAAATTGACAAAAGCTGCGGGTCAGAATATAATCATAATACATTTTAGAGAGGATCCAGGCAAATGAGTATTGTAAAAAAAGAGTTATATAAGAAACGTATTGTTGATAGTGAGATAAAGACGTATCTTGCTAATTTTGGTGCAGTTTGTGTAGAGGGACCAAAGTGGTGTGGGAAAACGTGGACATCCTCCTATCATAGCAACAGTGAGCTTCTGGTTGGTGACCCTGACAACAACTTTCAAAACAGGCATCTAGCTGAAATATCACCATCACTGATTCTGGACGGAGACACACCTCGCCTTATAGATGAATGGCAGGAAGTGCCTTCAATCTGGGACGCAGTCAGATATGAAGTTGATCGCAGGGGAGAAAAGGCGCAGTTCATCCTTACCGGATCGTCTACGCCGAACAGAAAGGGCGTCATGCACAGTGGTGCCGGAAGAATCGGAAAGCTGCGGATGAGAACAATGTCGCTCTACGAGTCCGGAGACTCCTCAGGAAGAGTCTCGCTGCAGGAATTATGCAAAGGCTCTATGGATTCGAGTATGACAGGAGAAGTGTCTCTTACTGATTTGATCTATTATGTGGTGAGAGGTGGCTGGCCGGGAAATCTTGGAGTAAGTCCAGCAGATGCACAGCTGCTGCCGGAGGCATACTTGAACGCAATCCTGGACGATGATGTACAACGGATCGATGGTGTCAAGCGGGATAAGCACAAAATGATGCTGCTTCTGCGTTCGCTTGCAAGGAATGAATGTACGACGGCATCAAACAGCAGGCTTTTGAATGATATCAAGGAATATGAGGAAGAAAGCATTGACAGAGATACCGTGGCAGAGTACCTGAATGTTTTTACCCGCTTGTTTCTTATCGATAACCAAATGCCGTTTTCAAGCAATATCCGGTCATCGACAAGGCTGAAGCAAGGTGAAAAAAGACACTTTTGTGATCCGGCTCTGGCGTGTGCGCTTCTTAAGGCGACCCCGGAAAGATTGTTTCATGATCTGAATACATTTGGATTTATGTTTGAAGCAATGTGCGAAAGAGATCTGAAAATATATGCCGAATCATTTCATGCAAAAATGTATCACTATCAGGATTATAAAAACCGGGAAATCGATGCGGTCATTGAACTTGATGATGGAAATTGGTGCGCTTTTGAAATCAAACTTGGAGCAAATCAAATCGATAAAGCTGCATCAGAACTTGTAACCATACGTGACAGCATAGCAGCAGAAAAAGGCAGCATACCGCCTTCCGTACTCTGTGTGGTCTGTGGGATGTCAAATGCTGCATATAGAAGGCCGGATGGTGTTTATGTAGTACCGATAACAGCATTAAAGAATTGAATGCATGATGTAGAAGACTGTATAGTGGTTAATCAACGAAAACGACGTGGAGACTGTAGTTTGCTTGGACAAGAAAAAACCAAAGGACTATATCGAAATCGGTGTGGACGCTGAGGATTATTACAAGATTAAGGATTCTGAGGAGGCGAGATAATGGCATCAAGCAAAGATTATCTTGATTATATTCTGGATCAGCTTTCTGGGTTGGACGATATATCGTATCGCGCTATGATGGGAGAATACATCATTTACTATCGCGGCAAGGTAGTCGGCGGAATATATGATGACCGCTTTCTTGTGAAACCTGTGAAGGCAGCCGTTGTCATGATGCCGGACACAGATATGGAACTGCCGTATGAAGGCGCGAAAAAGATGCTGCTTGTGGATGATGTGGAGAACAGGGAGTTCCTGAGAGAGTTGCTTGATACAATGTATCCAGAACTGACTGCTCGGAAGAAGAGATAGAAAAACCGAGATTTTTAGAGGTGAAGATTATGCTCATAGATTTCAATGATATAGATTCAATGACGTTTCCGGGGATGAACAACGGCACCGGCATGATGAGTGCTCGCATGTATAATGATGATTCGTATCGGATCATTCCCACAGTGATTCATCCGGGTGGAAGTATTGGAACACACACACAGAATTCCGGCGATGATATGAATTATATTATCAGCGGAACGGGCAAAGCGATCTGTGACGGTGTAGAGGAAGCTCTGAAACAGGGAGTCATGCACATCTGCCCGAAAGGCTCGGAACACTCTATCATCAACACAGGAAAAGAAGATCTGGTTATGCTGACCATTGTGGTGAAGAAATGAGTACATATTTATTTGAGAAGCCTCTGATCAGAGGAACGATGTTAAAAAGAAAAAGCCAGTTCACAGCTTTGGTGGATATAGACGGAGAAGAACTGATCGCTCATATTCCGACGACAAACCGCATGTTTGTATTTATGGTATGATTGAAACATCTGCAGACGGTAGTTTTCTCTTCTTCACAAGATGACAGAAAAGATTTAAGCCCAAATATTTGTGCAGTATATACAGAAGAAGAGTATCGGTGCAGAGGTGTTGCGGGACATTTGCTTGATATGGCAGTCATTGATTTGAAAGGTGAAGGCATTACGCCTGTATATCTGGTGACAGATCATACGGGCTTTTATGAAAGATACGGTTGGCAGTTTTTCTGCATGGTTCAGGGAGATGGAGACCGGGAGATGACGAGGTTGTATGTTCATCGATAAATTCGTGCGTTGCCAAACAGAAATCTGGCGAATATACCAATTCTTGCGATGACGGCAAATGCTTAACTTCAGAAGATGGATGATAAGAACAGTTAGCAATTTATATAGAAGGAGTTTGAGAGTATGTCAATAAAGTGGGCGATTATTTTTCTGTTACTGTTTGCGGTAGCAAGCATAGGGGTTGGGTTTATCAAAGGCGCAATCCAGCAGCGAAGGACAAATAATAAAGCAGCAAAGAATGCTCCTGCCGAAGAGAAACCGGCTGATAAGGAACCTGTAGCAAAACCTGAAAAGAAAACGAAGAAGAAGCCGCCAGTCAAGAAACCGAAGCGGCTGAACGCAAGGTAAAGGTATGCAAAACCAATAGTTATTAGTTGAGAATGGATACTTTGAAAGAGAAAAGCCTATTATTCTTGAATGATATGTCCAAAACATAGTGGATTTAGATTAATAATGAATACTTTTCAAAGTGCAGACGGCTAATCTGGTGAAAAAGTATGCAATAGTATATCATTTTAGCCCTAAATGGATATATTTACCCCTTCAACATCAAATTATAAAAAATGCAGCTGTATCTGAAAAGGGATACAGCTGCATTTTCATTTTGCCAATTCTTATTTCGTTTTTATTCTTCTTCTGCTGCGCCTACTGGCTCGAAGTATTCTTTACCAACTCCGCACTTAGGGCAGAACCAGTCTTCAGGAAGGTCCTTGAATGCTACTCCAGGAGCAACTCCGCCTTCAACGTCGCCCTTCTGTGGATTGTAAACGTAATCACATGCCTTGCAACAATATTTCTGTGCCATACTGCACCTCCTATTTGCCTAACTGATTGAAGTATAACGAATTGATAATAGCATTTACCATCTGCACGGATGATGTCAACTACAGTATGTTATGGTATAATAAGTCAATAATGTAATTGAATATACAAGGAGGGGTCATATGAAAAAGAAACTTATGATTTTGCTTGGCATGATTACCGTCATTGCCTGCATTGGACTTGCTGCCTGCGGAAACAGTGACAGTGAAGCAGAAGCACCAGCTGAAGAGACAGCAGCAGAAGATACTGTTGAGGTTGAATCTATTGATGCAAGCATCTATGGTTACGCAGGAGAGGATCCTGTTGAAGCGACTGTTTATGAGTATGCAGCAACAGCATTTGCTGAGGAATTTGACGTAGAAGAAGGCATGGTCAGCATCCCTACCGTAATGATTATTGACAAGATTGAAAATGAGGATGGATCAATCGATGTGACAGGTGACTTCTGGATTGACAACTACACCATTGAAGGAGACACGCTGGTGAATCAGTCAGGCGGAGACTTCCCTGGAAAGATGCACATCGTGATGGAAGGAGACACATACAAGGTTGAAAGCTTTGAAGGTGTCGGTGACGGCAGTGAATTCGAACCAACAGCTAAGGCGATATTTGGAGACAGCTACGATAAGTTTATGGAAGTCAACTCTGACGAAGATGCCAGAGCACAGATCAGAACAGAAACCGTTGCTAACTTTGTAAAAGCAAACAATCTCGAGGTAACGAAGTATCAGGATTACGGATGGGATCCGGTGGAGCTGCCTCTGTAACAGCAAACTGCTATGCGGACCATCAGGAAATTTCTATCGTTCTTAATCATCGTCATACTGCTCGGGCTGGCCGGGTGGTTCCTTTGGAACAGTGAGCACAGCGACCAGCCTGTTTCAGAACAGATTGAGCAGACCTATGATATCGATCAACTGCCGGATTACAGTGGTGATCCGGCAGTTGAGGTCAACGGCGGCATTCCTGCTTTTGCAGAAGAAGAGTTCAAGGCGGAGTTCTTTCAGAAACTGAGCGACCTGGACAGCAAAGGCAGGTGCGGCGTTGCTTTTGTATGTGTGGATAAGCAGCATATGCCGGAAGGAGAACGGGAGGAAATCGACACGATTAAACCATCCGGATGGGCAGGCGGAAAATACGACTTCATCGATAACGGCGGATTTCTGTTCAACCGGTGCCACCTGATCGGCTGGCAGCTGACCGGAATCAATGCGGAAGAGCGGAACCTGATTACCGGAACACGTTACTTCAACGTTGAAGGAATGCTTCCCTATGAGAATCGGGTGGCGCACTACGTCCGCAGGACAGGCAATCATGTGCTGTACAGGGTAACCCCGATCTTCATCGGGAATGAACTGGTGTGCCGGGGCGTACAGCTTGAAGCTGCGTCTGTTGAGGACAAAGGAGAAGGATTACGTTTTAATGTATTCTGCTACAATGTGCAGCCGGGTGTGGAAATCGACTACCAGACTGGTGAGAACTGGTTGGCAGAAACAGAAGATCATTGAGGAATCATGGAACAGGATACAATCACAAACAATACTATTGAAGTCATGCGCGCGGAAGAAGAGTGGCAGAGAGCCGGCGCCTATTCGGTGCGGATAGAAGGGATGAACCGTCAGCATCACATCTCGCTGCGGGATGAATTCGATGAACTGGACGGACCGGATACGAAATATATCGTGCTTTTGGATGACGGTTATCCCGTTGCCACATGCAGGTTTTTTGATGCGGGCGGCGGTATGGTAAACATCGGCCGCATGGTTGTTCTTCCCGAGTATCGGGGAAGAGGCCTTGGCGCAAAGGCGATCCTGGAAGCGGAGAAGTGGATCCGGGAGCTCGGCTTCGAAAGGATCGGCGTCGACAGTCGTGTCGTTGCTGTTGGATTCTATGAGAAACTGGGATTCCGTGTGGTGGACCCTGAAGTATATATTAGCGGACCATTCGAATGCAAACGTATGGAGAAGGAGGTTGGTATGCTTAAGATTCTGGTTAGTGAATGCCTTTACGGCGGAAGAGTAGTTAGATACGACGGCGGGGAAGTGCCGGAGACGCACCCCACATTCCTGAAGTGGAAGGAAGAAGGCAGACTGATTCCAATCTGTCCTGAAGTGTTTGGCGGACTGCCGACGCCGCGTCCTGACTCTCAGAGAGTCGGGGACAAAGTCATGGCCAGCACAGGCCCTGATGTTACGGAAGAATACACGAAAGGAGCTCTTGAAGCGGTGCGCCTTGCGAAGGAAAACGATGTCGCGTTCTGCATTATGAAACAGGACAGCCCATCCTGCGGAAGCAAGTTTATCTATGATGGGACGTTTACAGACACGAAGATTCCTGGTCAGGGGCTGGCTGTTGAAATGCTGCGGGATGCAGGGTTTAAGGTCTTTGCGGAGGAGGATATCGACGAAGCAGCAGAATATCTGAAAAAACTGCTGTAAATACGTAAAAAACCACTTGCAAAGGCTCGGACCCTATGATAGTATACTCAAGGTATTAAGCAGAAGTTATCCGCTTCTCACCTTGGGAGCACGGGCACCCGGGTTGATATGGTAAATGAGCCTTATGGCTTTTTGCGCGCGGATACTTTTGTATCCGCGTTTTCTTTATGCCGTTTGGATACGGTTATGTACGAAGGAGGTACAGAACAATAGCAAAGGAATCTTTGATCAACGAAGAAATTCGTGCCAGAGAAATGAGAGTCATTTCTGCTGATGGGGAACAGCTGGGAATCATGTCCAGAGATGAGGCGTTGAGACTGGCTGAGGAGAAAAACCTTGATCTGGTGTGCATTGCTCCGAAGGCGGAACCACCTGTCTGCAAAATACTTGATTACGGTAAGTACAAGTACGACCAGCAGAAGAAGGAAAAGGAAGCCAAGAAAAAGCAGCATACGACACAGATTAAGGAAATCAGACTGTCTACTTTTATCGAAGATCATGACATCATGGTCAAGGCGAAGACAGGTGCGAAGTTCCTGAAAGATGGCAACAAGCTTAAGGTCAGCCTGAGATTCAGGGGCAGAGAACGTGACTATGTTTCAACAGGACAGGAAGTCATGGAGAAATTTGCTGAAGCCGTTTCAGACGTAGGCGATGTAGAAAAGAAGCCTAAGTTCGAAGGCAGGAGTCTGACAATGATTCTCACGCCGAAGAACGATAAGTAAAGTTTAAGAAATAATTAACATAGGAGGACGATATGGCAAACAAAATGAAGTCTCACAGAGGCGCATGCAAAAGATTTAAGTTAACAGGTTCAGGAAAAGTTAAGAGAAACAAAGCATACAAGAGCCACATTCTTACTAAGAAGAGCCAGAAGAGAAAGAGAGGACTGAGACAGTCCACTACATTAACCAGTGCAGATCACGGCAGAATCAAGGAAGTTCTGAGCAAGTAAGGAGGTATTGAAATGGCAAGAGTTAAAAAAGGTTTAAACGCACATAAGAGACATAAGAAAGTACTGAAGATGGCGAAGGGCTTCTACGGCTCCAAGCACAGCACATACAGAGCAGCGAAGCCTGCAACAATGAGAGCACTCCGCTCCGCATACGTAGGACGCAAGAACAGAAAAAGAGACTTCAGAAAGCTCTGGATCGCAAGAATCAACGCTGCAGCAAGAATGAACGACATGAGCTACTCAAAGCTGATCGGCGGCCTCAAGAAGGCAGGCGTTGACATCAACAGAAAGATGCTTTCAGAGATGGCAATCAGCGACCCGGCTGCTTTCACAGCACTCTGCGAAACAGCGAAGAAGGCAATGTAAGCTGACAGACCAAATGAGAAAACAAAGAGAAGGGACAACTGCTCCTTCTCTTTTTACATATGTTAAGTATTTTTGCTTGACAGGATGCGCCGCCGCATTGTATACTACTCGAGTGTCAAGCGCAGAAGCTTGTCAGATTGAAAGGCGCTGAAACATTCAGCTGTTCAGATATGAAGTTCGACGATATTACGAAACAAAGTCTGCTCTTTGACTTTTATGGAGAGCTGCTGACAGAGCGGCAGAGGGAAGTCCTGGAGCTGTATAACGAAGAGAATCTGAGTCTGGCGGAGATTGCCGAGGAGTTCGGTATCAGCAGGCAGGGCGTACATGATGCGCTGCACAAGGCTCAGAAGGCGCTGGAGGATTATGAGCACAAGCTCGGTCTGGTCGAACGGTTCAGCGCGACGAGAGACGCGATCAACAGCATCAGTGATGAACTGGATGAAGCGATAGACATGGCAGCTGCAAAGGCAACAGACAGTGTTGCCGGGAAACTCGAACAGATCAGAAGTGAGATTGAGCAGCTGGAGATATAGAAACAGCCGCAATGCAGCGGCAATCTAAGGAGAAACAAATTGGCATTTGAGGGATTATCGGACAAACTGCAAGGAGTTTTCAAAGGACTCAAAGGCAAAGGCAGCCTGACGGAAGCTGACATCAACGCAGCGATGAAGGAAGTCAAGCTGGCCCTCCTTGAAGCGGATGTCAACTTCAAGGTGGTTAAGGAATTCGTTGCCGACGTCAAAGAAAAAGCACTTGGCGAAGAGGTGATGAAGAGTCTGACTCCGGCTCAGCAAGTCATCAAAATCGTAAATGATCAGCTCGTTGAACTGATGGGCGGCGCCAGCAGTAAACTGACGTATTCACCAAAGGGATTTACCGTCTACATGATGGTAGGTCTGCAGGGTACTGGTAAAACAACGACCTGCGGAAAGCTGGCTTTGTGGCTGAAGAAGAACGGCAAGAAACCGATGCTCTGCGCATGCGACATCTACAGACCGGCGGCTATTGACCAGTTGGAGGTTGTAGGACAGAGCGTGGACGTACCGGTCTTCGCGATGAGAGACACAAAAGATCCTTCCAAGATCGCAAAGGCTGCCATCAAGGAAGCAGAACTCAAGGGCTACAACGTCTTGATCGTGGATACTGCCGGACGACTGCAGATCGATGAGGAACTCATGGAAGAACTGAAGGTTCTGAAGAAGGAAATCAGGCCGCATGAGATTCTCCTCGTCGTCGACGCACTGACCGGTCAGGATGCCGTCAACGCAGCCGAAGGGTTCAATGATGCTCTTGGAATCGACGGCGTCATCATGACGAAGATGGACGGTGACTCAAGAGGCGGTGCTGCGCTCTCTACAAAGAAGGTCACAGGAAGACCGATCAAGTTCGTCGGTATGGGTGAAAAGATGGATGAACTCGATGAGTTCCATCCGGAGAGAATGGCCAGCCGTATCCTGGGCATGGGCGACATGATGTCGCTCATCGAGAAGGCTCAGGAAGACTACGACGAAGAGCAAGCAGCCAAACTCGAAGAGAAGATCAAAAAGAACAAGTTCACTCTCGAGGACTTCCTCGATCAGATGGGTCAGATCAGAAATATGGGCGGCATCGCCAAGATGCTGGATATGCTCCCGGGCGTTTCGGGCAATAAGAACGTGAACCTGGAACAGAGCGAGAAGGACTTCATCTGTTATGAGGCAATCATCCAGTCCATGACGAAGGCAGAACGGGAAGACCCGAGACTGCTCAACGCCAGCAGAAGGAAGAGAATCGCAGCAGGTTCAGGTCAGCCGGTTCAGAAGATCAATCAACTCATCAAGAGATATGAAGAATCCCGCAAGATGATGAAGCAGATGATGAACCCGAAGGCAGCCGCCAAGATGAGCAGAATGTTCGGCGGATTCAAGGGATTCTAAGAAACGGGCCGGACAGGCAAACCAATATCGTTAAACCATTCAAAGAATATAATATAAATAAATCAGGAGGAGTAAGTAATGGTAAAAATCAGATTGAAGAGAATGGGCGCACACAAGAAGCCTTTCTACAGAGTAGTTGTTGCAGACGCAAGAGCTTCAAGAGATGGAAGATTCATCGAGGAGCTGGGATACTATGCACCGCTGAAGGATCCTGTTGAAATCAAGATCGACGAAGAAGCTGCTAAGAAGTGGCTGGAAACAGGAGCTCAGCCTACAGATACAGTTAAGAAACTGTTCAAGCAGGCGGGTATTCTTTAAGAAAGTGGTGATCCAATGAAAGAATTAGTTAGTGCAATTGCAAAGTCACTGGTTGAACATCCGGAAGCCGTAGAAGTATCCGAGACCGAGTCAAATGGCACTACTGTTATTCAGCTGCGTGTCGCTTCAGATGACATGGGAAAGGTCATCGGCAAACAAGGCAGGATCGCAAAGGCAATAAGAACAGTTGTCAAGGCAGCGGCAACAAAAGCCAACGCCAAAGTAATTGTTGAAATAGTTCAATAGAGACTGCACATACCGGGGCATGAGGCGTTTCGCCGACATGCCCCATGATAATGTTATGGAAAAAATACTCATAGGAAAAATCGTCAGCGCTGTCGGCCTCAAAGGCGAAGTGAAAGTCTACAATTATTCGGACAGTGCAGATATATATGCGAACACCGAAGCGCTTTACGTGGAAGATGATCTCATGCCCGTGAGAAGTGTCAGGACGCAGAAAAACATGGTTATCCTGGGACTGGAAGGCATCGACGACAGAACTGCTGCAGAGAAGGCAAGAGGCAAGGAGATATTTGTCACTGAGGACGATCTGCCGGAACTTCCGGAAGATCAGCATTACATCAGGGATCTGATCGGAATGGAGGCAGTCCAGGAAGACGGCAGCCATCTTGGCGTGGTCAAAGATGTGATCCAGAACACCGCCCAGGATGTTTTTGAAGTGGTAACAGAAGAGGGAAAACAGGTGCTCATTCCGAGCGTTCCTGCTTTTGTTCTTGATATAAATGAGGAGACTGGATGTATCACGTTCCATCTCATAGAAGGGATGCTGTAGCACAGAAGGGATAAGAGTAAGATGGATAAAAAGGGACTTACAATTGATGTCCTGACTCTCTTTCCGGAGATGTTCCGGCCAGTGACAGAAAACAGCATACTAGGCAGGGCGTCGGAGAAAGGTCTGATCGATGTGAGGCTTACGAACATACGGGACTTTTCCAATGACAAACACAACCGGGCGGATGACTATCCGTTCGGCGGCGGCGGTGGTATGGTCATGATGGCAGACCCGATTTTTGGAGCTATGGAGCATGTAGATGCAAAGGCTAAAAAAGTGGTTTACATGTCACCGCGCGGCAGGATTCTGGATGAAGAGAAAATCAAGGAATTGGCGAATCTGGATGGCTTCGTGATTCTCTGCGGGCACTACGAAGGTGTGGATCAGAGAGTGCTGGACTACTGGGATGCAGAAGAGATCTCCATCGGGGATTATGTGCTCACAGGAGGAGAGCTTCCTGCCATGGTGCTGATCGACAGTGTGGCAAGATTGATTCCGGGAGTTTTGGGCAATGAAGATTCCGCACTGAATGAATCCGTTTACTCAGGGCTTCTGGAGCATCCTCAGTACACACAGCCAAGAGAGTACAGGGGAATGGAAGTGCCGGAGGTGCTCATGAGCGGGCATCACCAGAACATTGCACTTTGGAAACTGGAGCAATCTCTGAAACTGACGAAGGAGAGAAGACCGGATCTCTACGAGGCGTTCATCTCTCACCGAAACGATAAAAACGAAGATGGGACGAAGAGGTTCAACAAAGCGCAGCGGCAGGTTATAGACAAGGTAGAAGGGGAGTAAGCCGGCAGCGGTCAAAATCTATATCTTGTGCATTGCAAGCCTATTGCTTTTGTTGTAGAATTAATTGATGAGAATAAGGATTACCAAGAAAACAAGGCGAATACTGATTCTATATTTGGCAGTACTCGTTCTACTATATATTGTTGTTTTTCAGATGCCAAAGATGTCCGATAAATTCGAGACGACGCAGGTTCTTGAGAACGGAACGCTGGAAGTTTCCTGCGAAGCGACAGGCTACGTGGTCAAGGATGAGGCAGTGTGCCTCGCCGAAAAAACAGGTACCATGGAGTACAAAGTGGAAGACGGTACCGTGGTCAAAAAAGGCACAACGATTGTCAACATCACTGAGCCTGAGGGGGAAAACAAAGAATCGAACATCAGGGGCAAGTATGAGGAAAGCCTGGAACTGCTGAAAGGGTATGATCTTGCCAGTGAGACAAGCAAAGCCCCGATCAGCGGCGTTTTAAGCATGTCCATCGATGGCTACGAGAAGTACTTCTGCAGCAGCAATATTGACAAAATCACGAAAGAGGAAGCTGAGAGCTTCAGCCCGAAACAGATGGATCTGAGCAGGGAGAAGGTCAACAAAGGCGAACCGATTTTCAAGATCTCAGATGATGACAACTGGTACATCCTCTGCTGGATCAGCAAGGAAGATGTCAGCAAGTATGAGGAAGGCCAGAAAGTCCGCGTTACGATTGGTGATGAGACTCTTGACGCCCGGGTGGAGAGCATCAAGCAGGAAGGCGAGCTCTTCAAGATGGTGATTTATCTGAATGTCTACTACAAAGATTTCACCAGCGCCAGGAAGGTTGACGTCACCATTGTGCAGAGCAATACAGTCGGAGTAATCGTGGACAATGAGTGCATCATTGAGAAGGACGGACAGCCGGGTGTTTACGTAAAGACAAAAGACGGAGATACGTACTTCAAACCGATTAAGGTCAAGATCACCGACGGCAATCAATCTGTTATCTACGAGTCTATCTATGTCAACGACAAGTATGAACAGGTCGAGACCGTAAGAGTGTATCAGGAAGTCCTGAGAGATCCGCAGGCAGCACTCGAAAAAGAACTGGAAGAGGAAGCTGCAAAGCAGGCGACTGAAAACGCAGAACAGCAGGATGAATAACAGCTGGAGGGAGGATTACAAGCTGATATGGAAGACATAAAGAAAAATCTTGAGACAGTAAGAGGAAAGATATCCGATGCTGCAGCAGCATCCGGAAGAAATGGCGAAGATGTGATACTCGTCGCCGTTAGCAAGACGAGAACACCGGAAGAAATCAACACCGCCATCGATGCGGGAACGACTGATATCGGTGAAAACAAAGTTCAGGAGATCATGGACAAGTACGATGCTGTCAAGCCGGTAAGATGGCACATGATCGGGCATCTTCAGACAAACAAAGTCAAATATATCATAGACAAAGTCGATATGATCCACTCAGTGGATTCTATCAAACTTGCCAAGGAGATTGACAAACGTGCAAAGGCAGCAGGCAAGACCATGGATATTCTGGTGCAGATCAACCCTGCTGAAGAAGAAAGCAAATTCGGCGTCACGATCGATGGCGCAGGCGATCTGGTCAGAGAGATCCTGGATACTTGTGAGAATATCAGAATCAAAGGACTCATGAGTGTGGCTCCTATTGCAGAAGACCCAAGAGATGTGAAACCGTATTTCGATGGCGTGAAGGCCAAGTACGATGAACTGGCACAGATAGATGATCCGAAGCTTGACTTCGAATATCTGTCAATGGGCATGTCACACGATTTTGCAGTAGCGATCGAAGCAGGATCGAATTTAGTAAGAGTAGGAAGCGCAATCTTCGGAGAAAGAGATTACGTACAGTACAGAAAGGATCAGGAGGCGAAGAAAAATGGGAATGTTTAATAAATTCAGAGATCTGATTGGTATCGAAGAATACGACGAAGACGAAGAATTTGAAGAAGAAACATACAAGCCATCATCTTATCAGGAGAGGACACCGGCAGTTCCTAGAACAGCAGCTCCTTCCCAGAAATATGAAACGAAGAATATTGTACCGATGCAGAATAAAACAGTAAAATCAATTACAAATGCATTCAAGCTGGTTGTCATCGAACCTGCAAGCTTCGATGAGTGCGCAAGACTGGTTGACAATCTCAGAAGCAGAAAGCCAGTCATCGTAAATCTGGAGAAACTGGATACAGACACAGCCAGAAAGATTTTTGACTTCCTCGGCGGCGCAACTTATGCATTGAACGGAAATGTACAGAAGGTAGCAAACAACATCTTTATCTTCGCACCTGAAAACGTAGCTATCTTTGCTGACGGCGAGAATAAGCCTTACAGCTTCGCCGGTACGGATGAGAATCCCTGGAAGTAATCCTTCAGAGAGGAACGATCGATGATTAGACCTATCGATATACAGGAAAAAGTCTTCACGAAAGCGGTCAGGGGATATAAGGAAGAAGAAGTCAACGAGTTTCTTGATGAGATTACAGTTGACCTCGACAGCCTTCTCAATGAGCTCCGAGAGACACGTGAGGAAAACAGCAGGCTCGTAGATGAGCTGCAGCGGCTCAAGACTACAGAGGGAAGCGTTGCAGAGACACTTCAGGCTGCGAAATCACTGATGACGGATATCTCTGCAAGCGCTGAGAAGCGTGCTGAGATTCTGCTTAAGAATGCGGAGCTGGATGCCGCCCTCATGAGAAAGAACGCCCGTGAGGAGTCGGAAGCACTGACGAAGGAAACACAGAACCTCAGAGCCAGATACGAGGAGTTCAGAAACCGTTATAAGAGAATGCTTGAAAATGAGCTGCAGAGATTTGAGTCGAGCAGAGGGGAAGAATTGTCCGTAAGCAGTATTGTAGATTTTGAGGATCTGCCTGTTGCGGAAGATGAAGAACCGCTCGAGACGATTGTAACGCAGGATACCATACACACCGGCAAATTATGATCTGGGCATTGATTATCATCGGCGTCATCGTCCTTGACCGCATCGTCAAGTTTTTGATGACGAGTGGATTCAGTCCCGGGGAATCAGTACCGGTGCTGGGTGACTTCTTTCATATCACTTATGTGCAGAACACAGGAGTTGCTTTCAGCATGATGGCCGGGCATGAGAATATCATATTGGTGTCTACATCGGTTTTGCTGGCGGCAGGACTCATCTATCTGTTTGCGTTCCGCAGGAAGAATCCGCTGATTTTCAACGTGGGGCTTTCCCTTGTGTGCGGCGGAGGCATCGGCAATGTGATAGACAGAAAGGCATACGGATATGTCGTGGACATGTTTGACTTCGGGCGGTTCCCGGTGTTCAATGTTGCGGATATCTGCATATGCGTAGGATGCGGTCTCATTCTGCTTTATGCGCTGCGGTCGCTGAAGGATGAAGCGTAAGCCTGGCTGAGGGACATAAGACATGGGAAACCTGTTAAAAGAAGAAATCAATATTACAGAAGAGACGAAGGGAACCAGGCTTGACCTGGTTCTTTCTGCAGGTCTTGAAGATTATTCCCGCAGTTTCATCCAGAAACTGTTCGAAAAGGGCAACATATCCGTCAATGGTGAGATCTGCACATCAAAAAAGTATAAGTGCAGCGCAGGGGACAGGGTGGAAATCACGATTCCTGAACCGGAGAAACTTGAAGCAGAAGCAGAAGATATCCCGATCAACGTTGTCTATGAGGATGAAGATCTCATTGTGGTAGATAAACCTGCGGGAATGGTGGTGCATCCGGCTCCGGGAAACTACACTGGAACACTGGTAAACGCGCTGCTCTATCACTGCGGAGATCAGCTGTCCTCTATCAATGGCATCATCAGACCAGGTATCGTCCACCGCATTGATAAGGATACGAGCGGCCTTCTGATGGCGGCAAAGAATGACAGAGCCCACCTCGGGCTGGCGCACCAGTTGGAAGAACACAGCATCAACCGGCGGTATAGAGCCATCGTCTACAATAATATCAAAGAAGAGGAAGGGACCGTGGATGAGCCCATCGGAAGAGACCCGAAGAACCGGCTCAGAAATGCAGTCATCAAAGAGGGAATGCCTGGATTCGAGAGCGCCAGGAATGCGGTCACCCATTATAAAGTGCTCGAGAGGTTCGGGAAGTACACCCTCGTTGAGGCGAAACTGGAAACCGGCAGAACCCATCAGATCCGCGTTCACATGGCATATATCAAGCATCCGCTGTTGGGGGATGAATTATATGGACCCGCGAAGAATAAAGAGGGTGCGAAGAGACAAATGCTCCACGCCGGCGTGTTGGGGTTCGTGCATCCGGTAAAGGGTGAGTACATGGAGTTCGAGAGCCCGCTTCCGGAAGACTTCCGGAAAGTCCTGAGCAGGCTGAGAACGGAGTAAGAACGGAGTCAGAATAAGCACAGGATCAGAACATGAAATGAGCGAGGCCTGAAAATGGACTGCAGACCCTCTGGACTATTCCTTGTCCACTACCTGGGTATCAGGCTGGCATGCACTCTTGATATATTGAAGACAACCATCGCAAACATACCCCTGTTTGAACGAGAATGTCTCATAAGTGCACCCGCAAAAACTACATTTATGCTTCATGTCATGTAGCTCCTTTCCATCGACAATAGTGATGCTGCAGTCGGAGAGGCTGTTCAGCGCCTCGCAACATAAAAGGTAAAGATAATGTCTCTGATTGTCAATGAAGACAATCATTTAGAGTAACAGAAAACAGAAAATATGTAATTAAATGGAAATTACAGGAGGACTATGAAAATGTATGAAACGTTCACACTGAAAGAAACGGAAAAAGGCATCATCGAAGGCGTAGAGTGGCCCCTCGCGAATCCGGTCAGAGTTGTATGTCTCGTGCACGGTATCGGTGAATACGGTGGAAGATACGACAGGGTAGCAGAGCACTTCCGCAAGAAAGGGATTGCCACTGTTTCGATGGATCTCAGAGGTCATGGTCATTCCGTTGGACCAAAGGGTCACTGCGCGCCGAGGGAAGAAGTTTTAAGAGACATCAGTGAACTTCTGCTCTATGCTAAGAAGCGGTACCCGGGAAAAGACATCATACTCTACGGCCACAGCATGGGCGGCAATCTGGTCCTCGATTACAGATACAGAGGGGAGTTCAACAATCTGCCGGTGAAATATCTGATTTCAGCACCGTGGATCAGGCTGGGCAGACCAATTGCCGGACCACTCCTTACTATCGTGAAACTCATGTGCAAGATTGCGCCATCTGCAGGCATCAGCAGCGCAGTAGACGAAGAACTCCTTGGGAATCCTGAGTCTGTAAGGCCATACAATGACAATCCGATGGTGCACAACCGCATTTCCTTCCAGTGCGCCCTTGACGGATTCGAAATAGGCAAAGCCATGGAAAAAGGAATTCATGAAGGCAACGACGCTGCGAAAGATATCCCGACCATGTTCATGCACGGTACAGAGGACGGAATCTGTGATGTTGAAGGAACCAGGAAAGCCTTCCAGTATCTCAAGCGCAAAGGCAATAATGTCGATATGATCGAATGGCCTGGATTCCTCCACGAAATCCACAACGGAAATAAAGTCTCCAAGGGGGATGAAGTCATAGACAGTATGATTCAGTTCATCCTCGGTTAATTAATAACAAAGACTCGGATAAGAAAAAACAAAGGATAATCAAAGTTTAGTGGGGTTTACCAAAGTTTAATGGGGTCAATCAATAGGGTCAGACGTTCTTCCGTGGGGTCTGTCAGTAGGGAATACCGATAGGGTCAGTCCATGGGGTCATTCCGTGGGGTCTGCCAATGGGG
>JAFRKJ010000005.1 GCA_017431785.1 Bacillota bacterium | reverse complement strand
TGAAGAATATTAAATCATTTATTGAGAGGAGGTTTTTGTAAATGAAAAAGAAACTATTGGCACTGATCCTCGGGCTTATCGTAATGTTTGCGTTCACAGCCTGCGGAGGCAGCGATTCAGGCGATTCCGGGGACACCGCGTCCAAGGAGCTGAATATCTTCATGTGGAGTGACTATCTCTCCGATGATGTCGTTGCTGATTTCGAGAATGAAACCGGCATCAAGGTCAATCTCAGCTACATGAACGACAACGCGGACTCCGTGAACAAGCTGACGGCAGGCGCCGGCGACGAGTACGACCTGATCATGACCTGCGACGCTTACATGGAATCCCTGATCAAGGGCGGTTATCTGGAAGAACTGGATCTTTCCCAGATCCCGAATTCAGAAAACATCAACAAGGCGTACTGGTCTGAAGAGAACCAGAAGTACTGCATCCCTTATCTGATGAACTACATCTATGTGGTTTACGATACCGAAAGATGCCCGATCGAGATCACCTGCTACAACGATCTGATCAAGCCGGAAATGAAGGGACAGCTCGGATCGATCGACGGAGCACGCAACCTGTTCCCGATCGCGCTGATCGCGCTCGGATACGACCCGAACTCCACAGAGGAGTCTGAGATCGCGGAAGCTTACGAGTGGCTGACGAAGTACAATGAGAATGTTGTTGCGTACGGCTCCACGGAGACCAACATCGTCAACGGCACCATCTCCGCTATGCTGACCTATGACGGAAACACAGCAGAAGCCATGGCTACCATGGGCGACAACAATACCCTGACGGTAGCGCCGTTCAAGAAAGACCCGGTACAGCTCGGCTTCGACCTGTACGTCATCCCGAAGGGCGCGAAGCATGTTGACGCTGCCAACGCGTTCCTGAACTACATCACCGATCCGGAAGTGATGGCTAAGAACCTGATCGAAAATCCGTATTCCTGCCCGAACGACGCCGCGGTAGCAGCAGCTTCTGAGGAATACAGAAACGGTCCGGCGTTCGACTTCGACTACAAGGAAAACATCTTCTTCCAGGAAGACGTTGGCGACGCCATCAAGATCTATGACAAGTACTATCAGAAATTAAAGGTCGATACCGGGGAGTAATCGGGAGGACAACACCTTGATCAATTTCAAAGAGCAAGAAAAAATCGACAGCGTGCGCGGAGCGCTGGCACTGCGTGCGAAAATCGAACCGCTGGTAGACAGTATCTGGAACAAAGGACTGCAAAATCTGTGTTTCCTGGGAATCGGCGGTACATGGGCAAGCTGTCTTCAGGTGGTTTGCTACATGAAAGAGCGCACGGAGATGGAAGTCTTCGCGATGAACGCTGCAGAGTACAACACCACAGGCGACCGGAGGATCGGCCCCGGCACCTGTGTGGTGATCTCTTCTGTTACGGGAACGACCGAGGAAATCGTTGAGGCTGTTCAGCTGGTCCAGAAGGCAGGCGCGGAGGTCATCGGATTTATCGACAAAGCCGACGCGAAGCTTGCGGAAATGGTAGACCACTGTATTACCTACAAGTCCAACGAACAGATGAAGTTCTTTATCACTGCGGACCGGTTCCTGATGCTTGCAGGAGAACTGCCGGAGTATGAAGAAATGTACGCGCAGTTTGACCAGTATCTTCCGGAAGCCCTGGTGGAAGCCGAAAAGGCGGCGGATGATTTTGCCCGTGATTTCGTCAGTGCGCACAAGGATGACGCGCTGCACTATTTCGTCGGCGGAGGAACGCTCTACGGGGCAACGTACTCCTATGCGATGTGCTACTGGGAGGAGATGCACTGGCACAGAACCAAATCCATCCACTCCGCAGAGTTTTTCCACGGCATGCTGGAAATCGTAGAGAAGGATACTCCGGTGACGCTGTTTATCAGTGAAGACAAGCAGCGTCCGCTAGGAGAACGTGTGGCAAAATTCCTGCCGCGCGTCTGTGACAATTACACCGTCATCGACACCAGGGACTATGCCCTGACTGGAATCTCCGAGGCGTACCGCGGCAGAGTCAGCCATCTGGTCATGCACGCGGTCACCGACCGTATTGACGCGCACCTTGTGGATCAGACCGGGCACGACATGGATCTGCGGCGTTACTACCGTAAGATGGAATACTAGAGAGAACAAATATGGAATTCGGACTGTTTACCTGCGGGTATCAGAGAACAAGCCTCGAGCAAGCATTTGCAGATGCATCATCGTTCGGCTATGATTATATCGAGCTTTGGGGCGGACGGCCGCACGGCTATGCACCGGATCTGGTGAAGGGCGCGGCCGATCAGGTTCGCCATCTCAGTGAGCGGTACCGCATGCCGGTGCGTGTCTATACGCCGGAACACAACTCCTACCCGTTCAACTATATGATGGGAGACCGGACCCAGTGGGAAGACAGCATCCGATATCTGAAAACAGCGATCCAGGCCTCTGCTCTTCTGGGAGCAGAGGCTATGCTGATTTCGATCGGGCACAGCGGAGGCCTCAGCCCGGCGCGCAGACAGGAACGCCTGCTGCGAAGCCTTGCGGCCCTGTCAGAGGAAGCGCAGAAGCATGGGGTGACTTTGCTTCTGGAAAATCTGACGCCGATGGAATCCGACGGGTATACGACGCTGGAAGACTACAGCGGTCTGTTTGATCGGCAGCTGCCGTGCGTTAAAGCCATGTGTGATGTCGTCGTACCGTTCGTTCAAGGCCGCGATCCCGTAGAATACCTCCATGTATTGGGACCGAAGATGGTGCATCTGCATTTCTCAGATTCCAACGGCGCGGATGAATCGCACATCATGCCGGGGGATGGTATCATGGATCTGCGTACTCTGCTCGGAGATTTCCGCAGCGCCGGATACGATGGGAACGTGACCATCGAACTGGTAACGGGGTATATGGACGATCCTACCGGGGCCGCGTCTCTGGCAATCAGGAGAGTAAAGGAGCTATTATGAAACGAATCGCATGTATCGGCGACAACTGCGTCGATTTCTATGACGAGACAGGTGAACGCTATCCGGGGGGCAATCCCGTGAATGTTTCCGTGTATTTCCGGAGACTCGGCACGCCGTCCTCCTATATCGGCGCTGTGGGAAACGACGAAAACGGAAAGATGATCATCGATTCTCTGGCGGGCAAAAGCGTGGATGTGAGCCATGTGAAAGTGCTGGAGGGAATCACTGCCATCACGCATGTTCAGCGGATCAGCGGAGAGCGCGTGTTCGGGGACAGCGATCCGGGCGTTTCCGCCCTGCTGGAACTGACGGAAGAGGATCTGGATTTCATCGGAACGCACGATCTGGCAGTCACCGGACTGTGGGGATACACCGAGCCGTTCCTTCCGATCCTGAAGAAGCGGGGGATCCCCATTGCCTACGACGCATCGAATTACCCGGACCTGCCGCAGGGAAAGGAAGGAATCCGGCACGCGGATTACGTTTTCTTTTCCGATGACGAGGCAGACGAGGAGCAGCTGCGGCAGAAGATGCGAAGCATTGCGGCAGCAGGCCCGAGCGTTGTGGTAGCCATGCGGGGAAGCCGCGGAAGTCTTGCCCTGGAAGGGGAACGATACGAAGCCTCCGGGATCGTAAACTGTGAGGTAGTAGATACCATGGGAGCAGGAGACAGCTACATCGCCGGATTCCTCAACGCCCATCTGGACGGCGCCGACCTGACAGACTGCATGCGGAAAGGTGCAGAGAACGCTGCGATCACCATCGGATACAAAGGAGCCTGGTAAACCGGGCATCAATCATATGGGAAAGAATACTGGCCTTGGGAACATTGCGTTTCCAAGGCTCTTTTGCTGAGGAGCGGTTTGTGGTAAATTATATACAGAGCAGCAATTCAAAGTCGGAAGGAGCGAACGCGAATGAACTACAGGGAAATCAGAACCAATGAAATGATCAATACATATATACGTCAGGCGGATGTGGCGCTGTCGGAGCTGGGATATACGGAACACAGCTTCCCCCATGTGACGTCTGTCGCGGAGAAGGCGGGGTATATCCTGCAGACGATGGGATATGACAACCGCCTGATCGAACTGGCGAAGATCGCCGGATATCTGCATGATATCGGCAATCTGGTCAACCGCATCGAGCACAGCCAGTCCGGCGCGATCATGGCGTTTCGAATCCTGGACCACCTGGATTTCCCGCCGGAAGAAACCTGCATGATCGTTGCTGCGATCGGCAACCACGACGAGGGGACAGGCGTACCGGTCAGCCCTATGGCGGCAGCTCTGATCCTGGCGGACAAGAGCGACGTCCGCCGCAACCGCGTGCGCAACGAGGACATTTCGACCTTTGACATCCACGACCGTGTCAACTACTCCGTCACAAAGGCAGACCTGCAGATCGACGATGCACACGAAATCGTCGAATTGACGCTCAAGATCGATACAGAATACAGCTCCGTCATGGATTATTTCGAGATTTTCCTCGACCGGATGATCCTCTGCAGGAAGGCTGCGGAGCGTTTGGGACTCCAATTCAAACTGACGATCAACGATCAGCAGATGTTGTAGAAGGCGACCGTATCATAGTTACGGTAAACCACTGATAAAAAGGAGAACAACTCATGGCAATGAAGAGACTTCTCATTGAATTCGGGCAGGGCGTGGACATGCACGGCGGCGACCAGAACAACGCGGTCCTGAAAGCCACCAAAGACGCGATCCACCACTGCTGTATGGCCGGGATTGCGGAGATCTTTGAAATCACAGACCACAAGACGCAGGCTTTCATCAAGGCGGATATCTATGCGCCGCACCCGGAAGAAGTGGATCCGTCCGTCGTCATCGACTACCTGGACAGATGGACTGTCGAGGCTGAGGTACATCACGGCGGCGCGAATCCGGAAGGCATCGCGCTGGACGGCAAACCCAAGACAGAAATCACGATCGCGATCGTCGCGCTGACGGTTTACGTGGATGCGTGATAAGTGGGCGCATGAAAGGTTTTTAGAGAAGATGAGAGTATTAGATGAGCTGGAGCGTTTCCAGGAAGCGGCGTTGCGTGATGATGCGCTCCGCGAAGAGATTCTAAGCACAAAAGCAGAACAAGAACCGCTGTCAGCCTTTTGCAGGCTTGCCCGAGCGAAAGGCTTCGAAATCTACGAGATGGATCTGGTCTACGCGGGCGAGGAAGCCTACGCGGGCATGCGCAGGGCGACCAACGGCGGCGGGGAGAACTCTCCGATGCTGGAAAATGAGGACGACTACTACAGTCTGTTCATGGCCGCCATTGAAGCGAAGAAATGAGAAATAAGAGAAGAAAGGAAACAGGTGAATAGAGATGAAACTGATCCATGAACCAAGCAGAATCTACGGTACAGACGAAAACGGCAAGGTCATTGCAGAGATCACGTTCCCGCTGACCGCACCGGGCGTCTACACCATCGACCACACCATCGTCGACAGCTCCCTGCAGGGGCAGGGCGTCGCCGGGCAGTTGGTGCAGGCGGCGGTATACGACATCGAGAGTCAGGGCGGGCAGGTGCAGGCGACCTGCTCCTACGCCGTGAAGTGGCTGGAGAAACACAAATGAGCAAAATCTACATCATCAGGCATGGTCAAACGGACTTAAACAAGAAACACATCCTCCAGGGGCGGGTCGACGAGCCGCTCAACGAGGACGGAATCCTTCAAGCAAAAGCAGCTGCGGCGCTGCTGGAATCGCTGGGCGTGACCATCGACCAGGTGTGGTCAAGCCCTCTGGGACGCGCTCAGGACACGGCGCGGATCATCACCGGCGAGGACGTTCCGCTCCGGACCGACGACCGCCTGCTGGAGATGGAATACGGCCCCTATGAGGGGATAGATCTGAAATCACCGCCGGAGGAGATCATCACGTTTTTCAGTGATTTCGCGCACCAGCCGGCGCCCGAAGGCATGGAACCCTTAAAGGATGTCGTGCAAAGGCTGGGCAGCTTCCTGGAGGATTTGCGCGAGGAACTGCGCCAGAACCCGCCGGAGGGCAATATCCTGGTGTCTACCCACGCCATCGCCATGAAGGGCGCCCTGGAATACCTGACCCCGGAGTCGGGCGGCTCCTACTGGGGAAAATACATCAAGAACTGCGATATCTACGTCACCACGCTGGAGGACGGAGTCTATACCGTACCGGAGCAGCTCGTCGAAAGCGGCGGAACTATTGCCCTTACAACAGAGAGACTGCTTTTGCGGCGGCATCGGGAAGAGGATGCAGAGGTTTTGTATGAGAACTTCGGGCAGGATCCGAAGATGTTCGAGTACTCCGGTTGGAACCCCTACGCGACAAGGGAAATGGCGGAGGAGACCGTCCGGCGGTTTCTGGGCAGCTACGAAGATCCGCACTTCTACGGATGGGCCGTGGAGCACGACAGCAGGATGATCGGCACCATCGGTGCCTATGATTTCGACCCGGCCGCCCGCAGCATCGAAGTCGGCTGCAGCATCGAACGCCCAAGCTGGGGCAAAGGGTTCGCCGGCGAGGCTTTGGCCGCCGCGCTGGACTACCTGACAAAGCAGGAGGGCATCCGCACCGTGAAGGCCTGGTGCGCCGCCGACAACATCGGCTCCCGCCGGATCATGGAGAAAGCCGGGATGAAGCTTGTTAGCACCGAAGAAGGCGCCCTTGAGATCGACGGGCATACATATGACAAGCTGAATTATGAATTGCGGGTGTGAGAGACTGCAGGTGTGAATGGATTTAGGTCTTTTCAAGAATAATGATAGGTCTTTGGACCTATCTTTTTCTTTGAGAAGACCTATTAATTCAGCACAAATCATGGGAGCATAGGTCTTATTTGCAAATGAAATACGTCCAAAGACCTACAGAAACAACAGAAAAGACCTATATGGCCACACGCCCGATCGGAACGATGATTGGGCATTTTGATGTGATCAAAACAACAAAATTGGAAATTATTGACAATCACAACATCGGATGATACGATGTTCATGAAGGGGTTTGCCATGGCGGCTTGGCTACTTCCAAAGAAGGGAGGTGCCGGCCAATGAACATCACACTAGATGAGCTCTGCTCGCTCGTGTTGGTGGGCATTGGGATTATGGGATTGATTCTTCAGGGGATCAATCATAAAAAATAACCGCCAACTTACGTTGACGGCAAAACCTTAGGGTCGAGCCGCCCTACGATAAGCGGCAATCCCTTCGACTAGAAGATACCATCAGACTTCATGAATGTCAATAAATAGAGATGCAAAAGCATCCCAACCCGAATGACCTGAACAGGGATAGTTGTAATCCTCATTGGCAAAACGTATAATATAGTCAGAAGATTCTACATATAACGAGCGGAGAGGTGGTTATCATGAAGAAGATCAGATATGCATTGGTAACCTTTGCGGTGATGTTGCTCGCGGCAGGCTTTTTCGTGCCGCAGTTTGTGCAGGAGGCATCCGCAGAAGAGGTTACACCAGAACAGGTATTTCAGAAAGATTATCTAACGAACGGCATAGCTGTAATGGATGACGGAACAATATGCGCTGCTGGAGGGCAAAGCATCACAGGATATAATCAAGCGGGCGAGCAGGTTTTCTACTATAGTTTGCCGGCTAAATGCGGGAATGTGTGCGCCTACGGGGAATATGTATTTGCTGCAGGTTACATGAGTGATCATACGAATGAGATCTATGTACTGAAACCAGGGGATTGGACTTCTTGCAAGCTACTCTATACCGGGCAAAAGGCCCAGGCCGTGACCGTCGACTACGATGGAAACCTCTATTGTGTAAATGGTTCAGGCACAATAAAGTGCGCGAAGATATCGGATGTTGTTTCGCTTTCCAATAAGGCTGAAATCGTATGGACGAAGACATACGAACCCAATTACCCTGCAATCGCCAGCGATGGCAAACGCTATACACAGGGAATCGCTGTTGACGGCAGGGGGGACATCTATATTGCGGACAGGGGAACCCCTAACTTGAGTGATGGAGCCGTCGACGGGATCTATAAATACAATCCTGCATCGGGCAGTGTGACGCCAATGTATTTCTCGGCGGGAAGTTCTCACCTCCTTCTCAACAGGATATATGATATCTGCGCAGATGACTATGGGACAGTAGCTGTTATAGGAAGGTACAAAGCCCAAGTTGCTATATTTTGTCCGGGAAGCACCTCAGCAGACATGGTAATAGACGGAGCTGGATTTCTCGAAGGTGTCGGCAGGGATAAAGCAGGAAACATCTACTATAATGCCACCAATGGGGGCTCTTCTCAAACAGACCCCAGATTCGGCATCTACCGAATCAACTTGAACAATGTCGCCGTGACCGGCATCAGCCTGTCAGCAGCTTCTCAGACCATTGATGCGGGAAAGAGCTTTACGCTTAACCCGACCGTCACTCCTTCGGATGCTACGAACAAGGATGTCATGTACAGCAGTTCAAATTCTGCTGTTGCATCTGTCGATGCATCAGGAAAGGTAACAGGTAAGGCGGAAGGAAAGGCGACAATTACCGCCAAGACGGTGCAGGGGGGAAAGACCGCTACCTGTGAGGTAACAGTGAACAAAGCGGTAACTCCGACGACCACCAATACAAATCCCCCAACAATCAAAGCAAATCCGCTTACTATTAAAGCAAAGACTGCAACGATCAAGTACAAGGTACTGAAGAAAAAGACACAGAAACTGGCAATCACGAAAGTCATCACTTTCACCAAAAGGGGACAGGGTACGATGTCTTATAAAAAGGCATCCGGCAATAAGAAAATCACCATTAACAAGACAACCGGCAAAGTGACCGTGAAGAAGGGCCTCAAGAAAGGCACTTACAAAGTAAAGATCAAAGTCAAAGCAGCCGGAAACGCCAGCTACAAAGCATCTGCTTGGAAAACAGTGACTTTCAAAATCAAAGTCAAATGATGATGCAAAAGCATCCCATCCCATATGACCACATGTCCGATCAAAAGAGTTAATTAATATGAGGAGGAACTGAAATCATGAAGAAAAAAATAGTCAGTATAATCCTATCTGTTTCGATGGTTGTGGCCTTCATACCTTCGTTTGCTTTTGCGGTTGGTGGGGTGGAAAACCCACAGGAAACGCCGGATCCAGGAAGCGTGTCCGAAGTGGTTACCGTTCCTGATGCAGAAACAGTCGAGGTTACGGAACCGGCCCCCGAACCTGAGGCGCCGCCAGTAGTTAATAAAGAGAACCGGATCATAAACGCGGATCCGACGACGACAACGAAAGACTCATCGTACAATATTGGAGATTACAAGTTTGCGTTGTCAGAGACGACATACTTTTATGACGGTAATCCGCACCTGCCGGAGGTCATTTGCGCAGAACTGACAAAAGACAAGGACTACAAAGTAGAAGGGAATGCTTCTACGGACCCCGGAACCTACCATATCAGTATTACTGGTATTGAACCCTATACCGGCAGCATTGAGCTGGAATATACCATCGTTGAGACCTCGATATCACTAAACGAGACCTCGGTTTCGTTATACCGCAACGGCACTTTCGGACTGAAGGCAACCGTGAGCAATCCTAACGGCGATACTACCTACAGTTCTTCGGATACTGCAGTTGCGTCCGTGTCCGCCTCAGGCGTAATCACCGCAAAGGCAAAGGGCTCTGCAACCATAACTGTAAAAAACGGATTCGCAAACAAGACGGTTAATGTCACTGTCAAAAATCCAAATCTGAACATGACAAAGGCCACGATTTATCTCAATACCAGCAAAACCCTGAAGATAACAGGCAAAATAGGCAAGGCGACGTTTAAGTCGAGCAACAAAAAAGTGGCATCCGTCAATGTAGCGGGAAAGATCACCGCGAAGAAAAAAGGCACGTGCACGATCACTGTCAAAACAAACGGAATCACTTTGAAATGCAAGGTGACCGTGAAGAATCCGAGCCTTTCCAAAAGCAAACTCGCTGTCTACAACACAGACAAATACAAACTGAAGGTGCTGGGCGGCAAAGGCAAAATCACATGGAAGAGCAGCAATAAAACAGTTGCCACAGTCACATCCAAAGGCGTTGTCAGAGGAAAGAAGGGCGGCGCCTGCACCATCACGGCGAAACGCGGACAGTACACGATGAAGTGCAAGATCAAAGTGCCGAAACACTATAAAGGATATTCGAAAATTCCGGATTTTGGAGCTCTTTATGGCAAAACCGCCGCCAAGAGAGACTATAGTGAGTCCAATGCAATAGCATATAAAGCTGACAAAAGTTATCTTAATAAATACATCAATGTACTGAAGAAAAAAGGCTTCAAGTATTATCAATCATCTGAAGGCGTAAAAATATACGTCAACAGCGCCTATGATGTAGTAGGTGTTATTCATAAAAAAGGACTGATGGTGGTAGTTTACCAGAACGCCAAGGATTAGTCTTTTGATAGTCAATGTGCAAAAGCATCCAATCCTATATGAACACATGCCCGATCGGAACGCCGATCGGGCGAGTTTTTTGTTGTTCAGAAAAGATGAAAATGGAAATTATTGACAATTACAATCATAAAAAATAACCGCCAACTTACGTTGACGGCCACGACATAGGGTCGAGCCGCCCTACGATAAGCGGCAATCCCTTCGACTAGAAGATACCATCAGACTGCATGAATGTCAACAAATAGAGATGCAAAAGCATCCCATCCCATATGACCACATGCCCGATCGGACCAACCGACCGGGCATTCTTGTATTTGTCGTCCCTGAAGCGACCATACCTTCGATCGTCCCTGTTACACTACAATCAGCAAGTGAGAGGTTTTCTGTACACCCGGTATGGGACAATTCGATTAAGAGAGGAGGCAGAACCATGATTATTGCAATAGAAGGAACAGTAAGGATCCAGGGCGATAAGAATGAGGTCTTGGCTGAAGCAACAATGATTCTGCATAATGTTTACTGCACGCTGGTCGAAAGATATGGTAAAGAAGAAGCCGACGATCAGATCGCCGATATCGCTCAGCTGGCAGTTATGAGTGCAGAAGATATTACTGAATTGGCGAAGGCCAAGGCTGGCGCCAATGCATTAGAAAACTAGATGATTCAATCATCAGTGTGGGTTAGGAGGTAATTACATTCCCGGTTCCGCCCGAAAGGACAAATAACGGTTGCATATTACCTCGGACAGTTTCAAAATATATTATAGTATGAGCAACGAACCAACCAAATCCCAACAACTCTATAACCTGATGCTCCGCAAAGGCTACCCGCAGGAGTTTTCCGCCATGATTGCAGGTGAACTGCACACAGACTTCACCGCCACCAGAATGATCGGATACATTTCAAGGAGCGACAAGCTGCCACTAGAAGAGGTTGCGGATGAAATGCTTGCCATCCTGAGCGACCGCGACCGGATCGCCCAAAAGCACATCCTCGAACACGCCCAGGCAAAGATCAACGAAATGTACCGGAATCAGTCGGATTCCTTTGATGAATGATGTGCAAATGGCAAAAATCAAAATAATCAGAAGCGGCGGTCAGTCAGGCGTAGACCGCGCCGCGCTGGATGCTGCCAGAAGCTGCAAAATCACAATTTGCGGATGGTGCCCAAAGGGCGGATGGGCAGAAGACTACCCGGATCCTCCGGGCATTTTGGCATTCTATCCTGAACTGAAGGAAACCCTGTCAGCCCGCGTCGAACAAAGAACTGTCTGGAATGTGCGTGACGCAGACGCGACATTGATTATTGACCCCACCCAGTCTGATGCTTCTCCAGGAACTGTGCTAACTGCAAAAGCAGCAAAAGCATTCGGCAAGCCGTGTTTGGTAGTCAGAAGTGAAGATAGTGTACAAGAGGTTTTGGATTGGTTGGTAGGATTGGACGACGAGTTGATTCTAAATATTGCAGGACCTCGGGAAAGTGAATGCGAAGGGGCCTATGCAAATGCAGTGCGGTTGTTGACGGAAGTGTTTCGTGCATTAAAATGAATTGTGATAGAGAGAAGGTAAAGGCCGTTGTAAACTGCAATGGTCTTTTTATATGGGGAAAGGATAGTTGAATGTTAGGAAAAAGAGCTCAATTGCTTCATTTAATCCTGCCAATTACATCATTTTAAGAAGAAATGATGTAATTGAACTTGCAACGAGGTAATTTAGATGATATAGTTTAATTGCATCATAATGTGAGAGAATGACATAATTAAACTGTGATGAGGTTATTTGATGAGATCATATGATTATGAAAGTAAATGGCAAGATCTTCTTGAACCAGATATAGTTTCGCTCCTGACGACGATACATGAGTATCGTGGTAAAGAAGCTTTATATATGGAAGCGAAACAGGATGCTCTGGCGCAATTAACGGAAATTGCGAAGATTCAGAGTACAGACGCATCAAATAGGATTGAAGGTATTTTTACATCTGATGAACGGCTTCGGAAAATAGTCATGGATAAAACTGCGCCAAGAAATCGCAGTGAACGTGAAATCGCCGGGTATCGCGATGTGTTGACAACAATACATGAGAGCTATGATTATATTCCGATAAAAGCGTCAAGCATTTTACAGTTGCATCGTGATTTATATAAATTTTCGGGAAGTTCGATAGGCGGCCAGTATAAAGTCGCAGATAATGATATTGCTGAATATGATGCTAAGGGAAACAAACGAATTCGATTCCATCCGGTGCATGCCTGGGAGACGGCAGAAAGTATTGATAAACTCTGTGAAGCATATAATAGCGCAATCGGAAAACCTGATGTCGATCCGCTGCTGATCATGCCGATGTTTATTCTGGACTTCCTTTGCATTCACCCGTTTTCCGACGGAAATGGGCGCATGAGCAGGCTATTCACACTTCTGTTACTGTACCAAAGTGATTACCACGTTGGGAAATACATCAGCCTGGAAAAAGTAATTAACGATAGTAAGGAGACATATTACGAAGTATTACAGGAATGCTCGGAAGGGTGGCATGAAGAACAGAATGTATATCTTCCATTTGTTCGATATATGCTCGGGATAGTCGTAGCCGCATATAGAGAATTCGCGAGCAGGGTTTCGCTACTAAGCACACGTGGCTTATCAAAACCGGAAATTATTCGTGAAGTAATCAAAGAGACCATAGGTAAAATCACAAAGGCCGAAATCATGGCAAAGTGCCCTGATATCAGTCATACGACAGTGCAGCGCGCGCTGAAAGAACTGCAGGAAAGCGGAGAAATCATCAAGATCGGCGGCGGTCGCTATACATCTTACACTTGGAACAGGGAGAAAAAATAATGATTACAGGTGAACTTAGGAACAAAGTAGATAGCATATGGGATATTTTCTGGGCAGGTGGATTGACAAATCCATTGGATGTAATTGAGCAGATTACATATCTGATGTTTATCCATGATCTGGATGACGCAGACATCCGTCGGGCGAAGGAAAGTGCAATGCTGGGACTGCCATACGAAAGCACATTCACGAAAGAAGTTGAAATCGGCGGCCGTAAAATCGATGGGAGCCAGCTTAAATGGTCGGTCTTCCGTGATTTCCCTGCGGAACGCATGTACACGGTGATGCAGGAATGGGTATTCCCATTTATCAAAGAACTGCATGAAGATAAAGACAGTGCCTATTCCAAATACATGGGCGACGCTATTTTCAAGGTGCCGACACCACTGATGCTGTCGAAGGTTGTGGATAAGCTTGACGATATCTTTATCACGATGGCGCAGGCACAGGATGCGGATGTGCGAGGAGACGTATATGAGTATCTGCTGAATAAAATTTCGCAGTCAGGCATCAATGGTCAATTCAGAACACCGCGTCATATCATCAAAATGATGGTCGATATGGTACAGCCAAAACCGACTGATACGATTTGTGATCCAGCCTGCGGAACGTCAGGCTTCCTGATTGCGGCTGGTGAATATCTGAAAGAGCATCATAAAGAAGAAGTTCTATTCGACCAGGCCGGCAAGGACCACTACATGAATCATATGTTTTATGGATATGATACAGATAGAACGATGCTCCGAATCGGTGCCATGAACATGATGACTCATGGAGTGGACAATCCATTTATCGAGTACAGGGACAGCTTGTCTGATCAGAATCCGGATAAAGACAAATATTCGCTGATCATGGCGAATCCACCGTTCAAGGGGAGTTTGGATTATGACATTGTGTCGGCAGATCTTTTGAAAGTTTGCAAAACCAAGAAGACCGAACTGCTATTCATTACGTTGTTCCTGCGGATGTTGAAAGTCGGCGGACGTTGTGCATGTATTGTTCCAGACGGAGTTTTGTTTGGATCATCAAAGGCACATAAGGCAATTCGTAAGGAAATAGTTGAGAACAATAGGCTGGAAGCTGTGATTTCAATGCCTTCTGGGGTATTCAAACCATATGCCGGCGTGTCAACTGCGGTACTGATCTTCACAAAGACAAACGCTGGGGGCACTGATAACATTTGGTTTTACGATATGAAAGCCGATGGGTACAGCTTGGACGATAAACGTTCTGAAGTAAAGGAAAATGACATTCCGGACATCATAGAACGTTTTCATAACCTGGATGCTGAATCAGATCGTAAACGAACCGAACAAAGCTTCATGGTAAAGAAAGACGACATTGTTGCAAATGATTACGATTTATCTATCAACAAATACAAGGAAGTTGAGTATGTCCCAGTAGAGTATCCTCCGACAAGCGAGATTCTTGCATCTATCGAGAACTTAGAAACGGAGATACAGAAAGAGTTTGCGGAACTGAAGTTATTGCTTAAGTAAATTGAGATTTGTAGGGACGAGTGATGACAAAGCTAATTGAAATTACTGGAAAAGCACTTTCTGGTGAATGGGGAACTGATGATGAAGTAGGGAATGGGATTCCAGTACTAAGAACAACAAATTTCACTAATGAAGGTGTTGTCAATTACGACAATGTAGTTACAAGAACTATCACAAAAAAGAATATAGCTGAGAAGTATCTTCGGACAGGGGACATTATCATTGAGAAGTCTGGTGGAAGCGATAAGCAACCTGTAGGTCGAGTAATTTATTTTGATGGATCTGAAAACACATTTTTATTTAACAACTTTACCGGACTACTAAGAGTGAAGGACCAAAATGTGTGGGTCCCTAAGTATGTGTTTTACTCATTATTTGCAAATTATCGAAAGGGTGGAACAAGGCCATTTGAGAATAAAACGACTGGTCTTCATAATCTTAAGACCGATGACTATGTATCAAGATATGTTGTAAATGATGCTACCTATAACGATCAGATAAATATCTGCAGCAATTTAGATAGAATCTGGCGCATTATTCAATTGAAAAAAGAGGAGCTTGAAAAACTCGATGAACTCATCAAAGCTCGATTTGTAGAGATGTTTGGTGATGCTGTTGATAATCCAATGGGGTGGCCAACGAAAGAATTGCAGGAATTGGTGACGGATGATTGCACAATTTCGTACGGAATCGTACAAACGGGGGATGATCAAGATTTTGGAGTTCCGGTATTCAGACCAGTAGATATAGTGAACCATACACCTGTAAGGGGTGAGCTAAAGAAAACCACAGAAGAAATATCAAATAAGTATAAAAGAACAATTCTTAAAGGAAGAGAACTGCTTATTACTGTTCGAGCTAATATAGCTGATACATGCATAGTGGGAGAAGAGTTTACAGGATGCAATGTTGGCAGAGGTATTGTTCCAATTCGAACAAAAGAAGATGAGATTACATTAGAGTTTCTCAAGCATCAGTTAGACTCAAAACATCTCAATGACAATATCAAGTCTAAGGCAAAAGGCATTACTTTAATCCAACTGAATATGGAGGATTTACGTACCGTTATCCTGATGGTTCCTCCTATAGAACGGCAAAAAGCATTTATGGAATTTGCAAAACAAGTCGACAAATCAAAAGCTGCAGTACAAAGGTCATTGGATGAGAGTCAATTATTGTTTGATAGTTTAATGCAGAAATATTTTGGATAAAAAGGGGGATCATATGGAATACGAACAACAAATGGTCGAATTAGGAGTCGCTTTATCACATTTGGCTGTTAGAGGCACAGTTTCTGCAGTGAACAAAAAGCTGCGTGCAGCAAAAAATATAAAGGACATTGAGACTCTTAGAAACACATATGATGAAATACTTAATGAGGTGCTTAGCGAACGTGAAGAAGCGGTCAATATCGCACAGGCATATAAGGCGGAATTGGATCGAATCGAAATAAGTGATGAGGATATTGAACATCTTCACAATACGGTGTCACAGGCATTGGAAATACTGAACGGAATGTCTGAAGAAAAGTTGCCGGTTGAAGAAATAAAGCAGCTCAAAGAGCTTATTAGCGTGGATGCGTTGAAGACAATGCAATTACTCGGATTCAACTACAAGGCCGCAATAGGAGAACCGTTGACAGATATATGTGCGCAAAAGATTAAGCAATGGGGTGGAGTAAAAACAAATCAGTCAAACGGAAAGAAAAACAAATAGCCAGTTCGGTTTGCCTCTTATGTACTAATCCTTACAGAAGTATAAAGCAATAAGGAGATGAAGCCAAATGACCAACTTTGACTTCCTTAAAAAAGAATCACAGTTTGAATCCTTTGCGGACGCAGCCATTGCAGCAGAGCAGGTCCTGCCTTTGGATCGTGCTGCCGGTGTCATAGGATGCCGGCGAGCGATGGAGTTTGCTGTTAAATGGATGTATTCCGTTGACGGCGATCTTCACAAACCATATCAGGAGACTCTGGTCACTCTTATGAATACAGATGATTTCCATCAGCTTGTGGACAGAGACCTGTGGAAACGAATGGACCTAATCCGTAAAATGGGGAATAACGCGGCGCATTCCGGAAGGAAGATATCGGAGGACCAGGCTTTGCTCTGTCTGGAGAATCTGTATTACTTTATGGATTTTGTCGCATATTGTTATGCAGAGGATTATGCCGAAGGGACTTTTGATCCTTCGCTTTTGAGTGAGAAACAGAACGGTGCTGTAATCCCTGATGAACACGAGGGGCTGCCTCTGGAAAAGCTTATTGAAGAGAACAAAGCACTACAGGAGGAACTGACTGCTAGGCGTGAAGAACAGAAAGCGACATACGTGCAGAAGCCGCTGGATCTGTCAGAATTCAAGACGAGAAAAATCTATATTGACACTCTTTTGGAAGACGCTGGATGGACGGAAGGTCAGGACTGGATTAATGAGGTTGAGCTTTCGGGCATGCCAAACAAATCTGAAGTTGGTTATGCGGATTATGTGCTGTACAGCAATGACGGACGCGCACTGGCGGTGATCGAGGCTAAGCGCACCTGTGTGGACGTTTCGAAAGGGCGGCAGCAGGCAAAACTATATGCAGATTTGTTAGAAAAGAAATATGGAAGACGACCAGTTCAGTTCCTGACAAATGGCTTTGATATTCGCATCGTGGACGACCACTATCCAGAAAGGCAGGTCGGCGCGTTTTATTCAAAACGGGACCTGGAAAAGCTTTTCAATTTACAGTCGTATAAAACGAGTCTGAAGAATATTCATGTGGATAAAAACATTGCCGGTAGATATTATCAGGAAGCTGCAATCAAGGCAGTTTGCAATGCTTTTGGAGAAAAGAACAGACGAAAGGCTTTGCTGGTCATGGCTACAGGATCCGGAAAGACAAGAACAGTAATTGCACTGGTTGATATTCTGAACCAGCATGGATGGATCAAGAATGTCTTGTTTTTGGCAGATCGTAATTCTCTGGTCACTCAGGCGAAGAGAAGCTTTGTGAACCTGTTACCATCTCTCTCGGCTGCGAATCTCTGTGAAGAAAGAGATAAGTACAACGAACGGTGCATATTTTCAACGTATCAAACAATGATGAACTGCATCGATTCCGTGAAAGATGAGGAAGGCAAACTCTATACTGCCGGGCATTTTGACCTTGTGATCTGCGATGAAGCGCATCGTTCGATCTATAACAAGTATAAGGATATCTTTGATTATTTTGATGCTCCGCTCGTTGGACTGACGGCGACTCCGAAAGATGAGATCGATAAGAATACATACGAGATTTTTCATCTTGAAAATGGAGTGCCGACATACGGTTATGAGCTGGCTCAGGCGGTTAAAGACGGTTACCTTGTAGATTTCCTATCGGTGGAAACCGCTCTTAAGTTTGTTGAGAAAGGAATTCACTACGACGACCTCTCTGAAGAAGATAAAGAGATATATGAAGAGACCTTTGAACAGGAAGACGGGGAGATTCCGGAGAGTATTTCCTCTTCAGAACTGAACAAGTGGGTCTTTAATGAGGATACAATTCGGAAAGTGTTGCACACTCTGATGGAGGACGGTCTTCATATTGATTACGGCGAAAAGCTCGGCAAGACGATTATCTTCGCCAAGAATCACAGGCATGCGGAGAAAATACTGGAGGTGTTCGGCAAGGCATATCCGCACCTGCCGGGGTATGCAAAGGTCATTGATAATTACATGACATACGCGCAGAGCGCGATAGATGAGTTTTCTGATCCTAAAAAGCTGCCGCAGATCGCTATATCGGTCGATATGCTAGACACGGGCATTGATATTCCAGAAATTCTAAATCTGGTATTCTTTAAGAAAGTGATGTCAAAGGCGAAGTTTTGGCAGATGATTGGGCGTGGCACAAGACTTTGCGAAGGACTGATTGACGGTAAAGATAAAGAGCGGTTCTATATCTTTGATTTCTGTGGCAATTTCGAGTTCTTCCGGATGAATAAAGGAAAACCGACAGCCAACCAGATGGCGCTTCAGGGAGCCATTTTCGGATTGGAATTTGAAATGGCGTATAAACTCCAGGACATGGTTTTCCAGACGGAGCCATTAAAGAAGTTCCGTGGAGAACTGGTTGCGGAGATGGCCAGAAAAGTGAAGGAACTTGACAGGGATAGTTTTGCTGTCAGACAGCACATTCGTTATGTCGATGAATATGCGAACGAGGACAATTACATGGGGCTGACCTATGAAGACACCCTGGTTGTCAGAGAGGAAGTCGCTCCGTATATTCTGCCGGATAAGGACGATACCAGCGCGGTACGATTTGATGCGCTGATATATGGATTGGAGTTGGCACATCTTGCAGGGAAAAAGCACAGCAGGGCTAGAAAGGATCTGCTTGCAAAAGTCGCAGGAATTGCCAGCGTGTCAAATATTCCG
>JAFRKJ010000055.1 GCA_017431785.1 Bacillota bacterium | reverse complement strand
TAGACAGACCGGACGCGAAGATTATACCTATTATTGCTTTGACTGCGAACGCTTTCGATGAAGATGTTCAGCGTTCACTGCAGATGGGGATGAACGCGCACTTATCCAAACCGGTAGAGCCCGAACACCTGTATCAAATACTGGAAGAATTTATCTGGGAATATGATTTGAATAAAGACATGACATAATTCATATAATATGAATTATGTAAAACGCATTGCTATATGTTGGAAGGCAGTTGGTAACTATATGATGATGACGGAAATGCATTGCCTTATAACATGACATTCATCTTAAAGACAGGAAATCACTTTACAGAAAAGCAAAGTGCTCCGGTTAATGATCTTGATACAACGAATACTGATAATACCATGATAGAATTGTTCAAATTCAAGTCTCATTGGCGATATATCAACTTTCCTAAGGGAAAAGATGGAAGACGAAAGCAGATACATGACGAAACAGACGTATCTGTGGTAGTGAGAATATCTTAAAACCTTTGGGAGGTGATGGCCCGAAAGATGTCTTGTCCTTCGGGCTTTTATATTGCACCCTATTGAAGAAAATGGGATAATTACTCTTAAGATACTGAAGTGTTGGCAAGGATTATTGAAAAAAGTATTAATAACATACTTACAACTTTGTCGATTTGTGTTTTTTCTATCGTGCCGACACACGTCGAGACGGTAGTTCTTTTACTTAGGGGAAATTGGAAAACCAGATGATCATATTTATATAAATGCAATTGCCTTCTGTCACGAGAGAAGTGAAGAAATCCGGATTTGATAAAACAATTATGAATGTTTATGATTTTGATGGCACAATTTTTTACTCGGATTGTTCAATAGGATTTGCTCTTTGGTGTATGAAACGAAAACCAAGGCTATGGGTTACCTGGTTTCCGCATATGATAAAGACATTAATTCTATACAAAAGGGGAAAATTACAAAACTATCGCTTACAGCGTGAAATGTTCAGCTATCTAACAATGATAGATGATTTTGATGAGCAGATAGAGAAGTATTGGGATAAGTATGAAGGGAAGATATCGGCATGGTACCTTGCGCAAAAAAGAGAGGATGATCTCATCATAAGCGCATCTCCTGCCTGCATTATTGAACCAATCACAAAAAGGCTTGGAGTCAAATGTATGGCAACGGAATATAATCGTGAATTTGGTGTCTTTACGAATAATCTGATGTATGCGAAAGAAAAGGCTAAGTATATGATTGATCGGGGTTTCCCTGTGATTGAAAACTTTTATTCTGATTCGCTGGCTGATACACCGCTTGCCTTGTGTGCCGAAAAAGCGCACCTGGTTAAGGACAAAGCAACTACGGTTGTTGATTGGCCACATCTTGATCCTGAAACAATGAAAAAGGTGAAAGAGAAAATCGATACAGGTTGGGAAATACACATTAAATAGGCATGATTGTACACTTTTGTCACACAGAGTGCACCTGTCTTATGTCTCGAATTAGGTAAAGTAGAGGTATTCATTATGGATTATACAGCTAAGATGAAATATGGAACTGAAGAAGTGGAGATTGAGGTGAAAGGCGCGAAGACTGTAGAGGTGCTGAATCCTGATTCCATGCCGGAGATAGAGGATGTGGCAGAAGCTTTCAGAAAATGCGTTGAAGAGGAGGCAATCGGCTCAGAACCTCTAAGGAAGAGGATCACTGCCGGTGATCAGGTCACAATCGTTGTGTCTGATATCACCAGAAGCTGGATGCATCAAGGGGATATCATGACACTCCTCGGACATTACCTGCACGATGACATAGGCGTGGCCTTTGAGAATATCGTTGTTCTGATCGCTCTAGGCACACACAGGAAGTCCACAGAGCAGGAAAAAGAAATCATCGCAGGCTCCTACATGTATGAAAACGTACAGGTTCTGGATCACGACTGCGATGGAGACAATGTGTATGTGGGCACAACTGCAAGAGGAACCGATGTCAGTGTCAATCCGCTTGTAATCGACCGCAAAGTAGTCGTGGTGGGCGGCACCGTCCATCATATGATGGCAGGCTTTGGAGGCGGCAGGAAAAACATCCTTCCGGGAGTTGCTTCCAGACAGACAATCAGACAGAATCATGAAAGAGCCTTAGATCCTAGAATAGCCCATTCAGACCCAAGGGTCGGCTGCTCGCTTTTGGAAAACAATCCTATTAATGAAGATATGAATGAAGCGGCAGCTTTTGTGGACGTTGCATTTAGCATTAACATTGTGGTGTCTACAAGCGGCAGATACAGCGGTCTCTTTGGCGGAGACATGTATGAGGCATGGAAGGAAAGCTGCGAGTTCCAGAAAAAGTGCTATGAGAAGTGGATCGACTACGAAGCTGACATCGTCATTGTATCCAGCGGCGGAGCCCCGAAGGATATGAACCTGTACCAGGGCTGCAAGGGAATGCTCAATGGCATGCGGGCCATGAAGGAGGGAGGTCAGATGTTCTGGCTCGCAAAGTGCCCGGAAGGGTGCGGCGCTCCGGACTACACTGCATGGCTTCAGCCTCTCAAAGAAGGAAGACTTGATTCTGCCCTCAGGGCTGACTTTACAATAGGAGGATTTATCTTTTACCTTACTGTGGAAAACCTGAAAAAGGGAGAGTGCAGAGTTCTAACAACGATAGACAAAGATACAACACAGCCTATGGGAATGACGGCGTATACTGATGTTTCTGAACTCATGAAGGGTGTGGATTTTGAAAACAAAACAGTGTACATTATCCCTTACGGCGGCAGCGTAGTGCCGATGGTCGAAGGTGTGGACTAAAGAGTTCCATTGACCAGAAAACTAATGAAATTGAAATCAAAACAGTATTCTAGTAAAATAAGTTTGAATAAAAAGCTTGCATATGCAGGTGGTCGTCTCACAGCATGTATATGATTCGATAGGTATTTAATATGGATAATTTTAAGCTGAAATCAAATCTGTTTTTCGGTAAGGATTCACTTTGTGCACTGGATGATATCGACGATGCGAATGTGATTATCGTTTGTGATGCATTTGTAAAAAAATCCGGCATGGTAGAGAAAATCATGGATCATCTCGAGCGCTGTACCGTTCACATTTACGATAAGGTCGTACCGGATCCTCCGACAGAGATCATTGCCGATGGCATCAACTTTTTATCTGAATGTCAGGCGGATTATATGATTGCATTGGGCGGCGGTTCAGTAATCGATGCAGCCAAAGGCATCGCATATATGGCTTGGAAATCGGACCGCCATACAATCAAATGTTTCTATGCAGTACCAACCACTAGCGGAACGGGATCAGAAGTTACGAAGTTTTCTGTCATCACAAATGCAGAGCAGGGCATCAAGTATCCTCTGGTCGATGAGGCACTTCAGCCACATGTTGCGATTCTTGATCCGGAACTTGTTCAATCGATGCCGCCTAATATCACCGCGGATACAGGTATGGATGCATTGACACACGCAATTGAATCGTATCTGTCGACGAAATCCAATGATTTTACCGATGCGCTGGCAGAAAAATCTGTGACTCTGCTGATGCGTTTCCTGCCATATGCTTATGCACACGGAGATGATATGGAAGCCAGAGAGAAGGTTCATAACGCGGCCTGTCTTTCCGGGATGTCATTCAACATGGTAGGCCTGGGGATCAACCACAGTATTGCTCATGCCATCGGCGCGAAATTTCACATCCCGCACGGCAGGGCGAATGCATTGCTTTTGCCACATGTCATTGAGTACAATGCATTTCTGGAGAGCGGCACGGAAACTGTCGCTGCGAGGAAAATGCAGCGCCTTTCCAAGCTGATCGGACTTCCATATTCAAGCGTCCCGCTGGCGGTCAGCAGTCTCTGCAGCAAGGTCAGGGATATGAACCGTTTGTTCGGAATACCGGACACCCTTGCCAAGATGGACATCTGCACGAGTGAGGTGGATGCGCTCAGAAGGGAGATGGCAGAGACCGCTATGGCAGATGTGTGCACTCAGACAAACCCAAGGAAACCGAATCTTATGGAAATCGAGGGTATTATCAAACGAGTCACCGGAGTTTAAAAGCAAATCAAAGGCTGTCACAATGCTGTAATTGTGGCAGCCTTTTTTGTGCTGAAAAACTATCGGATCGGCGGATTTTGAGCCCTGTATTGGGAGGGTTCAGATTCATTGACTATTATTTGTATTTTTTTTATAATGTTGATAAGTATGAACACAATTATGTAAGGAGAGAAATGCTATGTTAGTCAAGCGAACAAATCAGGAGATCCAACCGGTACTCGACTATATTGGAGAAGACTATGTACAGTGTTTTTACCTGTATATGGATGTTATCGAATGTGGTGCTGAGGAAGAAGGACTCGGATTGTGGACTTCTGAAGAAAATGGACAGATAAGCTGTGTATATTACCGCTATTACGATTGTCTCCACCTCTACGGAAGAGAGGGCTGCGTTCTTGAGGATGCAGAAAAACTTCTGGAGGAGATTCAGCCGAATGTCATCATCTGTCCGAAGTATATTCTTGAACAGCTTGAAGAGATTCTGAATCTGGATGATTATATCTATGAATCCAATCATATCATTACCGCTAATAAAGAGATGGAAGGCGGACTGGATGTAGACATCAAAGAAGCGACCGATGCTGATGTCGAAGAGATTGCCGATTTGATGCTCAAGGCAGATATCTTCAGTGAAGTCTATGAACGGGAAGCTTTGATCGAAAGTCTTCGCCGCCGTCTGGAAGAAGGGTTTGGAAGACTCTTCATCATCCGCGATGAAACCGGACGTATGATAGCCACTAACGCGACGAACGGCGAAACAGATAAAATCGCAGTCGTCGGCGGATTGGTTACAGATCCGGAGATGAGGGGCAGAGGTCTGGGAAGAGCGATCACTGCAAGCACATGGAACCTCGTCAGGAATGAAGGGAAACGCGGTCTTGCATATCTCATCGAAGATAATATCAAGACGATCAGACTTCATGAGAAAATGGGGTATGATTTCATTGGTTACTCGGCGAAATTAGTAAAAAAAGATAAATAAAATGAACGACCATCAGAAAAAACTATATGATCTCCTGCTTTTGACAGACAGGATATGCAGAGAAAACGGCATCAAATATTACCTCAGTGGCGGCGGAGCTTTGGGCGCAGTCAGACACCGGGGCTTCTTGCCGTGGGATGATGATGTGGATCTGTATTTTTTCAGAGAAGATTATGAAAAACTGCAGGCCATACGCGATCAGCTGGAGGAGAATGATCTGGTACTGTGCGATAGCCATTATTACGAGTGGTATGATGACACGCTTCCTAGACTTTCTGCAAAAGACAGCGCAATGCTGACAAAATCCAGAATTGTTGATGATACGGCGAATGGATATTTCATGGAAATTTTTGTTCTCGATCCGATGCCGCGTGATCACGAAGCCAGAGAGGAATGGCTCAAGAAGCACTGGCTCTACGCAGAACTTCTCAAAGACGCCTATATCGTAGCAAATTCCCGTGTATACGACTATACGGATGAAATCTATTTCGAGTACAGAAAGAGATTTGAAACAGAAGGCCGCGAGAAGGTTCTTGAGGAACTTGAAAAGGATCTGTTCAGTATTGAGATGGAAGATGCTGACGAATGCTGCTCAAGGTGGGGAATGAGATGTGCAATCTATGATATTGAGTGGCTTGGTGAGCCAAAGTACATGCTCTTTGAAGATGCCATGCTTCCGGTGCCGAGCCAGGTCGAAAAGTTCCTGCGGGCGGATTTCGGTGACTCATGGGTCATGATTCCGGAAAGCGACGATCAGGGAACATGGCATAACATCGCTTCGAATGATCACATATCATATCAGTATTATGTTGATGACTACATGCAGTTCCTCGATGCTGATGAAATACATAAAACATATATCCCGAGAAAAGATTTCAGGATGCGCAAGTATTTCAATGATAAGCGTGCAACAGGCGAACTGCAGAACATGAAAAAAATGCTGATCGATGCGCATTACAAAGAGTTTGGTGTTGATGCAGTTGTCCTGAAAGAGTGGGCTGAAACCGGCAGCTACGACAAACTGGAAGAGTACTTCGGCATATGGACCAGGACACAGCTCAGTGAGATTTTCAAAAGCGTTCAGACATATATCAACATTGGTGATGACAACTTATACTATGCTCTGCTGCCGTTGATCCACAAAGGGGAATACTCGAGAGCGCGCTCCATTCTTGAATGGCGAATGAGGACTGGTGAATTGGAAGGCATGCTCCTGGATGAATACGAGTACCTCAAGAACATCGGTGATGCGTATGAGGCAATCTACGAAAAAGATATCCCAGGCGCTGCAGCATTCTTTGAAGAAGCAAAACAGCATGGGTTTGCATTCGATAGATTCAACAGAGGATATCTTGATTTGTATCTCAGGGTTTATGGCGATTTGGATGCAGCAGCGATTCCAGATGTCAGAAGTGAGCTTAAACAGATGATTTCAGAGTATCCTGAACGTCCTGAACTCTTGTGTCTCCTCGCAGATGTGGAGTTCAAAGCTGGCAATTTAGAAGAGGCTAAGGCACTCTATGAAGCGGCACGTGAGGATAATCACAACGGATTGCTGCTTTTGCATATTGGTGATCAGTTAAAAGAGATGCAGGCGGCAATAGAAGGAGAGAATCGTGAATAGAGCACAGGAAAAACTGCTAACGATGCTGGATGAGGTCACGGATGTTTGTAAAGAAAACGGATTGACGATGTTTCTCTTTACGAATACCGCTCTGTCCGCATACAACATAGGTGAATTTGAGAGCTCTCGATATGAAATCAATATAGCAATGCTGTGGAGAGACGCGATTGCTTTTCAGAAAGCGATCGAGGAGAAAAAGCCGGATGACAGACTGGTTGAGTCTCTGTTTTCCAATGCAGATTTCGGGAATATCGCTTTTCGCTATGTAGACAAGAATTCTACGTATATCAACAAGAAATCTCCGGTCCGAGCGAAAGAGCTTGGCCTTGCCATCAATATATGGCCATTGCTGTCCAGAGAATGTGAAAAGGTAAAGAAGAGAACCAGAAAATCGGGTCTGAAAGCACTCCTGAGGAAAATCAAGTACGAGGCAGTCTACAGAGCGGAAGCGAATCAGAAGCAGAAGATCGTCGACAAGATGATGGAATGCATTAATATGCTGCGGGAAGGTAAATCACTTGGCCCTGCGCTTCGCGATCAACTGCTCGAGTGTATGAATGAGCTGCAAAAAGATGCGACACTGGATGATACGCTGTATTTCAGACGTTTCACTACAGTCAATAGAACAGCATTTCCAAAGGGATTGTTCAGCAACCTGATGGATTTGGAATTCGAAGGAAGAACATATCAGATTCCTGAAGATGTTGATACATTCTTTACCAAACAGTTCAGCAAGTACTGGATGAACAGAAAGATGAGAGGTACTGACGATGTCATCATGAGGCTGGTGCTTTTGGATGAGGATCTGCCGTACAGTAAGTATCTGGACTACCTGAAGGATCAGGGGTTGGAGGATTATATCGACAAACCGATGTATTTCCCTGCAGTGGAAGAACATAAGCAATGCAACAAAGTCATCGATGATTCCTGGCGCATTGTGTTGAGAACAGCTGCGCGAATCAATATGTGGGATCAGTATATGCCGCTGAAACAGCAGATCAAGGATTTGTACGCTCAGGATAAGTGGGAAGAGCTGGAAGAAATTCTGGAAGATTACGATGCAGTCATGACAAGAATGATACGAATTGATCTGCCGGTTTACTTTGACAGAGAAATCTTCAATATCTATTGCGAAATCCTTGAACGAAGAGGGGAAGAGAATGTCAGAGAAAGACTGCTGGAACTCGTTCCGGAGGAACATCTGGAGCCTATTGTGATTGGATAAAGAAACGATACAAAAGCTCCTCATTGCCATCTGGCAGTGGGGAGCTATAATTATATTAGAAAGTATCAGTAATCGTACAGGCGTCACTCCACGCTGCGTGGATAGTGCCGTTACTGCTTTTGTGGTAGTTTAGACTCATAAGGAGGGTAAACTGAAATGAATAAATATGTCACAGGAGCAGTAATACGAAAGCTTCGGGAAAACAAAAACATGACGCAGGAAGCTCTGGCAAATAAAATATTTGTCAGCAGCAAGACAATCAGCAAATGGGAAACAGGTCAGGGCTTTCCTGATATCAGTCTGCTTGAGCCGCTGGCGAAGGCTCTCGGGATTTCTGTGATTGAACTGCTGTCAGGCGAAGACATTCGAAACAGTAATCAGTCATCGAATATCATCAAAGGGAAATTCTATGTTTGTCCAGTCTGCGGAAACGTAATCCGGACAATTGGCGAAGCCGTTGTTAGCTGCTGCGGAATCACTTTACCGCCGGCAGAGCCTGAAGATGCAGATGCGGATCATGCCATACGCGTTGAGATTGTGGAGGATGAATACTACGTTTCCGTTGATCACGCGATGGATAAAGAACACTACATATCATTTCTTGCAGCTGTATCGGACCAGAGTGTTCAGTTTGTTAAAATGTATCCGGAAGGGCAGGCAGAAGCGAGGTTCAAAATCAATCGCGTCAGGAAGATTTATGCGTATTGCAACCGTCACGGACTGTTTCAAGTAAGGCCGGATTTTAAATGAGGAATTCAAAAATGAAGATTGCGTGGTTTTGCATACCAGCCTATGGTCATACAAATCCCACATTAGGGGTGGTGAAAGAGCTAACAAAGGCAGGGCATCAGGTTTACTATTTTTCTTTTGAAATGTTCCGGGAGAAAATCGAGCAGGCCGGCGCCGTCTTTATAAGCTGCGACGGCTACGACTTTGAGATGGAAGACAAAGACAACGCCGACAGAGTCGGGAAGGATAAAGCTTTTGCAACGGAGCTTCTGGTTTCATCAACACTTGCGCTGGATGAGATGACGACAGAAAAGGTTGAAGAAATCAAACCGGATATTATCGTTTCAGATTCTGTCGCGTTCTGGGGTAAGCTAGTGGCGATGAAGCACGGTCTGCCGTATGTTTCCTCGACCACGACATTTGCCTTCAATCGTTATTCCGCGAAGTACATGAAGGAGTCTTCCTGGGACATTGCGAAGATGCTTGTCACCATGCCGAAGATCAACAAACAGATCAAACGTCTGCGGAAGAAGGGGTATCCGGTCAAAGGCATTCTGGACATCGTTCAGAATGATAATGATACAAACACAATCGTCTATACATCGAAGTATTTTCAGCCATATGCAGATTCATTCTCGGACAGATATCACTTTATTGGTCCTTCGATCCGGCCTATTGTTGATCCAATTGAAAAAACGGCAGAGAAAACCGTCTATATCTCCATGGGAACGGTGAATCAGAATCAAGAGTTTTATCGGAACTGTATCCACGCACTTGGTGAAACAGATTGGCAGGTCATCCTCTCCATGGGGACTAATACGGAGCAGTTTGACAATCTCCCGGAGAACATTCAGGTCCATGAAACCGTGGATCAGATGGCGGTTCTCTCCATTGCGGATGCGTTCATTACACACTGCGGGATGAATTCGGCTTCCGAGGGATTGTATTATCAGGTTCCGCTGGTTCTGTTTCCGCAAACTCCAGAGCAGGGCGCTGTGGCGAAACGAACAGAGGAACTCGGCGCAGGCATCATGCTGGAGTCGATTTCCGAAGAGGATATTCTGCACGCGCTGACAGAGGTTTTGACAGACCGCACATACAAAGATAACGCAATCAGGATTTCAGATAGTTTTCACGCCTGTGGAGGCGTGGATGAGGCCAGAGCGTTTCTGGAGGAAATCGTATCTCTGAAGTGAGTGGAGAAAACCAGATCATGAAGACAGAACAGGAAAAACGTAATGTGCAATAGCAACAGCGCGTTGCTTGTCAGCTATGTGGAGCGAGTTCATAATCAAGATGAATTATGAACAAGGAGGATTTCATTATGGGAATACAGGAAACAATCAAGACGTTGCGTGAAAAACACGGTCTCTCACAGGATCAGCTGGCAGAACGCGTCATGGTTACCAGGCAGGCAGTCAGCCGGTGGGAGAACGGTGAAACACAGCCGAATACAGACACATTAAAGCTGTTGTCAAAGGAATTCGATGTTTCCATTAACACACTGCTTGGGTCACCGCGGCAGCTTAGATGCCAATGCTGCGGGATGCCTTTGGAAGATTCGATCATTAGCAGGGAAAAGGACGGAACGCTGAATGAGGATTACTGTCAGTGGTGCTATGCGGATGGTACTTATACATACAGCGATATGGACGATCTCATCGAGACCTGTCTGCCGCATATGGTAAATGATAGTTTCACTGAGGAGCAGGCTCGCGCGTATATGAAAGAGATGCTGCCGCAGTTGGATTACTGGAAGAGATATGAAGAACTGAGTGATGATGGGGAGTTTGAGGAATTCAAGGCAAAGCTGATCGATGAAATCAATGCGCTCCATATAGACGGAATGCCTAAGGTGGAAAAACTGAACGCGCTGGTCGGTCAGTATGTGAATCTCCCGTACCGGCTTCCAAGCGGCGCAGAAGTGAAATTCCTGAACGACAAGACGACCTACCTGGGCAATCAGCTGGAATCGGAGTTCGGCGGAGACAGGTGCTTCGGCGTCCTTGCCAGCATGGATTTCATCATGATTGCTACCTACGAGAAAGATGGAGTCAATCCGGAACTCGTTCTTTATAAGAAACGATAAACTGAAAAACCGAGGTTATGTGAGAGGGTGTTACAATGAGCAGACTGCAGTTCAAGTATGTTAGGATCCAGGGTAAAGAACTGGCAAGGAATACCATGCACGCCAAAGGCGTCTTCAGCATGTGCTGGCAGATGATTCAGGATGACACCATGGAGGAAGAGGATGCAGATCTCTATCGCGAGATCGATAGCTGGTTCGCGGAGAATCTTCCATGGCCGGAGCCGTGTAAAAGACAAGAACCTGTGGTGTGCTGGTTCAAAACGGAAAACTCAGATGAGATGATGAAGATGATCCGCCCGGCGCTGTGGCTTTTGGAACGGTACAATCACCCGTATTTTCTTGTGTATACGAATACCCCGGGTGAGATCGTCTATGAGGACCAGTACCAGATTGCTGCGAAGGTGGATGGGTTTTTGCAGATCGATGAGCTGCAGGAATCCTGGTCACCGGAGTAGAATAGCAAGAGAACTCTGGCGGAGGGAGAGCAGTAATGATTAGAATCAGACCATACAAACAATCGGATGAGGAGAAGATTCTATCCTGGTGCGACAGCGAGGATACATTTTTTAAGTGGACGTTCGGACTGCTCGGTGATTATCCTGTGACAAGTGAGAAATTCCGGAAGACGAGTGAGTACATGCAGTTTACTGCTGTTGATGACGATGAGCCGGTCGGCTATTTCATCGCAAGAAATCCCAACGGCAACTTGAACGAACTGCGTTTCGGATATGGAATCGTTAAGCCGGACAGACGCAATCAGGGTGTTGGAAAAGAGATGCTCCGACAGGGGCTTGTTTATGCATTTGAATTTTACGGCGCAGATAGGGTTACTTTGGGTGTCTACGATAAGAACGAGAATGCGATTGCATGTTACACCTCGGTTGGTTTCCGGGAGACGGGGGTTCGTGAAACCTATCAGGTATGCGGCGGACAGTATGAAGCCTTTGAGATGGAGGCAACCAGAGTATAAGGACAGGAAAGGAATTGTAGTTCAGTCCATCTTGCGGGCATAGGACAGAACCTGTTTCAGGGCGAGCTCTTTTGGTATGCCTGCCAGGCGAAGCTTGTGGGCATAGGAAAGGATTTCTTTGAAGTCAGTGCCCGGCTCGAGTCCGGCATCGATGAGATCCTGGCCCGTAACATGCGGGCGCTCCATGAGTTCCTTGAAGATTTCAAGGCGCTCTAATAAAAACTGCAGATTGTCTTCACCTTCGCCTTCGTAACGTTCGGAAGACATATCGACAACAGAAAACAGAATCAAATCATAAGGACTGACCGCTTCGTCAAAGAGGCGGTTGGTTGCTTTTACAGATGATTTCGAATAGGCGACCATGTTCGGACGCATGTGCAGTTCGGTCATATTCTTCACATACCGGATGATGGAAGTATCATTGGTAATACGCCGTACGAAGCATTCCGCAATCGGCACGCCGACTTTCTCATGCTGATAGGAATGGATCCTTCCATTGACGACTTCCGTCGTCTCGATTTTTCCCAGATCATGGGCGAGCGGGACAAGCATAAACCGGAAGGGTTCACTGGTTTGATCGCGATATGCCGCCGCCTTGTCAAGTACCGTCATAACATGAGTCCATACATCTCCCTCAGGATGGAAAACCGGATCCTGCTGCAGGCCGATGAGACTTGCAAGTTCCGGGAACCAGCAGTCAAGCTGGTTCATCTTCCGAAGCATTTCAAAGAAAAGGGAAGGCTTTCTGCCTTTACACAATGCCTTTCGGAGTTCTCCTTCAATGCGTTCCGATGGGAGAGCGGAGAGGTCGATGGTGCGGCAAAGATCGACAGTTTCCTCTGCGATTTCAAATTCGAATCTTGCTGCAAATTGCGCCGCACGCAGTACGCGCAGGGGATCTTCCACAAAGGAGTCCGCATCGATGTGGCGCAGGATACCTTCCTTTAAATCCTCCTGGCCGCTGAAGCAATCGACGATTTCACCGGTCAATACATCCTGCATCATGGCATTGATGGTAAAATCCCTTCTTCTGGCAGCAGTTTCCACCCCGAGGAAAGGATCTGTGTAGATTTCAAAATCCCGGTGTCCTCTGCCGGTGTTTTTTTCTTTACGGGGAACGGCGATATCGATGTCATAGCCGCGGATCGAATAGACGCCAAAGCTCTTTCCGATGGTGATCACCTCACCGAACTGTTCCAGCAGGTTGCGGAGCACGTCGACAGGGACGCCGTGTACTTCGACGTCCACATCTTTGTTTGGAAGTCCCATGAGCCTGTCACGGACAAACCCGCCGATGTAGTAGGTCTTCCCGCCGCAGGCATCGATTGCCTTTGCGATTTCTATCAACTTGTCGATGTCTCGATCAAATGTATCTGCCATGGTTTCATTATAGCAGATTCCGATTTCCTATAGTATACTAACGGTATGAAGATCGTTTTTGAAGACAACTGCAAATTGGACCGCAGGTCATGGCTCAGGCTGATGGGTGTCACTGACGAACATCGCAAGATGGCAAAAGCAGCTGAAACAGGCAGTGCCGGTGAAACAGCGGCGAAGACTAAAGCCGCAATCGATCGTCTCATGCAGCAGATGGATGAAGCGGAGACGCTGCTTTTTGATGCGGCTGAGCCGGCATTCACATACGAAGTGCTTGGCATAGGCACACTGCCGATACAGGGTGTATCTCTCGCAAAACATCTGGAAGGGTGCAATCGGATTGCAGTCATGGCAGTTACCCTCGGTTCCGAAGTGGATCATCTGATCAGCGAAACGCAGGAGCATCGAATCGCACTCGGCGTGGTCATCGACAGCGGCGCATCTATCATGGCAGAACTTGCGACAAACATGGCAGAGGAGCAGATCCGCAACGAGATTGCTGAGAAGGAGCCCATCTTTATGACCGGACGATTCAGCCCCGGTTATGGAGATTCGCCGCTTGAGATGCAAGCGGAGGTTCTGGACCTTCTGCATGCTGATGAGAGACTTGGTATCACCCTTAGCAAAGGCTATATGATGAACCCATCCAAGTCCATTACAGCAATCATGGGGCTGGCAGATCACCCTGTTACGGGAAGACTGGCCACCTGTGAGGAATGTGTTCTCCGGGAGAAATGCCAGTTGAGAAAAGAAGGAATGCGATGCGGCACCGCAAAGTAGAAACACATATGATGACTTGAATGCACGAATGGGTTGACAGTTGTGTTATAATGATGCGGTTGAAATAATAATTGTTCACGGAGGTAATGATGAGCAAATTTGGTGATTTTCTGAAACGTAAGGATATTGAGATCTCTCTTAAGAGATACGGAATCGATGCCCTCGGCGCAATGGCACAGGGTCTGTTCTGCTCCCTTCTCGTTGGAACCATACTGAACACAATCGGAACACAATTTCATATAGGATTTCTTACAAAGGCAGTAGCGACAGTTGGTGAGACGAGCTATACAGTCGGAGGGATCGCAATGGCAATGTGCGGACCGGCCATGGCTGTAGCCATAGGCTATGCGCTCAAATGTCCTCCGCTCGTGCTCTTTTCCATGATTTCTGTTGGTTTTGCAGCGAATACGCTCGGCGGGGCAGGTGGTCCGCTGTCCGTATTGTTCATTGCAATCATCGCAGCAGAAATCGGCAAGATGGTCTCTAAAGAAACAAAGATAGACATACTCGTCACACCTATTGTAACAATAGGCGTCGGTGTTTTTCTATCCTGGCTCATCGCACCGCCGATCGGTGCCGCGGCCATGTGGGTCGGAAACCTGATTATGTGGGCGACGGAACTGCAGCCGTTCCTCATGGGAATTATTGTTTCCGTAGTCGTCGGAATGTGCCTCACACTGCCGATTTCCTCAGCAGCAATCTGTGCAGCATTTGGTCTGACCGGATTAGCCGGCGGAGCTGCCGTAGCAGGATGCTGCGCCCAGATGATCGGCTTTGCTGCCATCTCCTTTAGAGAAAACAGATGGGGCGGTCTCATCTCACAGGGCATTGGAACTTCTATGCTGCAGATGGGCAATATCGTTAGAAATCCGCGTGTCTGGATTGCTCCGACATTGGCAGCAGCTGTGACAGGACCGATTGCGACATGCATCTTCAAGATGGAGATGAACGGTGCACCGATTTCATCCGGTATGGGAACCTGTGGACTTGTCGGTCAGATCGGCGTCTACACAGGCTGGGTCGCAGAGATTGAAGCGGGTACCAGAGAAGCCATCACAGCTTTTGACTGGACAGGACTCATCCTGATTTCCTTCATTCTCCCGGCAATACTGGCACTCATCTTCCACGCAGGTGTCCGCAAGCTTGGTTGGGTCAAGGACGGCGATCTGAAAATTTAAGAGAAAGAATGTGAAGAATCAGAGGCTTTCTTCAGGAAGGCCTCTTTTTATTGTCACACAGGAATCAAATTAGTGTGATACAATAACACCATGAGTAAAGAACGCAGGATCACAATCGGAATACTGGCACACGTTGACGCCGGGAAGACGACCTTGTCGGAGGCAATGCTGTACAAGGCTGGAGCCATCAGAAAAATCGGACGTGTCGACCACGGTGATGCGGTGCTTGATAGTGATGCCCAGGAGAAGGCGAGGGGAATAACCATCTTCGCAGGGCAGGCTGTGTTCAACTTACCGTCAGATAACAGCAGGGACGGGGCAGAGAAGGCTCTGGAAGTGACTCTATTGGATACTCCTGGTCACGTGGATTTCAGCGCAGAAATGGAACGGGTACTCAGCGTCCTGGATTATGCGGTTCTTGTGGTCAGCGGAAGAGATGGGGTCCAGAGCCATACATCCACCTTGTGGAAACTGCTGAAACGCTATCATATCCCGGTTTTCCTATTTGTAAACAAGATGGATCTGGATGGTACAGACCGTGAGGAAATCATGGCTCTTCTGCAAAGACAGCTGGACGGCGCCTGCTGCGATATGAACGGGTCTGATGAAGAAATCGCCATGTGCAGCGAGAGGCTGCTGGAGGAATATCTGCAGGAAGAAGCGCTGTCGACAGATTCTGTTGCAAAAGCAATCAGAAGCAGAGAGCTTTTTCCTTGTTACTTCGGCTCCGCCCTCAAAATGGATGGTGTTGATCAGTTTATGGATGCCTTGGAAACACTGACCCTTCCATATGAACCGGAAGCCGTTGGTGCAGATGAGAAGCAGTCACTTGCCTACCGGGTATTCCGCATTACGCGGGATAAGCAGGGGGAACGGCTGACACATATGAAAATTCTTTCCGGCACACTGCACGTCCGTGATGAAATCGGCGGTGAGAAAGTCAATCAAATCAGAATCTATTCCGGAGATAAATATACGACAGTAGAAGAAGTAACTGCCGGCAGCATCTGTCAGGTTACAGGTCCGGTGACGCTCTTGCCGGAGGGGAGGGGTTCTCTGGAAGCGCTCATGGTGTATGATGTGCAGCTGCCTGATACGATAAATGAACATGAAGCATTTGCGAAACTCAAGCAGCTTGGAGAAGAGGATCCTCAACTTCAGATTACCTGGAACAGCCAACTGAAAACGATTCAGATGAAACTGATGGGAGAAGTGCAGCTGGAGATTCTGCAGGAGCTGATCAAAAGGCGGTTCGGTATCGATGCAAGTTTCAGTGAAGGCCGGATCGCATATAGAGAAACTATCGCCAAACCTATCTATGGGGCAGGACATTATGAACCGCTCAGACACTACGCAGAAGTACACCTGCTTCTGGAACCGTTGCCAAGGGGAAGCGGCATGCAGTTTGATACAGCTGTGAGCGAAGATGAACTCGCCCGTAACTGGCAGAGACTGATCATGACCCATTTTCTTGAGAGGGAGCACGTGGGGACACTCATCGGAGCACCAATCACGGATATGAGAATCACGATTCAGGCTGGAAGAGCCCATGAAAAGCATACAGAAGGAGGCGATTTCAGACAAGCGACTTATAGAGCGATCAGGCAGGGTCTCAGGAAAAGCCTTGCGGATGGTAATATGGTTCTTCTTGAACCTTGGTATGCGTTTGAACTGGAAGTACCACAGGAGATGGTCGGCAGAGCCATGTCCGATGTACAGCGGATGAGCGGGAACTGCAATGCACCAGAGGGAGATGCTCCCGGTGAGCTTCAGAAGCTGACAGGACGCGCGCCTGTCTCTGAAATGAAAGAGTATGTGACCGAAGTCGCATCCTATACCAAGGGACGGGGCCGTCTCGCACTCGCGTTCGGAGGATACGATATCTGTCACAATCAGGAGGAAGTTGTTTCTTCTTCTGATTATGATCCTGATGCAGATGTGGAAGAATCGGCTGATTCTGTCTTCTGCATCCACGGTGCAGGACATCTGGTCAGATGGGATGAAGCTGATGATATGATGCATCTTTCTGTTGCCGCAGCTGATGCAAAAGCAGCAGATTCCCCAACAGGGGCAATTGGCAGTTCCGTGTCATCGAGTGGTTTGACATCAGGTTCAGACACGGCAGCAGACAAGGAACTGCAGAGAATATTCGACAGAACGTTCAAAAGCAGCAAATCAGAGAAACCATCCATTGAAGCCAGAGAGTTTGACAGCGAACTGGAACGCAGGAAAAAAGCTGCAGAACGCAGGAGAAGAGCAGCTGAAGCAGCAAGGCGGCAGGAAGAGATGCTTTTGCCTGAGTATCTGCTTGTTGACGGATATAACATCATCTTCGCCTGGGATGAGCTGAAAGAACTGGCAAAAGAGAACATAGACAGCGCCAGAGAAGCGCTGATAGAAGTCCTTGGGAACTACCAGGGCTACAGGAAGTGCAAGGTCATCGCTGTTTTCGACGCGTACAAAGTCAAAGGCGGTCAGCGCCATTTCGAAAAACATGGTGAAGTGACGGTTGTCTACACGAAGGAAGCAGAGACTGCAGATACTTATATCGAACGTACAACCTACGAACTGGCGGGAAAAGGCGGCGCATTCCCGGGCGGCAAGTACCGGGTAAGAGTTGCGACTTCCGACAGGCTGGAGCAAATGATCATATTGGGAAACAATGCACAGCGGGTATCGGCAAAGGATTTTAGAGTGGAAGTAGAACAGGTCAATGAAGAAATCAGGGAATACCTGAAACAACTGGAACGACGCAATGAAATCGAGAATCCGAATAAATTGGAAATTGAAAGGAGCAAAGAAGGGTGAAAAAGATAATATGCACGTCCATCATAATAGGTATGCTTGTACTGACTGCCTGCGGCAGTGATGTGAATTTGTATGAAGGACTGAACCTGAGTGATTATCTTAAAGTCGGCGAGTACAAAGGTGTCAAGGCTGAAAAGATCGAAGTAAAGGTCGAAAAGTCAGAGATTGGCGATGCTATTGTGGAGGCGCTGAAAGCAGCGACTAAAGACGTTGATCTCAGCAAGGGCGATGAAGTCAAAAAAGGCGATACCGTCAATATAGACTATGTCGGCAAAGTTGATGGGAAAAAGTTTGAAGGCGGATCGGCAGAAGGGCAGGAACTGCTCCTTGGAAGCGGCACATATATCAATGGATTCGAAGAGGGACTTGTCGGACATAAAGTCGGCGAGCAGAACATTGAGCTAGCGTTGGCATTCCCTCCGGATTACGACAAGGAGGAACTCCAGGGAAAGGATGTTATTTTCACAGTCAAGATCAATGCGGCGACAAGACCTGAGGAGCCGGAGTACAATGATGCGTTTGTAAAGACACTTGGCGACTACAAGAACACAGAAGAATATGAGAAGGCTGTAGAAAAACAAATATACAAAGCAAAGAAGGAAGAAGCAGAACAGAATCAGAAGACAGAGATCTGGTCTCAGGTTCTGGCAGATACCGAGGTAAAACAGTATCCAAAGGAAGTCGTTAAGCATTACATGGAGAGCTTCGACCAGCAGATCGATTACTATGCAGACCAGCAGGGCGTTGACAGGAAGGATTTTATTGCGAAATACTACGGCGTATCCACAGAGAAAGAACTGAAGAAGCAACTCAAGGATTACGCCCAGACACTGGTGAAGCAGGAGATGCTCCTCGAATACATTGCTGAGAAAGAAGAAATCAGCTATACGGACGAAGAAGTTGAGAAGCTGAAGAAAGATATCGAATCCCAGGGTTACGATAATAAAACCGTGGAAATCGAGACAGGAAGAACAATGGATCAATATGTGCATATAGAGCTTCTGTATGAGAAAGTTCTGGATTTCCTGCAGGAAAATGCAAAAATGCATTAAAGTGTCGTATGTATACAATATAATGCGTGAAGGGGGTTGCACTTCACCAAAATAGTGTGCTATATTGTCTGCGTAAGTTTATGTAACCGCGTTTCTGTTTTATGCAGAAACGCGGTAAACGAGCTATGATTCTCTGGAGAGCTCCGGGTAAGGCCGGGCGCCGAAGGTGTACGCGTTAAGGGGTCATCGAGGAAGACTCAAATAAACGTAATCTCTCAGGCAAAAGGACAGGGCAGATAGTTCTAGCAATTATTTGTATTTGTACCTCTCCGGGAAGTCGGAATCGTTTAGGCGGAATTTCGACTTTTTTATTTCAAGATTTATTACTGTTTTTGAAAGAAGGAGAACAAAATGGTAACACAATTTCTCGATGCGGTCGACTCGTTTGTATGGGGTGTGCCGCTTCTCGTACTCATTATGGGTACAGGCATTCTGCTTACCGTCAGATTGAAGGGTATGCAGTTTATCAAGCTCGGAAGAGCACTTAAGTACATGGTTAGAAACGAAGAAGGCGCTTCTGGTGAAGTAACATCATTCGGTGCACTGTGTACTGCACTTTCAGCAACTATCGGTACAGGAAACATCGTAGGTGTAGCTACTGCGGTTATCGTAGGTGGCCCTGGTGCACTGTTCTGGATGTTCATCGCAGCTTGCGTAGGCCTCGCTACCAAGTTTACAGAAGGTGTTCTCGCTGTTATTTACAGACAGGTGAACCCTGAAGGCGGATATCTCGGCGGACCTTTCTACTATATTGAAAAGGGAATCAAAGAGAGATACGGATGGAACGCAAGATGGCTGGGCAAACTGTTCGCCCTCTTCGGATGCATCGCTGGTGCTTTCGGTATCGGAACAATTACTCAGATCAATGGTATCGCTTCAGCAGCTGAGACATTCTTCCACACCAACACACTGTTCACAATTGGTGCTGACAAGGAGATCACAGCAGTTACGATCGCAGTTGCAATCGTTGTAACATTCTTCGCTGCGCTGGTAATCATCGGCGGTATCAAGAGAATCGCTACAGTAACAACTGTAATCGTACCGTTCATGGCCATTGCATACGTTCTGGTTTCACTGATCATCATCTTCACAAACCTGGACAAGATTCCTTCAGCTATCGCTGATATCGTAACAATGGCATTTGGTGCAAAGGCAGTAGCGGGCGGCGCGTTCGGCGCCTTCTACCTGGCGATCACCAAGGGCGTTGCAAGAGGCGTATTCTCAAACGAAGCAGGTCTTGGCTCAGCTCCTATCGCAGCAGCTGCTGCACAGACAAATGAGCCTGTAAGACAAGGTCTGGTATCCATGACAGGTACTTTCATCGACACCATCTGCGTATGCATGATGACAGGTTTGGTAATCATGGTTTCCGGCGCTTATGACTATGCTCTCGAAACTGGTCACGAAGGAGCTCAGGTAACAATCGATGCATTCTCAATGGGTCTGCTGGGAGACACAGCAGGTGCATTCGTAGTAATGTGCGCACTGGCATTCTTCGCATTCACCACCATCCTCGGATGGGACTACTACGCTGAAAGATGCTGCGAGTATCTCTTCAACGGAAGCAAGACTGCTGTACAGGTATACAGATGGCTGTACATATTCGCTGTATTTATTGGCCCATTCCTCACACTTTCACAGGTATGGACAATTGCTGACATCTTCAACGCACTGATGGCTGCACCGAACCTCATCGGTCTGGTACTGCTCAATGGCGTTGCAGCAAGAGCTGTCAAGGATTACTTCGACAGACTTGAAACCGGCGAATACAAAGATGGATATCCTAAGCTGCCGCTTGGATGCCACAAGAGATAAGAGAAATCAAAAAAGACTGCGCTTCGGCGCAGTCTTTTTATTTGTGAAATAAGGACGTTCTGATTCAGAATGGGTCTGTTTATTCCAGACCTCTGATGATATCCAGTACGGTATCAACCACTTCATCAATACCATGGCCAGTGGTGTCTACCTCTATGGCATCGTCCGCCTTGCAGAGTGGGTTGAGCTCTCTGGTCATATCATTGTAGTCACGCTGTTTGATATCCTCGAGCACTTCTTCGTAGGTCTGGGTTTCACCTTTTTCCTGAAGTTCTTTGAACCGTCTGTTGGCACGTTCTTCGGCAGATGCGGTCAGGTAGATTTTGAACTCTGCGTCTTTGAGAACGTTGGTGCCAATATCGCGGCCGTCCATGATGACGCTCTTTCTCATCCCCATACCACGCTGGATTTCAACCAGCTTGGCACGGACAGAAGGCAGGGCAGAACATTTCGATGCGAGCATCGAAACTTCTGGTGTTCTGATCACATCATTGACGATTTCGCCGTCGAGGATGATGTTTCCATCTGAAAAATCGATATCTGTGGAATCGAGCATCTGCTTGAGCACGCCGGATTCATCCTCCTCAAAAGGGATGCCATCTCTGTCCATCTTGTAGCCGATAGCGCGGTACATAGCGCCCGTATCAATGTAATCGATGCTTAGCGCTTTGGCTACCGCTTTGGCTATGGTGCTTTTGCCTGCTCCGCTCGGTCCGTCGATTGCTATTCTGAATATGTCTTTCATAGTAACCTCTGTTAGAATTCTTTATGTTAGCGCTTTCTCTTCGTATCGAGGAGGCTCTCAACTTCCTTTACGAACGTATTGACATCAGTGAATTGCCTGTATACAGATGCGAAACGGACATAAGCGACTTCGTCGATGTCTTTGAGCTTTTCCATGACGAGTTCACCGATGAGTTTGCTGTCGACTTCTTTTTCCATCGTATTGTTGAGGCCGCGCTCGATGTCATCAACGATCTTCTCCATCTCAGCGATAGAAACAGGGCGCTTCTCACATGCGCGGATGATACCATTGAGCAGTTTATTGCGGTCAAAGGCCTGGCGGCTGCCATCCTTCTTGATTACCATCAGGATCATTTCCTCGATTTTCTCATAGGTGGTAAATCTTCTTCCGCATTTCTCACACTCACGTCTTCTTCTGATGGCACGTCCATCTTCCGTATGACGGGAATCAATTACTTTGCTGTCTTCGTTTTCACAATAAGGACACTTCATTTTCATTCCTCCTGCGTGAATTACACAATTTATTTTCAAATTACAGTAATTTTACTACATGTTGTGGGGTTTGCCAACGGATTTACGAAATCTTGGTTGTGAATAATTGTTAATGTTTTACAATTGGCCGATTTGCTGTGATATACTTCCCGGTAAGGAACCTGTATTTCCAAGGGAGGAACCGTTATGAAAAAGAAGAAGATAGCATCATTGATTCTTTCAGTCGTTATGGCTTTAGGATTGTCGCTGGTGATGACAGCCTGCGGCGAGGAACCTGCACAGGAAGAAGAACAGACAACAACAGTTGAAACGGAAGAAACGGTGACAGAGGAAACAACACAGTCACCGGAGACCGTTGACGAGTATGTTGAACTGGCAGGGGAATATCAGGACGAGTACAGCCAGCGCGCAAGTGCGACAGTAATAACAGATGCAGAGACCCGGAGTATCAACATCACAGTGATGTGGAGTGGTTCTGCAACGACAGCAGCCATGTGGACGATGAATGCGACCAAAGAAGGAAACCAGCTTGTCTACAGTGACTGTGTAAAAACAGAACTGATCTATTCAGATGATACGGATCAGGAAGGTACCGGCGATGAGGAAATCGGCGGCGGAGCAGAGGAAACCGTTGTATATGAGAATGGTTCCGGCAGTTTCGAAATCTCTGAGGACGGCAAACTTCTCTGGAATGGGGCAGAAGAACCGGAATGCCAGAGCTGTGTATTTGTTCGGGTTGCCGAATAAGACGTGTGTGGATCCAGTCTATAAAGAACTGAATGAATAAGGTATTTGCTGAAATCAGGCAAATACCTTTTTTATGATAAACTATAGGGGTTCTATTGTTGAAATACACGGTCGATTCAGATACAATTTGAACAGAATGAAAAAAAGGAGATTATTAGTAGATGAAACTTGGAATCGTAGGACTGCCGAATGTAGGCAAGAGTACTTTGTTTAACGCAATCACAAAGGCAGGAGCAGAAGCGGCGAATTACCCGTTCTGTACCATTGAGCCGAACGTAGGTGTTGTTACAGTACCTGATGAAAGAGTCACAACGCTTTCTGAAATATATCACTCAAAGAAAACAATATACACAACCATAGAATTCTGTGACATAGCAGGTCTGGTCAAAGGCGCAAGCCAGGGTGAGGGTCTTGGCAACAAGTTCCTCGGCCATATCCGTAATGTAGAAGCAATCGTTCATGTCGTCCGCTGTTTCGAAGATGGAAATGTAGTTCATGTGGACGGACGAATCGATCCGGCCTCCGATATTGAGACGATCAACATGGAATTGATTCTTGCAGATATGGAAGTCCTGGAGCGCCGTATTGCAAAGGCAACAAAAATGCTGAAGGGGGACAAGTCCCTTCAGAAGGAAATCGATATGCTCAATAAGATCAACGAACATCTCGGAGAAGGCAATGTCGCCAGAACGATGGAATTCGACGAAGATGAAGAAGCTTTTGTAAGGAGCCTTGATTTGCTCACCTACAAACCTGTCATCTATGCAGCAAATGTCGCAGAGGAAGATGCGGCCGATGATGCGGAAGAAAACGAATATGTGAAAGCAGTCCGCGCCATTGCAGATGCAGAAGGTTCGGAAGTTGTCATCATCAGCGCTAAGGTCGAAGCGGAACTTGCGGAACTGGATGATGAAGAACGTGATATGTTCCTGGAGGAGATGGGTATCAGCGAATCAGGTCTGGATAAGCTGATCAAGTCATCCTATGCGCTGCTCGATCTGATTTCATTCATTACGACTGGAGAAGATGAGACACGCGCCTGGACCATCAAAAGAGGAACATTAGCTCCACAGGCTGCAGGAAAGATCCATACGGATTTCGAGAAGGGATTCATCCGTTCTGAAACCATCGCATATGATAAGTTGATGGAGGCCGGCGGCAAACTTAGTACAGCCAAAGAACATGGCTGGCTCCGCTCAGAAGGTAAGGAATATGAGGTAAAAGACGGCGACATCTGCCACTTCCTGTTCAATGTATAGGTATTTGAGCGGTTCATTCCGAAAAGTGATTCATTCCAAAAAAACAAAGAGGACCCGATTCGGGTCCTCTTCATTTCTGTTCATTACTCTTTGATAAAGCCTTTTTCAACTTTTGAGTCGTGGATGATCTTGAGAATTTTATCTTCATCGAAGTGCTTGATGTACTTGTCTTCGATTGCCTGAACTTCTTCTTCTGTCATAGCTCTGTCAAGAAGGTCTTTCAGCAGTTCGTGAGCAACGTGGTCATCCTTTTTCGGAACCAGCAGTTCTTCTGATGCATCCTCGATCTCATGGATCATATCTTTGATTGACATTGTTTATACCACCTTTCTTTATTGTAATGAATTTTAGTCTTTCTTTATCACAACTGTATTTTAGCACTTCCAACGCATACATCAACAATTTTTAACGCATCAGAGGTGTTTTTTATGTGCTTTTTCAGCGGCGGGAAGATTTGCCGCTGCGTTTCAGCAGCAGGTAGGCAATGACGCAGATAACGATGATTGCGAGGCTGATGACCTGTGCCTGCTTGAACGGGCCGATCATCAGACTGTCTGTCCTGAGCGCTTCCACGAAGAACCGCTCCAGAGAATAGAGAATTCCGTAGAGGAGCAGCACCTGTCCCTCAAACTTCCGGTGGTTGTCTACGTAGATCAGTATCAGGAAAAGAATGAAGCACCAGATGGATTCGTAGAGGAAAGTGGGGTGATAGGTCTGTCCATCGATGATCACCGCCCACGGGAGATCTGTCGGGCCGCCGTGGGCTTCCCCGTTGAAGTAATTACCCCAGCGGCCGATTGCTTGTGCCAGAGCAATGGCGGGGACACACAGGTCCATAAGGTTAAACGGTCTGATCTTCCAGATCAGGCACAGAATCGCTCCTGCAGCAAAACCGGCAATCAGTCCGCCGTGTACGGCAAGTCCACCGGCTCGCATATTCAGTATCTTCGCAACATCTCCTGCATAGTAGCTCCAGTTGAACAACACGTAGTAAGCTCTTGCTCCGATAATGCCGACTGGAACGCAGATGATGATGAAATTGAGGAGCTGATTCCGGTCGATTTCGTGACGCGGCGCACGCCAATAGACAATCAGCGCAGCAATGACAATGCCGCATGTGACAAGTATGCCGTACCACATAATGTTCAGGCCGAATATTGTGAATGCTACAGGTTCCGGTGTAGGCATTTCTGCTCCTCCTTCATAGTCTCTGCTGGAGCCAACCACCCAGGTCAACGCCATGGTCACATTATACCGATGCCCATCTGAAAAGACAAGAGAGGGGTGAAATCGAAGGGAAGAAGAGGATGGTGGAGGAAAACCCTCTTTATATGTAGAAAAGTGGAGTAAAGTGGTTGACATGTGTAGTGTAGTGGATTAAAATGGAGAGGACTAGAGAAAGGTTGTTTTTTCGACCGCAAATCGAATTCTCCATGAGGTAAGGCAATGTTCGTAGGAAAGTATCAAAACTCAATAGACTCCAAGTCGAGACTGATCATTCCTGCCAAGTTCAGAGAGGAACTGGGAGGGCGTTGTGTTGTCGCCCAGTCTTTGGATAAATGCCTGACCATAAGCACTCTGGCTGAGTGGGAGAAGTTTCTGGAGGAACTGAAAGCTCTTCCTAGGAGCAATCCTGAAGCGAGAATGATCAGAAGATACTTCAACCAGTCAGCGGCCACGTGCGATGTCGATAAACAGGGAAGAGTCACCATCCCACAGGAACTCAAAGACTATGCGGGAATCACCAAAGAACTGGTGACAATCGGAAATATCGACAACATTGAAGTCTGGAGCAAGGAGAACTGGGAGAAGGATGCCTTTGCGCAGGCTGGAGAAGATTTGACTGCGGCGGATATCAACGCCAGTGAAATTGCTGAGAAACTGGAGAAGTTCAACTTCTAAGAAGTGAGAGTCTTCTAAGCCATGAGTACAGAATACAGTCATGTGCCGGTCCTATATGACGAGTGCATGGAAAACCTGAATATCAAGCCTGATGGAATCTATGTGGACGGTACCCTGGGAGGAGGCGGACACGCATTCGGAATCGGACAGAGACTTTCTGAAAAAGGACTTCTCATAGGGATCGACCGAGATCAGGACGCCCTTGATGCAGCCGGGAAAAAACTTGAATCTCTGAAGTGCAGAAAGCTCCTGATTCGCAGCACATACGCAGAGATCAAGGATGTGCTTGCCAGAGAGGATGTAAGAAACGTCATCGGAGAGAACGGAATCGACGGAGCATTGCTGGATATCGGAGTATCATCCTTTCAGCTGGACAATAGTGAAAGGGGTTTCTCATACATGCAGGATGCGCCTCTGGACATGAGAATGAACAGAGACGATTACCTGACCGCAGAAGCAGTGGTAAACGGTTATTCCAAGAAGGAATTGACCGACATCATCAGAAACTACGGTGAAGAAAGATGGGCAAGCAGAATTGCTGAGTTCATCGTAAAAGCAAGAAAAGAACAGAAGATAGAAACGACGGGCCAGCTGGTTGACATCATCAAAGCGGCGATACCGGCTTCCGCAAGAAGAGAGGGCCCGCATCCGGCCAAGAGAACATTTCAGGCCATACGGATAGAGGTAAATGGAGAGCTGGAACAGATTGAGAAAGCGGTAGACGAGTTCTGCGACGTACTAAACCCGGGAGGAAGGCTTTGCATCATAACCTTCCACTCACTGGAGGACAGAATCGTGAAACAGGCTTTCCAGAGAAGGCTGAATCCGTGCACATGTCCGCCGGAGTTTCCGGTCTGCGTATGCGGGAAGGTAACAGACGCAGTTAAGGTGACAGGTAAACCGATCACAGCAGGAGAAGAAGAACTGGAACGGAATCCGAGAGCGAGAAGCGCGAAGCTAAGAGTTATCGGTAAGAAATAATCGAGGAAGCGTCAATGATAGCAGCAGAAGAGTGGTACGCATATCAAAAACAATATCAGAAATACGGCCTTGATATGAAGCCAGAGGAGGAACTGGTTTCCCAAAGGGAGCGGAGGAAGCAGGAACGCGCTGCTGCCCGTGCACAGGGAATAACCCTCAAGGTAAACAGCGATCACAAGGTTATGCTTGGAATCGTTGTGGCAGTCGCCCTGGTTCTGATGATGGTCGTAGTCATGGTTTCCTATGCGGCCAAAATCACATACGACATCAACACAATAAAAGCTGAGAACGATGTTATCAGCGGTGAAATAGAAGATCTGGACGTGAAGATGCTGAGCTCAAGTACTGTCATATACATTGAGAGTCAAGCGAAGGAGAAGCTAGGCATGAAGAATCCGGACACAAAGCACTGCGTCTATCTTTCTTCCACGGAAGCACCTGAAGAAGGATTCGCAGATATGTTAAAGGCAAAAGCATACAACTGACCCTATCATCATAAAGAGTACCCGGGCGCATGTTAAGGGTTAAGCGTCCGGGATACTTTTTTAACTGGAGAAAGAAACACACATATGCCATCCACAATCAGAAGCAAGAAAAACTTGATTATTGTACTTATTCTGGTGTTCTTTTTGCTCCTTGTAGCAGCACTGAGAATGGGTTACGTCCAGCTCGTCAAGGGTGAGGAATACAAAGACAGAGCCATGTCCCAGCAGACAACGGATATTACCGTTGAGGCGGAGAGAGGAACAATCTACGACTGCAATGGGGAAAAACTGGCACAGAGCGTCAAGTGTTATGATATTTACGTTTATCCTGCAGAAATCGGAAAGTACGATACAAAAGCAGAACGCAAGAAATTAATCAATATAACAGCCAAGAAGCTTGCCAAAGCACTGAATATGGACGAGGAAACTGTCAAGAACAAAATCAACAAAGACAGCGGACAAATCATGCTGGCAAAAGGTCTCATCAGAGAAGATGCGGATAAAGTCAGAGCGGAGGCACTTACAGGCGTAAGCATCACTCCATCGACCAAGAGAGAATATCCAAATGGCACACTGGCTGCAAACGTCATGGGCATGGTAAATGACGAGAACACCGGACAGTCCGGGCTGGAGCTTGAATACAACAACTACTTGAGCGGAATCGCAGGCAGAATCGTCAATTACACAGACACAAATGGAGAAGAACTCTCATATTCACCGGAAAATGAAAGATACTTCGAAGCAGAAAACGGCTGCGACATTTACACGACAATAGATCTGGTAGTGCAGAGTTATACTGAGTCAGCAATCCAGAGGGTCCAGCAGAAGACCAAAGCTGACAGAGTATTTGCGGTCGTTATGGAAGTCGAGACCGGAAACATTCTGGCAATGGCTCAGACACCTACCTTTGATCCGAATAACCCTTATCAGCCTGCTTCCGATAGTGAGAAGGCGAAGTTCAATAACATGTCACAGCAGGAGCAGTCTAATTACCTGAGCAAGATGTGGAGAAATCCTATCATTTGCGATGTATATGAACCGGGTTCCGTATTCAAGCTGCTCACGACATCTATTGCGCTGGAGGAAGGCGTTGCGAATCTGAAAAGCAACTACTACTGCAACGGCTATCGCGTTGTTTCAGGACAGACGATACACTGTTGGAATGAAGGAGGACATGGAGCTGAGAACCTGACACAGGCAGTCGGAAACTCCTGCAATCCGGTTATGATGGGTCTTGCTCTTGATACGGGCATCTCGAAGTATTACGATCATCTGGATACATTTGGCATTACGGGAACAACAGGTATTGACTTCCCGGCGGAGGGAACAGCCATACTGCAGGATGAAGAATCTGCCGGTCCGGTTGGGTTAGCAACAATGGGGTTTGGACAGGGTGTCGCAGTAACACCGATACAGCTTGTCACAGCGATTTCATCTCTCGGAAATGAAGGCAAGCTCATGAAGCCGCATCTCGTCAAGGGGATCAAAGACAAAAAGACCGGTGAAATTACAGAAATCAAACCTGAAGTCATCAGGAAGACTGTTTCAAAGGAAACAGCAGATGACATCTGCAGCATAATGGAATATGTCGTTGCAGAAGGCGGCGGCGGAACCGCAGCAGTCAAAGGCTATAGAGTCGGCGGAAAGACTGGTACAGCCAACAAGGCAGTGAACGGTGGATACAGTGATTATACGTATTCTTCGTGCTTAGGCATGGCGCCAATGTCCGATCCAAAGATCACCGTACTTGTAATCGCAGACAGCCCGAAGGGCGTTCACTTCGGAAGTGTAACAGCCGGTCCTGCTGTAAGCGAGATACTCGGAAAGTCTTTGAAATATCTGACGATCGAGCCCGACGCAACCGAAGAGCAGAAGGAAAGCGAGAAGGTGGAGATTCCTAATGTAGTTGGACAGTCCGCCGAAGACGCCATAGGAATTCTGGCTGGAAATGATCTGGGATACGATATGAACAGCAAAGACGGTAATGATGACTTTGTTGTAATAAAACAATACCCTTCAGCGGGAAGTACAGTAAAGAAGGGAACAAAGGTCTTCCTGTACAGGGAAGGAAACTAAGGCTATGAAGAAGACATCAATTGAACAGATTGTCAAGGCAGCAGGCGGAACACTTGCGGCAGAAGGCAGTAAAAAGTTCATAACAGGTATAAAACACGATTCAAGGGAGATCAGACCGGGTGAGATGTTCGTGGCAGTCAAAGGAGAGAACCACGATGGCCACAGATTCATTCCACAAGTCATTGAAGCAGGTTGTGCAGCAGTATTGGTATCCGATCTGGATCAGTGTCCGGCGGGCGCCGATGTAAGCGTAATACTTGTGGACGATACTATTGAAGCAATGGGGAAAATCGCCTCATGGTATCTGGGCAGCCAGAAAATCAGATGTGTGGCTGTAACAGGAAGCGTCGGCAAGACATCCACCAGAGACATGATCTACTACGTACTGAGCCAAAAGTTCAGCTGCGGTAGAAATCTGAAAAACTATAACAATAACATCGGACTGCCGATTTCTGTATTCCACTTCGCGGAAGATACAGAAGCAGCAGTTCTCGAGATGGGAATGGATGCATTCGGCGAAATAGAATATCTCAGCGGTATCGTAAAACCGGAAATCGGAGTCATCACCAACATCGGTGTTGCCCACATGGAAAAACTTGGAAGCAGGGAAGGAATATTCAAGGCGAAGATGGAAATCACAAAGAATATCCGTCCTGCATCGGAAGGAGGCGCTCTTGTTTTTGCAGGTGATGAGGAGTTTCTGACGAAGGAGAGGACTGCAGGTGACTACGATCAGATTGAAGTTGGGCCAGGCAAGGGAGCAGATCTCAGAATCTCAGAAGTTGAGGATCACGGCATAGAAGGAATCAGCTTCCTCTTGGAATATGCTGAAGAAGGAAATGCAAACAGAACGAAAGTTGAACTTCCGGCAGCAGGCGCACATAACGCGGTCAATGCAGGACTGGCGCTGGCGGTCGGATGTAAAATGGGAGTCAGCATTCCGGAAGGAATCAAGGGCCTTAAGAATGTCGAACTGACAGGAAGCAGACTTCGAAAGATCGAAGGAGCATCCGTAAGAATCATCGATGATACATACAACGCAAATCCGGATTCCATGATGAGTGCTCTGGACGTCCTGAAAGCGAGCAGCGCCCGGCGGCGTGTAGCAGTGCTGGGTGATATGTTTGAGCTTGGAAGTGATGAAATCGCGCTTCACAGAAAAGTCGGGGAGCATGCTGCTAAGGCAGAAATCGACCGGTTGATCACCATAGGAAATCTGGCAGAGAACATCGCCAAAGGCGGCAGTGGCACACACTTCCCGGATAAGGAATCATTCCTGGAAGTCATAGAAGATTATATCGAGCCCGGAGACCTGATACTTGTAAAAGCGTCGAGAGGAATGCATCTGGAAGAGATCGTAGAAAGGCTGAGAACAATATGAATATACATGCAATGCACATTTTAATAATCATGGTTTCAGCCTTTGCTATTTCAGTCGTGCTGACTGAAATCGAAATTCCGTTCCTGAGACGTAAAGCAGGGCAGAATATCAGAGAAGAGGGACTGAAATCCCATTATTCCAAAGCGGGAACACCGAGCATGGGCGGCATCAGCATCATTTTTGCCACTTGTGCCATGGCTCTGATAGGTACACTGGCATTTGGAGGTACCATTGGTGACGAGCTGCTGATTCTGCTTGTATTTGTTGGATATGGAATGATCGGGTTCGTAGATGACTACAGGAAGGTCATAAAGAAGCAGAACGAAGGGCTGACGGCGAAGCAGAAGTTTGCATTGCAGATGATCATTGCAATTGCGTTCGCGATATTCTTCGCACATTACTCTGCATTTGGAACCTCAGTTTACATTCCGGTTTTCAATATTTTTGTTGAGTTCGGATATATGTACTATGTGTTTGTTGCCTTTGCTGTACTGGCAATGACGAATGCAGTCAATCTGACGGATGGACTTGACGGGCTGGCATCCGGAGTCACAACGCTGGTTGCACTGTTCTTCACATATGCAGGATTTATGGGCGGTGCCTTTATCAAGTACGGAGCATTCATCGGTAATGCATCGGAGACATATTTCTTCGCAGCGCTGGCTGGCGGATGCCTGGGATTCCTGGTGTTCAACCGAAATCCAGCCAGAGTGTTCATGGGGGATACAGGTTCTCTGGCCCTCGGCGGAGGCGTCGTGGCCGCCGCCATCGTCATGAAACTGGAGCTTCTGCTTCTGGTAGCCGGACTTGTATATGTCATCGAGGCGCTCTCCGTAGTACTGCAGGTGACCTACTTCAAACTTTCACACGGTAAGAGAATTTTCAAAATGGCGCCGATCCACCATCACTTCGAGATGTGCGGAATGAAAGAACGGCAGGTAGTCGGGATGTTCTGGACATTTACACTGGTATGTTGTGCAGCGGCAGCGCTGATGTTATAGGAGACTGATATGAAAGCACTTGTAATTGGAATGGGAAGATCGGGAAAGGCTGCTGTAGATGCTCTGACAGAACAGGGCGCTCAGGTCAGCATTCAGGACAGCAAAAGCCCTGAGAACTTTGAACCGGAATTCCTGGAGCAGATAAAAGAAAAGAATATTACGGCATATCTCGGCTGCGTACCGGAAGATATGTCTCAGTTTGATATGCTGGTACTCTCTCCGGGAGTGCCGCCAACCGTTGGGTTTATTGAAGATGCAAAGGCAGCAGGCGCTGAGATCATCGGCGAACTGGAACTCGCCTACAGACTCTGCAAAGGCAGATTTGTCGGCATCACAGGGACCAATGGAAAGACGACCACAACCACCCTTACAGGTGAGATATACAAAGCAGCAGGCAGAGATACGATCATAGGCGGTAACATTGGAAATGCCATTGCCGTTGATGCATTGAACGCTGGCGAAGATACATGGATGATCACAGAGATCAGTAGCTTCCAGCTGGAGACGATACAGCAGTTCAGACCGGAAGTGTCTGCGATTCTGAATCTGACGCCTGACCACATGGACAGACATAAAACCATGGAAGAGTACGGAAGAGTAAAAGCGAGAATCTTCGAGAACCAGACCGAGGATCAGTACTGTGTTCTGAACTATGACGATAAAGCATCTTTCGAACTGGCGGAGAGAGAAGGATGCCGCGCTAAAATCGTTCCGTTCAGCAGAGAACAGGAACTTGACTTCGGAGCCTTTACAAAGGCCGGGAAAATCGTGATCAAAAACGAGGCAGGCGAAGAAATCGAAATCTGCGGCATTGACGAACTGCAGATTCCGGGCACTCACAACCTGGAGAACGCACTGGCTGCTGCAGCGATATGCTACTTTGGCGGAATCGATCCTATCGTCATAGGAGACGCTATGAAGGCGTTCAAGGGTGTTGCTCACAGAATCGAGCTCTGCTGTGAAAAGAACGGCGTGCGTTTCGTCAACGACTCGAAAGGAACCAATACCGACGCGGCAATCAAGGCAATTGAGGCCATGAAAGAGAACATCATCCTCATCGCCGGCGGATATGATAAAGGTTCCACTTACGAAGAATTTATCAACGTCTTCCCAGGCAGAGTGAAAGAACTCATTCTTCTTGGGAAGACTGCCCCTAAAATAAAAGCAGCTGCAGAAGCGGCAGGATTTATGAATATTACCATGGCGGCAGATATGGAAGAATGTGTCGCTATTGCATGGGAAAAGGCTCAGCCTGGTGATGTGGTGCTTCTTTCACCTGCATGTGCCAGCTGGGATATGTATGATAACTTTGAGCAAAGAGGAGATCACTTCAAAGAATGCGCTCTGAAACTCTAAACGAAATCAAAAGAAAAGGCGGAATCATCGATCAGATCAAAGAAGTGGATTTTTGGATGCTGACCATTACGATTGCATTAGCAGTCTACGGACTTATTATGGTGTTCAGCGCCAGCTACTACTTCTCCATCAGCGAGAACGGGAATCCGTTCTACTACCTGATTCGTGATGGTATGTGGGTCGTCATCGGGCTGATTTTGATGTGCTTTGGCATATTGGTCGACTACCGGTTCTGGAACAAAAAGGTCCTGATTCTTGGATTGCTTTGTTTTTGTTTTATGCTCCTGGTTCTCGTCCTGACACCTGTCGGTTCATCTGCCAATGACGCTACCAGATGGATCAGACTGGGACCAATCACGATCATGCCGGGTGAAATCGCTAAGATGGGAATGATTTTCTTCATCGCATGGTTCTGTTCGGAAAATACAAGAAGGATCCGCTCCTTCACTCGTGGAATGCTGCCGATTCTTGCCGTGGCAGGTGTTTTCGCTGCTCTGATCGTAAAGCAGCCGAACTTGTCTACTGCAATCACACTGGTAGGCATCGTACTTGTCATGATGCTTATCGCAGGAATGAAGTGGGGATACATCTTCTTCCTGGGCGGCATCGGAGTCGCTGGTATCATGGCGCTGATATTCGGCGTAGGAGGATATTGGCAAGAGAGGTTCATGACCTTCACACATCCTTTTGATTATGAAGCGACGAGCGGCTATCAGATCGTGCAGGGACTGCAGGCGCTGGGATCAGGAGGCCTGTTCGGCGTAGGCCTGGGCAAAAGTGTCACCAAGAGTCTGTATCTGCCGTATCCGCACAATGACTTTATCATGGCAATCATAGGGGAAGAAACTGGGTTCCTGGGATTCCTCCTTCTTCTCGTCATGTATGTGATTTTCATCTGGCGCGGAGCACATATCGCCATGAAGTGCGGTGATGAATTCGGACTGCTCATCGCTTCCGGAACGATCATGATGGTAGCGATTCAGGTGGTGCTGAATATTCTGGTCGTAACCTCCTCAATGCCGGCGACAGGTGTAAACCTCCCGTTCGTAAGCTACGGAGGAAATGCGCTGATGATATTTATGTTCATGTCCGGGGTGGTGCTGAATATATCGAGGCACATTCCGAAAGAAACAGAAGCAGATTATGCAGGAGAATTGGAATGAGAGTAATCATGACAGGCGGAGGCACAGGAGGACATATCTATCCTGCCATTGCCATTGCTGATGAGATAAAAAAACGTTACCCTGATGCGGAAATCCTCTTCGTCGGAGCGGAAAGAGGTCTTGAGAAGACACTTGTTCCAAAGAGGGGATATGATATCCGCCTTATAACGGTTGAAGGATTTGACAGGAAGAATCTGGTCAGGAATGTTTCTGTCGTTCGCAAACTCATGAAAGGGAGTGCTCAGGCCAGGAAGATCATACGTGATTTCAGACCTGTTTTTGTTGTTGGTACAGGCGGATATGCCAGCGCACCTATGGTAAAAGCAGCGCAGAAAGCGCATATCCCGACTTTTATTCATGAGCAGAACGCCTATCCGGGTGTAACAAACAAGCTGCTTGAAAAGAATGTGAACACCGTATTTCTTGGCTTTGAAAGAGCAGCAGAGTATTTTAAGGATCAGAGTAAGCTGATTGTTTCCGGAAATCCGGTCCGTGACGAATTCAGAGACAGAGACCGGACGGAAGCGAGAAAAAAACTGGGATTTGAAGAAGACCGGTTCATCGTACTGGCCTTTGGCGGCAGCCAGGGTGCAGGACGCATCAACAAGGCAATGGTGAATGTCATCAAAGCGATGAACGGACGCAGTGATATCGGCATCGTTCTTGGGGCCGGAAGCTACTATTACGATGCGATTCTTACGTCGTTTCAGGAAGAAGGATTTGAAATTAGTGACAATATCAGGATAATAGAATATATTGACGATATGGCAGCTTATTTAGCTGCTGCGGATCTTGTAGTCAGCAGGAGCGGGGCTCTGACGGTCGCTGAAACGACAGTCAGCGGAAGACCTGCCATATTCATTCCGTCACCGATGGTGACAGGAAATCATCAGTACTACAATGCGCTGGCTGTTGCAGAAGCCGGCGGAGCGATCATCATTGAGGAAAAGAACCTAGAGGATGAGAAACTGATCCAGGAAATCCTCGATCTCAAGGAAGACCCGGAAGGTCTGAAACTGATGGCGGAGGCCAGCAGAAAATGCGGACCTGATAAGGCGACAGAAATCATTTGCGATAAGATTCTGGAGGAAGTAAAGATTGGCTGAAAAACCGGCTGTCGAAACTGAAAAGAAAGAAACCTCACCGGAAACTGTGCCACAGGAAGAGAAAACGCCTGAACAGCTGAAGCAGGATAAGGAACAGGCGCAGACGCAGGAAAACGGGCAGGCGCAGACGCAGGAAAACGGGCAGGCGCAGACACAGGGAAGTAAACCGTCACAAAAACCGAAGAGAAAGCATAAGAAAAAGCATTATGCGCTTCGCATTGTGATTATCCTTGCTGTTTTAGCGGCAGCTTTTCTATGCGCGCATTTAAGCTACTTCAATGTAAACGGTATCGCTGTCATCGGAAATGAAGAAGTGTCAGATGAGGATATTATCAAGCTGTCCGGAATTAAAACGGGTGAAAGCGTATTTGATGTGCATCCGTTATTAGTGCAGCATGACATAAAGAAGAATCTCTACATCGAGAAGGTCAACGTCAACAGGAAACCGCCTGATAAGGTTGAAATTATCGTGAAGGAGAGGGATATGCTGGCCCAGTTCCATAAGGACGAGAAGTTCGTCATAACAGATTCAGACGGAATGGTGCTGGATATCAGCAAGGAAGCGCACAAGGCAACACTCATCGAAGGGCTGACTGTAACAGCTGCAGAGAAGAAAGAAACCATTGAGATCAAGGAAGCATGGAAGCTGGAAAAGGCGCTTGACCTCATGAAGACGACGGAAGAAAACGATTTGTACTTCAAACGTATCGTATTCAACGGCAGCAAGGTGGATGCATACATATACGATAACTTGAAATGTTCCGGTAAGTATGACAATCTCATGTCGTCGATCACGTCCGGAACACTCAAAAAAGTCATTTACGATTTGTACCAGAAGAACATAGAAAAAGGTACTGTAAATGTGTATAACAACGATTATTGTTTCTTTACACCTAACTAAATGTATGGTATACTCACGTCAGATATAACTACATTTAGCGGAGGTACCCTCGATGTTACAATTTGAAACGAATGATAATACATTACAGGAAATAAAAGTAATTGGTGTTGGCGGCGGTGGCTGCAATGCGATCAACAGAATGATCGAGTCCGGAATGAAGGGCGTTACGTTCATTGCTGTTAACACAGATAAACAGGCGCTCCAGAAAAACAGAGCGGAAACCAAGATCCAGATCGGTGAGAAACTGACGAAAGGTCTGGGTGCAGGAGGAAATCCTGAGGTAGGACAGAAGTCAGCAGAAGAAAACCTTGAAGATCTTGAGAAATTCGTTACCGGCGCAGACATGGTGTTCATAACATGCGGCATGGGCGGCGGCACAGGTACCGGAGCTGCTCCAATCATCGCCAAGATTGCCAAGGATATGGGTATCCTGACAGTAGGCGTAGTAACAAAGCCTTTCAGATTTGAAGGAAGAAAAAGAGGAGAACATGCAGAGCTGGGCATTAAATTCCTCAAGAAGTATGTAGACTCCCTCGTAGTTATCCCGAACGACAAACTTCTGGAAACAGTCGAAGAACAGACTTCACTGTTGGATGCCTTCGCTATGGCAGATGACGTTCTCAAGCTGGGAGTTCAGTCCATATCAGATATCATCGTGGACGACGCACTGATCAATCTGGACTTCGCCGATGTGACAACGATCATGAAGGACAGAGGCGTCGTACACATGGGTGTGGGCCACGGCGCAGGAGAGAACAAGCTGGACGACGCTGTAAAGGGCGCTGTAAACAGTCCGCTGCTTGAGACAGAAATCAGTGGTGCCAAGGCAGTGCTCATCAACATCACAGGCGGCTTGAACCTGACCATGCTGGATGTTGACAGAGTTGCTTCACAGATCGACGAAGAGGCAGATCCGAATGCAATCATCATCCTCGGAACATCCATCAAGGAAGAGATGCAGGATGAAATCGCAGTTACTGTCATTGCAGCCGGATTTGAGCCAGGAAGAGATGCAGGTCCGGCTCCAGTAGAGAGACCGGCAGAACCAGTTCAGCAGGCAACTCTCGAAAGTGAACATAAGCCGGTGGAGCACACAGCGAAATTCGATACGATTTCTGAAGATGATATTCCTGTCTTCCTCAGAAGATAGCGTCAAAAATTAGTTGGTAGCCGGTTCAGCGCCGGCTACTGCTTTTTTATGAAGAAGACCGGATTCACTGATGAAAACCATTAGATCAAAAGATAACCCTTCCTATAAAGAAGCTGTTAAGCTTCTCAGAAGGAAATACAGAGACCAGACAGGCATGTTCCTGATTGAAGGACCAAGGCCTGTTATGGATGCCATCAGGTCGGGTGAAAGCCTGCAGACAGTGTTTCTCAGTGAGGAAGCCTTGGAAAAGAAGCCTTCTGCTGCTTCAGCCGCAGAGGAACTGGAAGACCTTTGCATGAAGAATGGATGCAGATGCGCCGTTCTGGCAGAGGAACTCTTCAGCAGGGTCTCGGATACGGAGCACTCACAGGGTGTGCTGGCAGTGGCCTGCAAACCTGGGCACCGGAAGATCGAGGACGGCACTGGTGTCATCATACTGGACAGGCTGCAGGATCCGGGTAATATTGGAACAATCATCAGAACAGCTGAAGCTGCAGGCTTCGGCACTCTGATCGCAATAAAGGGAACGGGAGACATATACGCTCCAAAGACAGTCAGAGCAGCGGCAGGTTCACTGCTCAGAGTTAATGTTTTTGAAGGATTAGAGACTGGAGAAGCGGTCAGACTCTGCAGAGAGCAGGGTATCAGGATCATTGCCAGTGATCTGGAGGGATCGGTGGAATACACAACTGCAGATCTCACGGGAGATATCGCGCTGGTAATCGGAAATGAAGGCAGCGGCGTAAGCAATGAAATCAGGCAGGCTGCCGACAGCAAAGTCAGAATCCCCATGGAGGGCACAATAGAATCATTAAACGCAGCAGTTGCGGCAGGATTGCTCATGTATGAATCAGTCCGTCAGAGACGTGCTGCAGGAAAGGTTAAATAATGCAGGATCAGTTAAACAAGATTTTAGAACAAGCGAAGTCCCAGCTTGAAACAGCAACAGACAGGGCACAGGCAGAAGAACTGAGAGTCAAACTTCTGGGAAAGAAGGGTGAACTGACCCAGATCCTCAAGGGCATGGGAAAGCTCAGTCCTGAGGAAAGAAAGTCCACTGGACAGATGGTCAATGGCGTCAAGGGTCAGATCGAGTCCATGCTGGAAAGCAAATTTGAAGAACTGAAGGCTAAGGCCAAAGAAGCCCAGTTCAAGGTCGAGAGAATCGACGTCACGGAACCGGGTGTACGGCCAAAGCTGGGTGCGAGACATCCGCTCACAGTTACCATGGAGGAGATATCAAAAGTCTTTATGAACATGGGATTCTCCATCGTTGAGGGTCCTGAGGTAGAGACTGTTTTCAATAACTTCGATGCGCTGAACGCAAGTCCGGATCACCCTGCAAGAGATATGACAGACACCTTCTACATCACGGAAGATGTCCTGCTCAGAACACAGACATCTCCGGTACAGGTCAGAACGCTCCTGAAGCAGAAGCCTCCAATCAAAGTGATTTCACCGGGAAGATGCTTTAGATGCGATACGCCGGATGCAACTCACTCACCGATGTTCCACCAGATCGAGGGACTCGTCGTTGATGAAGGCATCACCATGGCCGACCTGAAGGGAACTCTGGATAGCTTTGCCAAGCAGCTCTTCGGACCGGAGACAAGAACGAAGTTCAGACCGCACCACTTCCCATTCACAGAACCAAGTGCAGAAGTAGACGTGTCCTGCTTCAAGTGCGGGGGTAAAGGCTGCAGAGTCTGCAAGGGTTCAGGATGGATCGAAATCCTGGGCTGCGGTATGGTGCACCCGAATGTACTGAAAGTCGGCGGCCTTGATACAGAGAAATATACAGGTTTTGCATTCGGACTGGGTGTGGAACGTGTTGCTATGCTGAAATACGGAGTAGATGACATAAGACTGTTTTATGAAAACGACATGAGATTCATCGAGCAGTTCAAATAAAGGAGAAGGAAGAGGAAATGTTAGTACCTGTTGAATGGATAAATGACTATATTGATTTGAGCGACGTCAGCACAGAGGAATTCTGCGACCGTATGATCATGTCAGGATCGAATCTTGAGACATGCGACTGGTTCTGCGAAGACGCCGAGAACATCGTTGTAGGTAAAATCGAGAAAATCGAGCCGCATCCTGATGCTGATAAGCTGGTGATCTGCAGAATCAACGTTGGTGAAGCAGATGCGGAAGGCAAAGATGAGAACGGACTTCTCCAGATCGTTACAGGAGCACCGAATGTCTTTGAGGGCGCTTATGTACCAGTAGCACTTTCGGGCAGCCATATTCCTGGACCGCTCCACGGACAGCCAAAGCAGGAAGGCGGCGTCAAAATTACGAAGGGTAAGCTCAGAGGAGTTGTTTCCTATGGCATGCTCTGTTCCGCCGGTGAAATGGGATTTGAAGATAAAGTCGTTCCAATCGCACATAGAGAAGGAATCTGGATTCTGGATCCTGAAGTATATGACGGAATCGAAGACAAAGTCGGAATGGATTTCGTCGAGGCACTGGAACTGAAACAGGCTGTTGTTGATTTTGAAATTACGCCGAACAGACCTGACTGCCTGGCGCAGGTGGGAATGGCAAGAGAGGCAGCAGCAACATTTGGAAGAAACTTCCAGTATCCGGACACAGACATACAGAACGAGAACGGAGAAGGCGCTTCCAGCGATTACGTCTCCGTGGAAATCAAGAATCCTGAGAGCTGTAAGCGCTACGTTGCGAGAATCATTACTGATGTAGTGATCAAACAGTCACCGTGGTGGCTCCAGAAGAGGCTCATGTATGCAGGAATGAGACCGATCAACAATATCGTTGACTTCACGAACTTCGTCATGCTCGAATACGGTCAGCCGATGCACGCCTTCGATATCAAAGAAGTGCACGGCGGGAAGATCATCGTAGAGAACGCCAAGCCGGGCGAGAAGTTCATCACCCTCGATGAAAATGAGAGAACTATGGAAGGGGATATGCTCATGATCAAAGATGCCGAGAGAAGCATCGGTATTGCGGGAGTCATGGGTGGCCTTAATTCAGAAATTGAAGAAGATACCAAGACAGTCATCCTTGAATCAGCGAACTTCCTCGGCAGCAGCATCAGAACCACTTCCAAAAAGCTGGGACTGAGAACGGAAGCATCCGCGAGATTCGAAAAGGGCATTGACCCGAATCTGGCAGAAGCGGCAGCAGACAGATTCTGCAGACTCGTTGAGATGACAGGATCAGGAAAAGTTTGCAAAGGCAGCATCGACTGCTATCCGAACCCAGAAAAGGCGAAGACGCTGGATATCAGAGTCAGCAGAATGAACTACGTACTGGGAATCAAACTGAGCAGAGAAGAGATGGTCCGCATGCTGGAAGGCCTGGAAATCAAGGTCGAAGGCGAAGGAGACATTATGACAGTTACGCCTCCGACGATCCGTCAGGATCTTCTCGAAGAAGAGGACTATATTGAAGAAATCGCCAGAATGTACGGATATGATAAACTTCCGGTAACGCTTCCGAAGTCCAATACAGAAGCCGGAAAGCCTCGTGAAAGAGAACTGAGAGACCTTGCCCGCGATGCCCTTTGTGGTATGGGGCTCAATGAGATCCAGACTTACTCCTTCGTCAGCCCTTCAGGCGTGGACAAGATCCGCATTGCGGAAGATTCCTGGGAAAGAGCCTTTGTCAGAATCATCAATCCGCTCGGTGAGGATACTTCCGTTATGAGAACGGTCCTGACGCCGAATATGCTGGAAGTACTGGCCAGAAACTACTCCAGAAACATCGAGACAGTCAAGGCATTTGAAATCGGAAACACCTTTATGGACAATCCGATCAACCCGGACAAGCTTCCGGATGAAGATTATGCACTTTGTATCGGAATGTACGGAAAAGGCTGTGACTTTTATGCGCTGAAGGGTGTCATTGAAGAGCTTCTGGAAAATCTGGGTATCAAAAAAACCGTATTTGTGGCAGAATCCGAGTACGGCGTATATCATCCGGGCAGATGTGCAAGGATCCTGGTAGAAGCATCCGATGCGATGAAGGCAGCCGGAGAAGAATACGAAGAACTGGGAATTATGGGTGAAATTCATCCTGATGCTGCAGCGAACTTTGGCCTTGATGGCGTGAGAGTATACTGCTGCGAGCTCATGTTCGGCGCAGTAACACGCAAGGCTAAGACAGAAATAGTCTACCAGCCGCTTCCTAAATATCCGTCAACATCAAGAGACATCGCGCTTTTGGTGGATGAAGGAATGGAAGTTGGTAAAATAGAAGATGTTATCAGAGAGAAGGGTAAATCGATACTCGAAAGTGTTCGCCTCTTCGACGTTTACAGAGGAAAGCAGGTTGAAGAAGGCAAGAAGAGTGTCGCGTTCACTCTGGTGTACAGAGACAAGAATAAGACATTGACCGACGAAGAAGTTGCAGATGTACACGAAAGCGTTCTTGAGACTCTCAAGGAGAGACTGAACGCTGTTCTGAGAGACATGTAAATTAATTCTGTATGAGGAGAATTCATCATGGAAAACAACAAAGTAAACGTAAAGATCTATGGACAGGACTACACGATTTCAGGAGATCTTCCAAAGGATGAGATCATCAGCCATGCAGCTCGTGTAGATGCCAAGATGTACGAAATCGCTGATGCAGCGAAATCTGCAGGCGCCTCCCCTCAGAATGTCGCTATTCTTGCAGCTATCAACATTGCAAGTGAGCAGGCAATGAGTGCCAGAGAGATGGCAGAGCTGAAGAGCATGAACATTCAGCTGGAAAAGGATGCGCAGCACTATGTAGCTCTTTGGGACGAGACAAAGAAGTCCTTCACAGAGTACAAGGAAGAGACGCAGGCAATCGTTGCACAGAAAGATGCTCTGATGCAGCAACTTCGTGACAAGGATGCTGAGATCGAGCGACTCAAAGCGGCAGCAGAAGAGTCAAAGGCTCAGATCCAGAGCGGTATGGAAGATGTGATCAAAGAAGTAGAAGGAAAGTGCAGAGAACTGGAAAGCAGCTTCTTCGATCTTCAGATGGAAAATCTGCAGCTTAAGAAAGAATTGGATAAATACAAAAACGGTACCGGCGGATTCTAAATGAGAGAAAAGACCTTACACGTTTTAGAGTACGATAAGATCATTGAAATGCTAAAAGACCGGGCAAGCTCCGAAATGACGAAAAAAGTCATATCGGAGCTTGAGCCTGTCTGTGATGCACGTCTAATAAAGGAAAAACAGGAAGAAACCACAGAAGCGGTGAAGCTCATTTCAGCAAAGGGGCCTTTGCCGGTAGGTGGTTTTTATGATATTGAGGGACTTGCCGGTTTCGCGCGCAAAGGCGGTGTTCTGACCATGGGTCAGCTGCTGCACATCCTCTACAACATGAAGGCAGCGGAGAGAACGGTAGCTTTCCTGAAGGGGGACGACGTACCGGAGCTTCCTCTGATTGAGTCCATCGTTGAGATCATTGCAGTGCATAAAGCTTTTGCAGAAGAAATCGATAGATGTATCATCTCGGAAGATGAGATGTCCGATAACGCCAGCACACAGCTGAGGACCATCAGAAGGGCCATTGTCAGACAGAATGACGCGGTCAAAGCGCGGATGAACAGTATCCTTAATTCCGAGAGAACGATCCTGCAGGATGCCATTGTGACCATCAGGAACGGCCGCTACGTCATACCCGTCAAGCAGGAGCACAGAGCGAGAGTGCCCGGAATCGTCCATGACCAGAGCGGAAGCGGCGCGACAGTATTTATCGAGCCGCAGGCGATCGTTAATATGAACAACGAGCTTAGACAGCTCGAACTGGACGAAAAGGCTGAAGTCAACCGCATTCTCGGAGAACTGTCAGCAGGTGTTTCCGAATTGTATCATGATCTGGCAAACAATCAGAAGCTTCTTCTGGAACTTGATCTGATCAACGCCAAGGGCAGGCTGTCCTTTGATATGGATGGTACGGAGCCTTTGATTGATGAAGGGGAGGAGTTGCAGCTGATCAGTGCGTCCCATCCTCTGATAGATAAGAAAACCGTTGTTCCTGTGAACATCGGCATCGGCGGAACATATAGAACACTGGTGGTCACAGGACCGAATACCGGAGGCAAGACCGTCACGCTCAAGACGGCGGGACTGCTTTCTCTGATGGCAATGACCGGACTGCATATCCCGGCATCCCCGGGAAGCAAAGTACCCGTCTATGAGAATGTCTTCGCAGATATCGGTGATGAGCAGAGTATCGAGCAGAGTCTGTCAACATTCTCATCCCACATGGCGAACATCGTGGAAATCATGAAAGAGGCAGATGAAAGGAGCCTGGTGCTTTTGGATGAACTCGGTGCGGGAACAGACCCGACAGAAGGAGCGGCTCTGGCCATTTCCATTCTTGAGAATCTGGCCGCGCGGGGCGCCAGCACCATTGCAACGACCCACTACACGGAGCTCAAGAAGTACGCCATAGCGACAGACGGCGTTGAGAACGCCTCCATGGAGTTCGATGTAGAGACTCTGAGCCCAACCTATAAACTGACAATCGGGCTGCCCGGAAAATCCAATGCATTTGAGATTTCCAGAAAGCTCGGACTGCCGGACGAGATCACAGACAGAGCGGCGGGACTTCTGGAAGGCGGCGATATCGTTTTCGAAGACATCATCACTGCAATTGAAGAGGATAAGAAGCAGGCGGAAGCGGAGCGCGATGAAGCGATGCGCATCAGCCGTGAGATGAAGCTCAAACAGGATGAACTTGAGGCAAAGGCAAAGAAGCTGGAAGAGAAGCGTGATAAGGAACTTCAGAGAGCACGTGAAGAGGCTCGGGAAATCATTCACGAGGCGATGGAGACGGCAGATGACTTCAGAGAGGAACTCAAGGAAATCGCACGGTTGGAGAGCATGGGCGAGCGGACGAAACGCTTTGATGAAGGCAGAAGAAAACTCCGCAGAATAGAAAAAAAGAATCGAAACACCATCAAACGGGAGACGAATGACAAGCCTGTCGATCCGGAGATGCTGAAACTGGGGGAAAGAGTGAAGATCCTGACTTTGGGGCAGAACGGTGAAATATGCGAACTGCCTGACGATAAGGGTGACCTCCAGGTACAGGTAGGCGCCATGAAAATCGGCGTCAACATCAAGGATATCATGCTGATCGATCAGAAGGCGCCAAAGACCATCAGCAAGAAAAGAGCATCCGGCTACGGCAGCATGTACAGACAGAAGGCACAGACCGTCTCAACATCTATCGACGTCAGGGGAAAAAACCTTGACGATGCACTTATGGATGTGGAAAAATATATAGATGATGCTTTTATCTCCGGGCTTGGAGAAGTAACGATTATCCACGGTCGTGGAGAGGGTATCCTGAGCAAAGGCATCAGAGCTGCGCTCAGAAAAAACAAGAATATCAAAGATTACCGCCGCGGCGCCTTTGATGAAGGCGGCGAAGGCGTGACCGTTGTAAAGTTTAAGTAAGGGTCCGGGAAGCAGACACCCGGCGGAAAGAAGGAAACAATGCTTCAGTATGTTGACAAAATTGCAGATCTTATAGCCCCTCAGGTAGAAGGACTGGAGAAAGAAGAAATCAGAAAGATGATTGAAATCCCGGCGGACAGCAAGATGGGTGATTATGCGTTCCCATGCTTTAAGCTGGCGAAGATTCTGAGAAAGGCGCCTCCGCTCATTGCCAAAGGCATTGCCGAGGCTATCGCGGATGATCCGATATTTGAGAAAGTGGAACAGGTCAACGCCTACGTGAACATGTTCATCAATAAGGAAGCCTTCGCAGGGGACGTGATTTCAGAGGTTATCGAGAAGGGTGACGATTTCGGGAAGAGCGATATCGGTGCAGACAGACCCGTTGTTGTAGAGTACTCCTCACCGAACATCGCCAAGCCGTTCCACATCGGTCACATCAGAAGTACGGTTATCGGCGCATCTATCGCCAAGATCTACGATTATCTTGGATTCAAGGTCATCAGAATCAATCACCTCGGCGACTATGGAACACAGTTTGGTAAGATGATTGTTGCCTACAGACACTGGGGTAACAAGCAGGATGTCATTGATGAGCCAATCAAGACCTTGCTTGGCTATTACACTAAGTTCCATGAAGAGGCGGAGAAAGATCCTTCCCTGGAAGATGAAGCAAGAGCAACCTTTACTAAACTGGAGCACGGCGAACCGGAAGAGACAGAAATCTGGCAGTGGTTCAGAGATGAGTCACTGAAGGAGTTCAGCAGGGTATATGATATGCTGGGCATCACATATGACTCCTATGCAGGAGAAAGCTTCTACTCCGATAAGATGCCTCGTTTCGTCAAGGAACTGGAAGACAAGGGCCTCATGGAAGAGGATGACGGCGCAAGACTGGTCCGTCTCGATGATTACGGTCTGACCCCTGCGCTCATCCAGAAGTCCGACGGATCGACACTGTACATCACTCGTGATATCGCTGCTGCAGTTTATCGTAAGGAAACCTATGATTTTTACAAGAACATATACGTCGTTGCATCACAGCAGAATCTGCACTTCCAGCAGTGGATCCAGATTCTGGAGCTCATGGGATACGAGTGGGCAAGAGACTGCGTACACGTACCGTTTGGTCTCGTCAGTCTGGAAGACGGCACCATGTCCACACGTGAAGGCAGAGTCGTATTCCTGGAAGACGTGCTCAATGGCGCTGTAGACAAAACACGTGAAATCATCAAGGAGAAGAATCCTGACGCAGACCCTGAAATGGTCGAAGAAGTAGCAAAGGCAGTCGGTATCGGCGCAGTTGTATTCAACGAACTGTCCAATTACCGTATCAAGGATTATGTATTCTCATGGGATCATGTGCTCAACTTCGAAGGCGAGACAGGCCCATATGTACAGTATACTTATGCCCGCAGCTGCAGCATCCTCAGAAACGCAGGAGAAGAAGTCGTTGCAAAGGCAAAAGAAGGCTTTGACCCACAGTATCTGAAGGGTGAAAGCGCTCACGCGCTCACATCACTGCTCTACAGATTCCCTGAGGTTATCCTGGAAGCAGGAGAGAAGTATGAGCCGTCCATCGTGACAAGACATCTGGTCGACATTGCGCAGGCGTTCAACAAGTTCTACCATGATGAGCACATTCTGGTGGACAATGAAGACGAGAAGGTCGCTAAGGTCGCCATGGTCATGGCTGCACAGACAGCAATCAGAAACGGACTTGACATTCTCTGCATGAAGGCGCCGGAAAAGATGTAAAGAACTTGTGAGGGTTTTGCATGAGATACGAAGGTAATATTTTCAGACCGCCAAGTGAAGCGTACAGCTTGCTTGTGCAGGTCACTGTAGGATGTACTCACAACAAGTGCACATTCTGCAGCATGTATAAGGATAAACAGTTCCATATCAGAAAGCTGGATGACATTCTGGAGGATCTTGCCTGGGCGCGCAGGCACTACGCCAGAGTGGAACGTATCTTTCTGTGCGACGGCGACGCACTGGCTCTTTCGGTGAACAAGCTGATGCCGATCCTGAACTACATCAGGGAAAACTTCCCGGAGTGCGAGCGTGTGACGGCATACGCCAGAGCTGAGGATGCGCTGCGCAAGACGGATGAAGAGTTGAAACAGCTTTATGAGGCAGGACTGACTATGGCCTATGTGGGAGCGGAATCCGGCAGCGAGAAAGTTCTGGAGGACATCCACAAGGGAGAAACACGCCAGCAGCTGATTGACGGCGTGAAGAAAATCGAAGCAAGCGGAATGAAAGCGTCCGTTACTTTTATCTCAGGGCTTGCAGGCAAGGCTGGATGGGAAGAGCACGCAATCGAATCCGGGAAGATGATCAGTGAGATGAGCCCTTCCTATGTGGCGCTGCTCACATTGATCGTTGATCCATCTGTTCCGATGGCCAAAGACATCGAAAGCGGTAAGATGGAACTCTTGTCAGCAGAAGAAGTCATGAAGGAAACTCTGCTGATGCTTGAGAATACGAATGTAACCAGAAAATGTGTTTTCCGCAGCAATCATGCATCCAACTACCTCTCTCTCAAAGGCAATCTGCCTGATGATAAGGAAAGGATGATGGAGCAGATTCGGGAAGCCATGTCGAACCATATGTTCAAAGATGAGATGTTCCGCGCATTATAGCTTTGCGCTGGAAGATAAGCACATCGTAAAGGAGATAAGATGAGCAGAAAAGCGAAAAAACAGCAACAGCAGCAGATGATCCACAAGGAGGATGGCAACATCCTTCAGGCTTTGGGTGTTACAAGATCAGTGATCCGTCCGCGGGAAGAAGTGGATATCCAGCTCCGTGAGGATAGAATCGGCAGGTACTTCAAAAAGTACCTCAATAAATTCGTTTTCGTTGAATTCTCTGATGAATTCATGAGAAACAACAAAGCAGGACACCTGATGAAGGGCGTCCCAGTCCCGCTTCGGCGTAAGGAAGTAAAAGAGTTTGCCGGCGGCAAAGGTATTGACTTTCTGGTATTGGCTGAGAACATGGCCTGGGTCATGGGCTGCGATCCGCACTTCAAGTATACGGAAAACTACTGTGCGATCCTAAGAAAACTGTACAACTACAAGCTGTATGAAGGCATGATGAAAGAAGGAAGAGATGCCGCTGAGAATGGGGAAATGGACAATGCATGTATCCACTTCAGAGCCGCACTCTGCATGAAGTATGACTACCTGCACGCCATGTATTCTTATGCGCGTGCATGTCGTGTCATGTATGAACACAGCAAGAATGAAGAGTACATCGGCCGTTTCAAAGCGGAAGCAGTAGATTGGTTTGAGATTCTGACAGAGACACATCCTCGTTTTGCCATGGGATACTACTATCTGGGCTATTCCTATCTAAATATGGGACTGTACGGCAAGGCTAAGCTGGCATGGCAGGATTATCTGAAGTTCGGCAGAAACGGCAAGGATAGAAGAGAAATCACAAAGCGTCTGAATCAGATCGCGCATCCGGTTGCCATCGAAGATGGCTGCCTGAAGATCGGTGCAGGCCGCTACGAAGAAGGACTGGAGATTCTGGAACCTTATCTCAAGAGCCAGTTCAAAGACTGGTGGCCTTTGCATTATTATCTTGGCCGCGGATACGTTCAGGCTGGTCGTATTTCCGATGCTGTCACCGAGTTCAAGAAAGTTCTGATGATCAATGGAAGTCATCTGGAAACCATGAAAGAACTCCTTCTCATCTACGAGGAACAGGACGACCGTGCGAACATCAAGAAGTATTCTGAAAAAATCAAGTTGATCGAGGCTGCACAGGAAGAAGATCAGGCTCAGATTGTGGAGGACACCCAGAAAGAGAACAAGCGTCTGGAAGAGGAAGAACCGGAGCCGATTCCTGAAGAAAGCCGCGAAAGCTTCGATACTTCAGAGCTGGATGAGTTCGAACCGGAATCTGCATTGGCCGCTGCAGACGAGGAAAGTGATGCTCCAGATGCGGATGCAGAAGCCGCCGACGAGAGTTCTGAACCGATTTCTGAAGAAGCAACAGAAGAAGCTGCTGATGAGGTGAACGCTGAGGCTGCTGAAGTGGTGAAAGAAGGAGAAACTGCGAAAGGTTTCAGGAGACCGATACGCAGGAAAAAACAGTAGTTTCTTTTTCCTAAGAATACCGATAAAATAGGTTGACATGCCCCGATGTCGTGATATATAATATATCTCGCCGTCGGGGCAAAATAAGCAGTGATCCGAGGTAGCTCAATGGCAGAGCAACCGGCTGTTAACCGGTAGGTTGTGGGTTCGAGCCCCACCCTCGGAGCCATTCTTTTAGAAAGAGTTTATTGTGCCGGCGTGGCGGAATAGGCAGACGCCCGGGACTTAAAATCCCGTGGGTAGTAATACCCGTACCGGTTCGACCCCGGTCGCCGGTACCAATATCCAACAACTGAATGACGTCGCGGGGTGGAGCAGTTGGTAGCTCGTCGGGCTCATAACCCGGAGGCCGAAGGTTCAAGTCCTTCCCCCGCAACCAAATGAATGGGAGTCGAAATTGTGAACTACACAATTCCGACTCTTTTGTTTTGCCCAGTGTTAGCAAGGGCTCAAGCGTTTTCACAGCGATGTACCGAAATCCAAACATTCGAAAACCGGAACCGAAATATCGGAAAAACGGCTCTGTTAAGAATGTTGGGGTGGACGATACTCCAAGAATTTCAGAGCCTCTTTATTTTTTGAAAAAATGACTGTTTTTACTGGCTCCTACCGAGCATCCCGCAAGAT
>JAFRKJ010000054.1 GCA_017431785.1 Bacillota bacterium | reverse complement strand
GTTCCGGAACTTCGTAAACACGGTTCCCGCCGATACAGGCGTCGGAGGCGTTCCGCAGAATATAGTCTGTGGATTTTTGGAATCCGATACAACGTATTTTAAGGCCGATTCCTGGTCATCCTGGTATTCCTGTGCCTCGTCTATTACCAGCAGGTCAAATCCCTCGCCAAGACCTCCTTTTGACGTCCTGGTGCGAAATTCTATCTTCCCTCCTGTATAGATTTCTATCAATTCCTTTCCGCTTGCACGGTAGGAAGAAACGACCTGGATATTTGCCATGACAAGCAGATCCAGAAGCCTTTCCCATGCTGAATGGGATGTGGATGTCCTGTGTGCCGTGTGCAGTATGTGCTCACCGTTCATCAGACCCCACATTTCTCTTATTATGACTATCTCGTTCTTGCCGTTACGTCTCGGCACCGCATATCCGTATTTTGTATGAACGAAGAGATCATCCTCGTTGTATGCGAGAATGTCTTCCAACAGCAGCTGCTGCCATTCCTGCGCTTGTCTTCCGGTCCTGCTGTATAGTTCTACAGCTTCGCTTCCGTGAGACTTTCTGTATGGCAGCACATAAGACTGTGTGGGATACTGATTCCCTATTCTTGTTTCCAAATCACATGATCAAAAATGGGATTACCGGATCTCTGATGTTGTGCATATGAATTCCTCCAAAAAACATTTTGTATCTTGAATAAAAAAGCCAAATATGATATATAATAAGTAAGGCTGGCGTCGACCCTTCTTGGTTGGCGGTAGGCCTTTTTTAATATCTGATCACTTTTACTACTCTATTTTTCTTAACAAGCATTACATCTAAAGCCATATTCTCGTTTTCTTTTCTAAAAAGCCTGCCTTCTATCTTTTCAATTACTTTATCCATAGAAAAATTATAATCACCTATATCAATAATCAAACCACCAGGATTTTTTGCTATCTGTTTAAGTCCTTTTTGTACTAACTTATCAATACCTTTTAACGACTCTGGATTTTTTAATTCCCAATAAGCATCGTTCCATATATAATCTGATGTCATATAACTATAATTCGTATGGTTAATCAGAAAAATATCTCCACCAAGTATTCTATGAATTAATTCTGCGTTTCTTCGTTCATTCAAGGAATACTTATTAAACTCGTATTTATCATCATAATCGACATTCCCTTTGCCTGGAGTAGCATCAGATAGATATTGCTTTGTAACATCCTTGTATCTCGTTTCCTTACGAATATCGATATCATACATGCGTTTTTGAATTTCTGCCAACTTGTTGGAACGATCCTTTATTTCATTTATTTTTTCTATTCTTGCCTGTCTCTGTGTCTTATAAATCTTTTTGTTCCAAACGTTTTGATACCCTTTTTCTGTTTTGCTTGTCACAAGGCATCTGCAGTTCTCATGTCTTTTGTAGATGTTGTCCGGAGCATTTGATGGATCATATATTCCCGCCAGTGATGCACACCAGTCACAGCAGTGCCCCAATTGCCTTCTGATGATAACGGCCTTCATCCCAAGTCTGGATCTGAATCTGACATTGGCTTCCACATAATAGTCGTAGAAACTCTGGCACGAATTGCAGCAGGCATTTGATATGAATCTTTCTAAATTAATTGCCATCCTCCTGCTCCTTCAAAACCGTGTATATCTTGTATATCAGATCGTGGATCTTCTGCTTCGGAAATTCCGGTTTGATCGGCTTGATACCGATATTATCCCTTTCATCTTCCTGCTTCTGCACGATCGATGCCGCTTCAAACATCTTTTCGTAGACTTCTTCAAACAAAGGCATTGCCATACCGTTGAGTTCATCCCAGGACATATCCCTATCGATGTTTCTGTTTATGATCCGTCCAATGCATTCGCCAAGATTCGCTCCGTACAGCGAGACATCAGACTGTGTTGCCTTGCCTTCTTCAAGCTTCTTGAGAAAAGCCTTTATTTCCGGATCCCTGCTGATCTCTTTTTCCAGCGCATCATTCATAGTCTATTCCCGTCAGATCTCTCAGGTTGTCCTTGTCGAAGTAGTCCGGAATAGCCTGGTTGATCTTGATGGCTCCGTCTCCGATCAGAGAAAGCATCGATGCATCCGGTTCGAAGATCGGCTCCCATCTCGGCTTGGTCAGATACAGCTGATTTCTGTTGAAGGAAAAATCATCTCTTACGCATGCCGCAAGATAGCCGGCATTCAAAAAGGACGTTCCAAACGTCCTCTGTGCCTTCCTTGCCGTCAGGCGAAGGTTCTCATGCGCTGCCTTTATTGCATCAGCGCTTGAAGGATTCTCCGTAGCGAATCCCAGATCGTCCAGCGTCAGCCCGGTCTCGCCTGCAAACAACGAAGCGAACATCCTCAGCTGGTCGACATGCGGCTGCATGCTCTGCTGCGTGAACTGACCGACCATCGGTCTTTCACCGTCTTCGTCTTTTGTGATGGCCAGAAGAGTGGCGATTGTTGCCTGCCATTTGTCGGCAAGGTCACTGTCATCACTTAAACCGACAATGTACTTCTGCGGATATGAATAAAACTCGGCAGCAATCTCGGATCTCTTGATCGTTCTGAGTGCGGATCCGGTAATGGACATGCATGCTCTGGAGATCCTGGAATGGCCGAACGGTCTGATCGCATCCGGTCTGAAGATCACCGGGACAAGCATGGCATAAGGCGCTTTGTACTCTTCTTTCAGATACGCTTTGCCGTTTTTGTAGAATGTGGTCCTTCCAGGTTCAAAGTAGGCTTCCTCGATGATGTTGCCGTTGTTGTCCCTGCTCAGCACCGCATATCCTTCCGTCATCATGTTCGTAAAAGGATCTAAGATGCCGGTGGCGTTATAGCCATCGATTACCTGGAGCCTCGGATATCCGTCTTCATCCTTGCTGATGTAGATGAACGAACACGCACTGATCAATGCTCCTAAAATCGCAGAATCGAACAGTACGTCCGGATTGTTTAGCTGGTAGATCTCCATGAGATCAAAATTGTCATCCTTGAAGTCTCTGAACTGCAGTCTGTCGGAAAGCGAATCTACCGCTTTCGCACACCAGCCCAGGCACGAATTCCAGCTCTTCAGATCCGGCGGTGTAGAGATCCCGAAATCAAAAGCGATATTCTTCATCTCATAGTACGAATATCTCAGTTTTATACGAGTCTGTTTGATATTGAGCTTCTTTTTCAGAAACTCCATTCCTTTAAGATCGGCCATATAGCTCCTTTCATGTGTTTTTTTACCCAGTACGGCGGGCTGAAGCTCGGAAGCCCCTCCCTCCGGGTCTATAGCCCCCTATATCTCTGTGTTTAAACAGCTTAATAGAAATTAATTGATCAGCGTCTCTTCTTTGCTGCTTTTGTACCTTTTCCAATCCACCGTAAGGGGGAGGGTGTTATTTCCGACGGCCTCCTGTTCCTTGATCTGGATCGGTCTCAGCAGTTTGTCTGACTTCTCTCTGTTGCAGATCCAATGAGCCAGCTGCAGGTTGGAGATGTCGCTGGGGTGTCCGCCTTTCGCTATGGGTACGATATGATCGATACACCGGCTTAAGGGGTGGGGGTATTTTAAGGTGGGGTCTACGGGGAGTCCGCAGATCCCGCATACCGTCTGGGTAGCATAAATCTTCTTCTTGTTCTTGTTGAACTGTACCTGATGCTTTCCGTCTTTATCTGGTCTGTTTCTGCTCATACCTTGTCTATCAGATGAACTTCGTTCCTTGCTTCATACAGTCTGAGTTCATCGTATCTCTCTTCGCTTACGGTCCATTCGCTTCCGGATTCCGGAATGTCTGATGTTTCCTTATCCTGGATGCCGTTCCTTTTCCATGCATCCGTGGCTCTTACTCTTATGTTTGTTTCATCTTCGGAATAATCGGAAGGAACATTTGACAAGATCTCCTTCCATCTGTCTGCAGGCGGTGTGTAGGTAAACTTCTTTGTTCTCCTTTCGAAGATCTCCTTTGCCACATTTCTTGCGTTGGTCATGTCCCAGTCGCATTCGATGCACATCTCTTCTGTAATCGGCAGTTCCTTCATCACACTCAATGGCGTGGTAACCACCGGGACACCGTAGCTTAATGCCTCGTTTATCGAATAGCAGTACGTCTCCATATCGTTTGACAGCTGGACCAGATAGTCCGAATCAGCGATGAATGGACGGATATCTATCCTTCTTTCCATCAGACAGACGTTCGGGGAGTTTATCCTCAACTGCGTCTGGTTGGTGAATATCAGCCATAGATACTGCCTGTCGTTCTTCCTGGCATATTCATCCAGGGCATTGATCAGGATTAAGGTCCTCTGCCCTCCCTTGACCTTGTCATCAAGTCTTGTTGCAGAGATCAATCTGATCACTTTCTCCGGCTTCTCCATTGTCAGCGGGTTGTAGCACAGTTCCGTTTTGATCTTCCTTCCAAGCAGTTCGCCGTATTCATCGAGCTTCCTTCTTGAAAAATCCGAAACACCTATGAAATGGGTCAGTTTCGGATGCTCAATTGGAGGTTTGTATCCCAGGGCTTCATAATTCGCATGCGCGATAAAGTAATACCTTTCCGCTTCTACATCATTGATCATGTCTATATTGAAGTTGAAAAAGGCATATCTGCATTTGATCTTCTCTCCCGGGGTCCTCTTGCGACAGCGAACATATTTTTTCAATCTTCTCAGCTGTAATGGATCGGCCGAATCATAAAAAACAGTGATGTCCAGATCACTGTATTTCTTTGCGATTTCGTACAGGAACTGTTCCGTCCCCCCTATTGCAGAGATTATTCTGAAGTAAAATATGTTTTCCATTGTACAAAAAAAGACAGAGGATATCTGTCTTTATACTTTCTTATATTATCATTCTACCACGATTTTTTAGGAAAATTTTTCCTCTTTACATTTGAAGCTCTTCTTCTGCCGCTTTCTCCAATAATCTTGAGAAATTGATTCCGGCTTCCTCGCCGGCATTCTTCAGCCAAAGCGGGATTGTGCAGTTGATCTTTACTCTCTTGCTTTCCATCTGCTTTTTGAAGAGCGACGGATTAATCGTAATAGGAGCAATTATATTCCCTTCGATATCTTCTTTTGACCATGTTGACACGTCGGTCGGATCAGGAATGGCTTCACCATCTTCTTTCATCCCATAATAGTGGAGATTCAACGCTTCATGAGCATTCTTAAAGGCTTCTTCATAATTGTTCCCAAATGAAGCACATCCAGGCAGATCCGGAAAATACACTCCATATTGTCCTTTTCCATTTGGTTCAATAACTGCTAAATAAGTAATTGTTTTCATTTTTCTTCAAAAGGCATAACAAGTAAGGCTTATTTCAAGCCTGCTTGTTTCAAGATATTTCTTGCGGTTCCGATCGGGATATCTTCTCCGCCGGAATGGTATGACAATGTTACCGTTCCCTTCTTTTTCGGATGATGGAATTGTTTGTGCGATCCTGTTTGTCTGACTTCCACCCATCCATCATCTTTTAATATCTTGAGGATTTCTTTAGCCTTCATCTTACCTCCTTACACTTATAATTATACTCCTATTTATACGTATGTCAATATAATTACAAGACTTTTTTGAGGTTTTCTTTAACTATTTTCCACATCCTTGAAGTACTGTACTTGTTGTTTCTTCCGGCTTCTTCATAAGTGATTTTCCTGTTCAGTATTTCTACACAGAGGGTCTTTTCTTCTTCCGTCATCTTTGACAGCTTCATCTCTATCAGCTTGATGGCAGCATATGTAAAGTCCAGTTCGGCCTCCTTCTCATTCAGCCTTTCTATAAAATCCAGTTTTCTGTCTTCTGATATTTCCGGATTGAATGAGGAAGGGATCTTGTCGTAGGATATGCCTTTTACACCAGTCATTTCATACAGCAGAACATCTAGCTCTTCCTTGATCTGAAGGATGCTCATCTGATAGTCGTAATAGTGTTTCAATAGATCCTTGAATGCTTCTACCTTCATTAAACCCTCCTTGTCAGAACATAGTCTCCCCTGAACACGACCGCTGGCGATATGTCCACCTCTATCCCCATCCTCTTAAGTTCTTTCAGTGTTCTGTTCAGTATTCTGCCCTCGCAGAGCGTGTTTCCCTCGTTTCTCAGCATGACAGCCATATCCACGGTCCTTTCATGGTATTCCGGTTCGATGTAGTCTCCGTGCTTGAAGATACGATACTTGCTGGAGATCTTCCGTTTCATTCCATAGGACTGCGATATATTGCCTCTCTTGAATCCGAACTTCCTGGAGATCTCCCTTTCGTTCCCGGAGAATCTTACGTTTCCGTCATCATCCACGAGATCCCAGATCTGTTCTTCCGGTATTTCGCTGTACCTGGATACCGTATATCCGTTCTTTCTCAGCCTGTTTCCCTTCTTGGCCAGATATCTCACGGTGGAATCGGCCACATCAAGGAAATCCATGATCTCCTCTTCCGTTCCCTGGGCGATCAGTTCGTCCCCGTCATAAACGGAATAAACATATTTCCTTGTCGGCATATCAATAGAACGGGAGTTCCTGTTCCTCAATCACAAGACCGTTGTTGAAGCTATCTACTGCTGCCGTTTCGACCGCTTCCTGTACCGGATTTTCCTGTCTGTTGGAGATGATCTGCACTTTGTCGGCGAGTATTTCGGTTATGTACACCTTTTCTCCCTGCGGATTAAGATAGTTTCTCGTACGGATCTCTCCTTCTACTGATACGATCGCTCCCTTAGAAGCATAATTCGACAGGAATTCTGCGGACTGCCTCCAGGCAACACACTGGATGAAATCCGCTGTTTCATCCTCTCCCTTCCTCTTCGGCCTGTTTACAGCCACATTGAACTGGCATACCGGAATATTGTTCGGGGTCATTCTCATATCCGGATCCTTCGTAAGTCTTCCTACAAGCACCACACTATTCAGATTTATCATTGCTGCTCTCCTTTATTCTTTCCTTCAGTTTCCTTACGTCTTCCACAAGATCCTTTCCGAAGAAGTAGATTCCTTCCATCCTAATGATTCCTATTATTCCGATCACAACTATCGTCAGGGATCCGAACAGGATCACCAGGCAATAGAAATTGAACAGCGCCGTCTGCATTATTCTGTCCTCCTTTTAATAGATTTCATAGTCCCATCCCAATTCATCCAATACTTCTTTAGCTTTTTCACGCAGATCATCAGGCATATCGATCCTTGCAAGTATCATTTTTGCCATACAGCCTTTAAGCCAGCTGTCATCGTTAATTAATTCCGGAGCGGTCAGATGCCTATACATGTCCCAGTGTTCCAGAATGAAATGTCTTAACTTCTGTACATCGAATGTCTTCAGGACTTCACCCAGTTCTTTGGCATATTCGTTCATTCTGTTTCTCCCAACAGTTCCTCTATGTTGTAAGGTTCTTCATCTTCCCAAGTGATGAATGTGAATAGTTTTTTGAACGGAAATTGTTCTATGGTAGCATCATCCCAATACAGACCAGATTTGACCATTTTGAATCTACTAATTTCCAAATCACCATCGCTGTCTCTTGCTATGTATTGAAACGGCTCCTCAATATTCTGCAAAATTACCCTTTCGTGCTCGGTAAGTGTAGGTTTGGATAGTTCCTGTTCCGCTTGTTCAAGGGCTGTTGCCATCAGCATTTTGGTACATTCCCAATCGCAACAGATTTTTCTTTTTTTGCCATCGCAGAAATCACAAGTTCTTTCATTGTTATTCAGCAATATGTCTATTGCTTTACGCTCTATTGCTTCTTTTGTTGCTTTCATTTTTCTATCTCCTCAACCCATTCATCAGAACTCATCACTTCTTTATAGAGATCTAGGTTTTCATACACTCCGCCGTCCAGCATCCGTGCTACGTTTCTAGCGGTTGCTGATAATGAATTCATTGCATTATTTGCTGTACTAATTGCACCATTGCTCCAAGTCAGCAAAACAAACTCTACTTTATGCCCATTTTTAATATTCGTATATTTTTTTACATCAATATCAGCAATATCTGACCAAGCAATTTTTTCATAGATTTTTGCTAAGTCTTTAACCATCTGCTTTTTCCCTATAAAATTATTTGTGTAAATCATTCTGTTTCTCCTAAAAATCTTTCAAGGTACTTTTCAAATATAAACGCTTGTCTGTTATTGGGAAATGTCGCAACAACAATCCATTCATTCGGCTCTTCAAATACGCAAAGTGCTTTGTTCTTCCTTTTTGGAACGTGCATTATTGCGATTGCGGTATTGTTCTTTTTGTTTTCAAAAATCCCACTCATTCTGTTTCTCCTGTTATTTCATTAATGCAATCGTTCCAACCATACATGTAATCTTCTGAATAAACAGAAACAGTTCCATCTTTGTTTTGTAAGCCAAGTGCTATCATTTCCTGTCTGAACATGTAAGGTGTACTTAACTCTTTGGGCATAGGTTTAAGAGGGCAATCATCCATATCATAAGGAACATCATATTTGCCAATTTCTTTTAGTTTGCGACAGATTACACCTAAGCCACCATACTGTGCATATGGGCAATCATTACAATTATTGATGATAATAATTTTCATTCTGTTTCTCCTTGTAATCCTTACATTCACCAATGGAATACCCTATTGATGTTTCTTTGCGATGACCATTTTCTCCGCATGGGCATGTTTCCCACTTTTGACATTTCCTACAGTCTTTCATTCTGCATCCTCTCAACATCACGCTTTTCTCTTGCTCTCTTCTTTTCAAGTCTGTGCAATCTCTCATACATCCTAGACGGAACAAGCATACCCACCGAGTGCATTGATTTTATTTCACCTTTAAGGTATTGGATTTCAAATTCTATAGTCGTGTCAGTAGATTCAGTCATTTTCAATCTCCTCCAGACAGGCGTTATATCCTCTTGCTAACGCTTCTTGAATAATGTTTTCATATCCTCCAAATTTAAGAGTTTTATCAATTTCTTTCTTCTCTGGCATCGGTTTTAGATAATATCTTCCCTCAAATCTGTCACCATAATCTTTGCGATAAACATCGACATAGTAATCGCCATATTCTTCAACATCAATCACTAGTATTGCTTTCATTCTGTTTCTTCCAGCACCTCTTTGCACCATTCTGCCAAATCCTCTATGAATGCATAAGCGTGACATCCGATTTGTTTCATTGAGTATTGTGGATAGTCTTTTGTTTTCGATGCTATATAAATGTCATCGAGCAAAGCATTGCAGACTTCTATCATCACAAATAGGTTTTCACGCCTTTTTTCATCAATATGCGTTGAACCAACGGCATCAACTTCACCAACCAATGTTTCAACAACTTCTATTACTGTTTCTGCTTTCATTCTGTTTCTCCTGTTATCTCTGCGAGGCATGTATTCCAACCGTGGCAGAACATCACAACATCCCTTATATCGTTTAGGTCTACCGCTTTAAAACTCGGCAATGGTTTAAGAGGACACCCACCTATACAAACTTTTGAACCACCTAACTCACAAGTGAAACAATCTTTAGGTTCATCAATTACTAGAATCGCTTTCATAGAATTCGCACCATCCCCCTTTTGTCCGTTTCGGCACTATCGGTTTGCCATCGAAGTTGTGATAGAAGAATAAGCAATACTTTCCATCGTAATGTTCGCAACCTACACACTCCCCATCTTTCGGCTTTTCCGTTGAATAGAAGCCTTGAAAATTACTTTCCGTCATAGAACTCCTTTATGTTGTCCAGCAAATCTTCCAAGCGGTATTTGTACCACCTGTATTCCATTCCGTTTATCTCGCCTTTTTTATAGGCTCGTAAGACTCCTGTCTGGCACATCGCCCATTCACGTAAGGCTCTCTTCTCTTCCTTGCTCGTTTCTGCCCACAGCATAGTATTCAACCGCCTCTCTGTTTGTTTCGTAGATCGTAATGATATCGTTGATATCAAGATCTTCGGTTCTGTATAGGACATCGAATGTCATTATCCCTGCCAGGATATCCCTCTGGCTACTTGTCAGCATTCTGCACCTCCAGGAAGCTCTTTTTCTTGAGCATTCCCAGCATCGAATCAAGATGTGCAAGAGGATCCCCCATCATCCTGTCAAACGCTCTTCTGTCAACTTCGGAATGGATCATTGACAGATCTTCGGACAGATCCAGACATTTATTGCCCAGATCCGTCCTCTCCTTATCAAGTCTCTTCCTGAGTTCCGCATATTTGAATGTTCTTGTCATAAGTGATCTCCTATCGAGAATTCGTTCTCTTTGCACCATTTCCTGATGTGCTTCATCAGATCTTTAGGACAGCCGATATTGTGTGCTATCCTTGCCTGCTGGACCTCGTTGTTTCTTACTTCGATGGCTACCGTCATGATTCCGTCGACATCAAGATGGTACAGATCCGTTTCCCCTTTGGCATAGTAAGGCAGATAAATCGATGCGATGCAGTTGTGCAGCTTCTTTGCACACTTTCTTATCTCGTTTCCGGATCTGAACGCCTCTATAGATACCTTTCCGGATCCGTATGCCTTGTCCATCAGTTCCTTGTATCTGCGCTTGACCGCATCCTCGTATGCCTTGTCCTTCTTCGCCTTGATGGCTTCACTGTAGTGATAATGTCTGTTCTGGAAATCTTTAGGCTTGTCCAGTTTGTAGCCAAGCAATTTGCACTGCTCCCAGTAATCGTAGTAGTCACGAAGATTTATGCCGTTCCTGTGAAGATAATCCAAATAATGCACATTTAATACTTTTTTCGGATTTGGATTGTTTTTCTTCATATATGCACGGTATTTATAGACTTCATCGTAGGATTTCAGATCGAAGGCTATTACGAATTCCATCTGCTTTCCGCTCAGAAGGTTCTTCATGAATATCCGTTTCTGGTTCGACTTGGTCATCTCATCCACTTCGTTGTCCATGACTCCCCGGTCGGAAAAGGCAGCATAGATGTACTCTTTCTTGCTAGAAATCGGCATGGACTGATTCAGCGAATAGAATCTCCACAGATAAGGCGTTGCCTTTCCCTTTCTGATCTTCCACTGATCGTTCTTCGGATCGAACGACAGAGATGTCATGCAGTTCTGTATGTATCTTGTTTCGATGTTGTCTCCCCCAAGATAGCGCAGCACATGTTTGATGTCTGCCTTCGGCTTTCTTCCGAACCGGAACGTCATATCCACAACATATCCGTTAAAGTTGTCGTCGCAGATGTATCTCCACATCCAATGTTCCTGCATCCTTGAAGGCTTCACATCCTGGAAGCACATCGGACAAACCTGTGCCGCCTGGATCTGCCTGAATTCTTCATTTGATACATACTCGTATCTGTTACATTTCATGCAGTAGATGCGGTATCTGTTCTTCAGTTTCTTGTAGACAAGCTTCCCCTCAATATTCAATGCAGCGTTTATCAGTTGATCCCTTACTTCCATCAGAACAGATTCAGCTGATATGGCTGCTTCTCCTCTTCAGCTTTCTCCCTTCTTTTCTGTTCCTTAAGCTCCTTTTCTCTCGCTTTCTTTTCCTCTTCGAATGCGATTCTCCTTGCTTCCGCTTCAGCCTTCTCTTTGGCCATCTTTTCAAGCAGCTCCCTCTTGTCTATGATGAACTGCCTAATTTCATCATCGCTGATGGCTATGCATCTGCTGCCGGAAGCTTTCTTCCTGGCATAGTCTTCTATCTGCTCGCTCATGTCATTCACCTTGCCGTCATCCCACTCTATGGAATTGTCAATGAATGTGTCTATGATGAATTCCTTAAGATTCATATTTCCTCCCCATTAGTGAAAGAAGCTCCTGTTCTTCTTCACTGCTTATGTTTTTGTTTATGGAGGTATCGTAAACGGGCAATGCGTCAATATATATATTTCTTAACTTCTTGTTTTCTTTATTTCTTATTCTGTTGTTAATCGTTTGTTGATCGTTTGTTGATCGTTTGTTAATCTCTTTGTTAGACTCACCATCAGAACATTGATATTTCGCCCATTTATTCACCTTTATTTGAGTAAATCTGTTTGTTGATTTGATTGTTAATTCTTCGCCATTTAAGTGCTTGAGGATCGTTCGTACTTTTTGATCGCTTAATCCAGTAGCTACTGCAAGGTTCCTTACGGATGTGATGCATTCACCTTTATCCAGCTTCACATCCTCATATTCAGTAGGCTCGTAATTGACCTTCAGAAGAATATGAATCCATAACGCTACATAGTTCGGATCGTGTGCGTATCTCCAGTTCAGCAAGGCTCTGTCAAGTTTTATGAAACTCATACGCCCATCCTCATGACCGCTTCGTAGAGATCCGTTTCCTTCTGATCCAGGGCGAACTGGTTCTTCTCAGACAGGGCTCTCTTGCAACGGTAATACCTTTTCAGCATCTTCATGGAACGCTTGTAATCATCCTCCAGAGATCTCATGATTTCTTCCGGATCCGACGTCAGTTTGTATCCATAACCGGAATGTGCGATGAACATTTCCGTATCGCCTGATTCGTATTTTTCGTTGAACTGGGCGAAGTAATCTCTCAATTCCCTTTCGTTGATGTCTATCTTGGCCACGTGCTGAAGGAAGTATAATATCCTGTCATTCGTGCGCCAGTCGGTATCAAGATATCCCTTAAGATACTTAATCATTCAGCAGCCCTTTCCAGTAGGAATTCACATCCGGAACTCCTGCTTCTTCCGCATATTTCAAAGTCGTGTCTATCAGCTGTGCCATCTCGCTCGTATCGAACTGTGAGGAGCCGTAGAAAGCCCATACGGTGTCGTAAAGCTCATGGTTGATTACTTGTTGCTTGATGATCTTAACGTGCCGTACGAGGCTTTTAAATCGCTCCAGCGCTTCGTGCTTGATGATGAGCGATTCGTATTTCGCACCCGCCATCTGCAGTAGATTCGTGTACAATGTGTCGACATCCGAGAGATCTCCGTTCTCCTTCTTCGCTATCTCCCCTACAAGTTTCCAGAAGTAGCGGTTCTGATCCAGAGATCTCTTTTTCTTTTTCGGTTCAATGGAAACGAGGTATTCTCCGTCATCCAGATTGAACGGAACAGGAGCACTTACAAGCGCCTGATTCCCGATGAATTTGGTTTCGGCTATCGTTCTCATAAGTAGCTCCTTCCGTATCTCTTTCTGAAGTCTTCCCTTGTTCCGTAGATCTTCTCCCATGCCCTCTGGGTATCCTGCTTGAGTTTCATCTCGAATACCTTGTTGTAGTGAACACCGGCGTTCGATCCGTTATGGTGCCTTGAACAGAGATACACCCAGCAGCCGTCCTTTTCGGATTTGGATCTGTTGGCCGTTCCTTCGAAGACGTGGTGCTTGTGAAGATTCACTGTCGAATCGCAAACGATGCACTTTCTATCGTTTGAAATTATTGACTTCAAGACCATCCCACCTTTCGTTTTTCTGCTCGTCTCTGATCTCTTCCGGGAGATCTTCGCCCGCATAGATGTACAGTCCCAGCCCGAACATCGAAATGTTCTTGGTAAGGCATCTCATGATCGTCTTGTTGATGTCGAACATGGATGCGGCTTCACACACCTGTTCCACGATCTCGACATTGCCCGTGTTCCAGTTCTTCTTTCTGACCTGATATTTGTATGGATGATCCTTCATGGCCTTGTTGTTCTGATCCATAACAGGGAGCCACATCTCCTTCGTATCGTTGCCCACCGTGAGCGATGTAAACACCATATAACCGAGGTTTTGATCGTAAAGATACGGCTTCTGCTCCTCACCGAACTTCTTTACTTCGTAGTGTGCATCGGGACATACCTTGACGAATTCGGCCCAGGCCCACGCCCAGGACAGATAGGTAAGGTTCCCTTTCTTCTCCGTCTTGCTGTTGACATCTATCGCATAAAGCGTTTTGAATGTTTTCTCTTCCATGTTTACTCCTTGTATTTGATCTGCAGCGTTCCATTCTGCCATTTCTCCGTCTTGAAGTCCTTCGGATCGGCTCCGTTCCGGTAGATGAATGCCTTCAGCTTCTCTTCATCCCAGGATGACTTCATATATCCGTTCTTCTGGATGATGTCGATATAGTCGTTCTCCAGTCTCTTGATGGAGAATTTCTCAAACAGATCCGCCATTGCCTTCCGGAACGGCTTGTCCACCATATCGAACCTTTCCTTTGCGGTTTCAAGATTCTCTTTGACTTCCAGCCATTCATCGAAAATGGCCAGTTCGTTCAGTTCTCTCTTTGCGAGCTGATAGTTTTCGCCTTTCTCTTCGGATTCTTCGATGATCTCGCCTGTTTCGTTATTGATTATCATGTGCCTTCCTCATTTCCTTTCCTGCTAGGAACAGACCTATCGCCGCTGCAACAAGCCCGATCGCCGTGCATAACGGCTCTTCATAGTTCATTAATGCAAGTAATAACTTCATAAATCTCCTTTCACTGTGGTAAAATAGGAGTAGATAATTTTGTAAGGGGTTATCTACTCGGCGGCATTAAGATGCCGTCTTTTTTTATAAATACTTTTTCTTGAATTCCCTTGTAGGGATCGTCCTCGGTCTGCTCTGGAACAGCTTCACCCCCTTTTCTTCAAGTTCAGCGTATAGATCGTTGAACATCTTCGTTGCCTGGTTCTTTCCTACCGGCAGGACCTTATAGACATCGTTTGCAGTCATATAAGGATTTCTCAGAATAGAGTCTCTTGTGTCTTTCAGTACTTCTTTCATCAACCACCTCCCATTGAGCTGCACACCACCCTTTGCAGAAAAAGAACTTTTATATGTCGGATCATTTACAGGAATCATTATTGAAATCATTTAAGGAAGATAATCTATGAGCCGGATGATGTGCAGGTCAATGAGAACTACCTTTTGAAACCCATATATGAGTTGACTTATAATGAGGTTGCCCTTTCTGCGGCTAGAAGGAGGTGATGCCCAGTGACAGTTATTACTGCTATCTCGGACTTAATGTCACCATCCTCGGCTTATAGCGACAACCACATCGCTGTTTAACCATCGAGGGCAAGCAGAAGCAGAACTGCTAAGTGGTTATACAGGCCAAGAAAGATCGTGAACGGATCTCCTTCCGGGCATACCAGCCGGGCAAACGGGTGCAGCCTGCAATAAGCAACAAATCCTGCCGGAGCCATAAGTGCGTCACCACTTGTGGCTTTTGTTTATAAATCAACTCGTATATGGATTTCAAAGAACGGTAGTTTTAGGTTAACTCTCTCTCTCTGTTTTGTCAACTGTGAATTAAATTCACTTCTGAAACAAAAAAAATGTCTCTGCTGCACTTTAACAAAATACATATTTTCTGTATTTCGCTGGCTTTAAACTCGCGCTTGTTATTCAGCTTCAGTAAAAAGCCTTGTTCAGAGAGACCGATTTCTTTAGCAATCTGTTTCTTCGTATATCCGTTTTGACGTATCACCTTCTCTAATTCAAAAGTATCTGTCATGTCCCATCTCCTTTTTAAGTGAATTAAATTCACACTTTCATCTTAGTCTTTTTGTGAATGTATGTCAACATCTTTTATTCAATTAGTTATAAATTTGTTGAATTTTACGGACATGGTTGTTAATATATAATTACCCAACATCATTTAAGGAATAATCAATGGAGGATATTTATATGGTTTTATACGATAATATACGCAGATTAAGAAAATTGCTTGGTATGTCTCAAGAAGAACTTGCAGCATTAACCGGCTATACATCCAGAAGCAGCATCGCAAAAATTGAAAACGGCGAAGTAGATCTAAGTCAGTCTAAGATAGAAGCTTTTGCCAAAGCTTTACACACTACCCCACAGAAACTGATGGGATATGAAGGCATGGAAGATCTTCTTCCTATAAATCTATACAGAGGCTATCAGCTCCCTATCTTCGAATACATCCCTGCTTCCTGCGGATCCGGATCCTGGGACGAAGATGAGGTCATCGATTACATCGTCCTCCCTGCTTCCATTTACAGATTCAACAAGCATAAAAAATACTTTGGCCAGATCGCTAAGGGAGACTCCATGATCGGCGTAGATATAAACGACGGAGATCTGCTTGTCTTTGAACAGTGCAATACGCCTGAGAACAACATGGTCGGCACCTTCTCCTTAAACAACGAGAAATGCTTCTGCAAGCGTGTAAAGATCAAGGACGGTAAAGTGTTCCTTGTATCGGAAAACAGCGACTACATGCCTATAGAAATCACGGAGGATATGGATTTCAAAATGGTGGGACTGCTCAAGTATATCGTGAAGGAGTTCAGGCAGGAGATCGGAGGATAGGAAGATGGAAGAAGGGAAAAAGATTAACTGGCGCGACAAGCCAACCAGAGCTGACCGATGGAGTGATGATGCAACCTATATACTATATGTGGACGAGAACGGGGATAGCAATCTTAAAAATATAGTAAAAAACATTGATTACGGAAAAAAGATTGATGAAAATGACAGATATTTTAATATTTGTACAACGTTAATTTCAAGGGAGAATCACAACAATATTGCATCTTCATTGGTAGAAATCAAGCATAAGTATTGGAATAACGGCATGTATGAGTATAAAGATGGACTAAAAACCGTATGTCTTCATTCTGACGAAATCCGTAAACAACTAGGCCCCTTCAGTAAGAATACGATCGATCAAAATAGCTTTCTCAATGATTTAAATCATGCTATGAAAGAAATGGATATTACTATTTTTGATTGTTTTGTTGATAAGGCGCTGTTTTACCAAAAATACTATAGTAATGCAAAAGAACCATATTCTATTGGCATGGAATACATTCTGGAACGTATTGTAAACAGAATAGGTGACAATGACAAGGTTATGATAGTTTGTGAAGGTATTGGAAAAAGAGAAGATTATATTGTTTTGAATACTATAAAGCTGCTCATGTCCAGGGGAACATATTATGTCGATCCAAAAAAATTTAAAAAGATAACAGGCGTATATTTCAATTCTAAAAGGACTTTTGATTCTTCAAAATCATATATAGGACTTGAAGTCGCGGATCTATGCGCTTATCCAATTTACAAATACTGCCGGTATAATCATAAAGATCAGGCGTTTTATATCATTGAAGAAAAAATACATGGTTATCCTTTATACGAAGGAAGAGGCCTAAAATTCGTCCCATAAAAAGAAAAGGCCACCTAAGTGACCTTTCTCGGCCGCGCAGTTACGACCCCTGTTAATTAAATATTATACGTTCTGATCAGAAAATGCAAATCTTATGATCAGATTAATAAATTCACATAATTCCATTTATAGAAAGGAGGTTTTATTATGCCGGTATATAAGGAAAAGAATGATACATGGACGGCAAAGTACAATTATACTGATTCAAATGGAATAGAACATGCCAAAAAGAAAAGAGGCTTCGCTACAAAGGGCGAAGCTTCCAGGGCATTGGCATTGATGCAGATAGAAAAACAGGAGGTGTCATCCAGAATTGCTTTTGATGACATCTTCAGAGAGTATATCGAGGAACAGAAAGGCAAGGTAAAGCCTACCACCCATATGCATTATCAGCCTCTGTACGATCACATCAAGGACGATCTAGGAAAAGTCGAGATAGAAAAGCTGACCATTCCACGGTATAAGGCGTTCAAGAAATATCTGGACGGAAAAGACATGTCCACTTCCAGGAAGAACCGCTGCCACAGATTCGTTAAAACACTGGTAAGGCTTGCCTACGAGAATCACGGCATCATCAACAATGTTCCCGATCGGGTAGGAGGATTCACGGATCCCGTAAATGTTCTGCCGGAAGAGGAAGAGATAAAGATCATCACGAAGGATCAGTTCGACTCGTTCCTGGAGAAGATCTCCGATCAGGAATACAAGACTCTGTTCAAAGTGCTGTTCTTCCAGGGAACAAGACTCGGTGAAGCCCTCGCTTTGACATGGAACGACATCGATTTTGACGGCGGAATCATGAAGATCAACAAGACATACACGAGCAAGCTCAATAAAGACTACCAGACCTCAAGATTTTACATCACGAAGCCGAAAACACGTGCGTCCATCAGAAATATCCCTATCGAGAAATCAACGCTGGAGAGCCTTAAAATGCTTCACAGCGACTATATGGAATTTGAGGAATTTGGTGAAGAATGGTTCGTGTTCGGCGGTATCAGGCCTTTAAGCGAAACAACGATCACCGTAAGGAAGGACGAAGCCATTGCAGCTGCCGGTCTTCCTAGAATCACCCTGCATCAGTTCAGGCATTCCTGCGCATCGTATCTTTTTGAGAAAGGCGCAAAGCCTACGGCCGTCCAGAAGTATCTTGGCCATAGCAAGCTGTCGACTACGATGAATATCTACACCCATCTATACCCGGAGGATCTGATGAACATCCATCAGTAAAGGTGGTCCGGGAAATGGTCCGGATTTTTAAACTTTTATATGAGAATACATGACGATACATGCGAAAAAGTGGCGTTATAATACGTTATAATACGCTGTAAAGCTTAAAATCTCATCTGGCCGGAACCACCAT
>JAFRKJ010000053.1 GCA_017431785.1 Bacillota bacterium | reverse complement strand
TCTTTTGTTTTTTCCACCTTTTGGTCTGGCCATATTTCCACCTCCATTTCCATTTTACCAAAGAAAAAAGCAGACACTCTTTCGAATGTCTGCTTGTGAGACCGCTCTTTTTGAAGTGTCTACTTTTGTTTTACCACTTCACCTACAGTTCCTCTTTTTCTTTGCTCCGCGAAACCATTAGTGCGATGATTACTGCACTGATACCACCGGCCAGTTTGGAGATGACGATGGCCGCAATCATATCAGGAGCATACCCTGCGATAAAGCCCAGGTGATCGCCTAAGACAAAGGCAGTGGAGACACAAAAAGCGGAAGTGACGATTCTCCCTCTTTCGTTCATGTGTTCCATCATGCTGAAGATCGGAATTGCATTTGCCAGGATGATCAGAAGGGCGCTGATTGCAGTCTCATTGACGCCGATTCGGGCGCCTGCCTTTTGCATTGGTTTTCTCAGGATACGTGTGATGATTTCTACCAACACGAAGGCGCCGGCGAGAATCACAGCGACATTGCCGATGATCCCGAAGACCTCTGCGAGAGGCATAATGTTCGGAAATGGTGTGAAGTCGGTGAATTCCGAGAGGGCGCCGATGCAAGTACCCGCCACGCTGATGCCCAGAATCACTTTTCCAAAAACAATAAACACTCGTACAATGGTTTTTTCCCATTTCCAAAGGCAGATAATGATGATCAGAGACAGCACTGTCACTGGAATCAGATTGATGAGAATCGCTTTGATAGAGATCCCAGCGAAGAGACTACCCACCAATATCCCCACCGGAATCGCAATAATACCAATCAGGATGCCTTTTGCAACATCCTTTTGGTATTCTTTTTTTGTCAGGTTCATGGCAACCGGAATGTTGAAGGTGATCGTAGCGCCAAGCATGGAGGCCGTGATCAACCCCACAGCATAACCATCATTGCTTTCGGCAAGCTGTTTTACCAGTGCTGCTCCGCCGGTATCCAGATCCAGAATCATGCCTCCGAAGACGCCCGGGTCCGCGCCAAGCCAGCCAAAAACGGGACCGACCACAGGTTTCAGGATGCTGCCCAGAAGCGGTGCCAGAACAAGCAAACCGGCAGTGGAAATGACCAATGTTCCCATAGCCATGATTCCGTCTTCCCACTTGTTTCCGAGCCTGAGCCGGCTTCCGGTGATCTGATCCGCCGCGCCTACCAGGACAAAGAAGAGCATGATATATATGATAATTCGATTGATGTCCATGAAAAATCTCCTTCGCAGAAATTTTACCGCTAAACATCAAGAAAAAGCAATCACAGTTTATATCATTTCAGAATAGAAGCAGGCGATACACTCATAGAGCGCCTGCTTTTTTTCTTGAAGAGAATAAATGGTATCATCCGACACGAGCCGGTTGTAGTTGCGGTACCAGATGCGGTGCTGATGCGGAGTGTGCCCATGTTTCTTTTTGAATTCGCGATAAAAGAATTTCGGGTCCGAAAATCCGCAGGCGTATCCCACTTCCGGAACAGACAGCTCCGGATTGCATAAAAGCAGATGTTCTGAATGGTAGACTCTGATTTCATGGAGAAAGGCGCGGAAGGTCTTCAGGGAAGTGGTCTTGAAAAACTGTGAGAGATAATTGTAATTCAGATGCTCCATCTGACAGATGTCACGCATGGTGATTTTGTCCGCATAGTTTTCGAGCATGTAAGCGATGATGTGTTCGAACCGGTCCTGCATGTCTTTGGAGTAAGTGTCATCCAGATTGATGTCATTGAAATACTGGAAGCTGTTCCGCAAGATGCGCAGTACTTCTCCGGAGAGATTGTTGATTCTCTCCTCACTGCTAGCTGCAGCGTATGTGGTTCTGTGAACTTCCTCATAGAGCAGTGCCCAGAGGACTTTTCGAAGGTTATCAAGGGCAGGTTTCTTTGACTTGTCGATTCCATCACTGCTGCAGATATAATACAGAAGTTCATAGCCTTTGCCCGCGAAAAGCGGATGCGTCAAATCAAAATGAAATGACACAACCAAATTGTCGGTGTTTTCTGCATCTGCCGTTACCGTATGGATGTCGTAGGTATCCGCTTCCTTGATATCACCGGCGTGAAGCACATGCTTTTCGTGCATGCTGTAAACCTCGACCGTCCCTTGGAGGCACATGATGATCTCCAGTTCGTTTCTATGATAATGCGGCATCTGACGGCTGACGCGGTACAGGGTGACGGCAACGGGACTATTATGTTCAAAAGCAACAGATTGTTCTTTCGCAAACACGGCATTCCTCCTCAAAAATAGTTTATATTTAAGATAAGTATAGCGAAACACATGAAAATTGTCTATTTTTTTGAGCGCAATAGGGGAATATACTTTAAACAAGAAGATGCAAAGGCATCAAACCCGATGCGGAATGATAACAGGAGGAAAATAATAATGATTACAGATAAGAAAAGCCCTTACAGATTGGTTACAGTAGAGGAACTGGCGAAGCTGAGAGAAAGAGAAGACAAGCTGTTCAATGAGAGAACACCGAAGAGCCGTGAGGCTTTTGAGAAAGCGCACGAAAATCTGCTGGACGGCGTTCCGATGCCATGGATGGCTGACTGGGGAACGGATCATCCTGTATTCCTGGAAAAAGCGAAAGATCAGAAGTGCTGGGATATCGACGGAAATGAGTACATCGATTTCTGTCTGGGAGACACCGGCGCCATGTTCGGCCACTCGCCGAATGCGACAGCAAAGACGATTGCAGAGAAGGCATATCAAGGGATCACGACGATGATGCCGACACTGGACTCCCTTGAGATCGGTAAAGAGCTGAGCAAGAGATTCGGTCTTCCGACCTGGCAGGTAGCAATGACAGCGACAGAAGCGAACAGATATGTCATCCGTAATGCAAGAACGCTGACTGGACGTCCTAAGATTCTGGTCATGCAGGAGTGTTACCACGGCAGTCTCGATGAAACCCTGCCGCACATCGGAGATGACGGCAAGCTCTGTCTGCGTTCACACTTTGATTCCAATCCGGGTCTGCCGAAGGATCAGCTGACGAGAGTTGTTGAGTTCAATGATCTGGAAGCGATGGAGAGAGAACTGGCTCATGAGGATGTTGCAGCGGTTCTTCTGGAACCTGTTATGACCAACTGCGGAATGGTTCTTCCTGACGAAGGATATCTCGATGGCGTGCGCAGCCTTTGCGATAAATACGGTTCCTATATGATCATCGATGAAACGCATACTCTTTCGGAAGGATACGGCGGATACACGAGAGCTCATAACCTGAAGCCGGATTTCGTAACACTCGGCAAGTCCATTGCAGGCGGCATTCCGATTTCTGTTTATGGATTCACAAAGGAAATCACAGACAAGATCGGAGAGACTTATGGTAACGGCGGTGTCTCCGACCCAATGGGAATCGGCGGAACACTGGCGGCAAACCAGTTCGCCATCGCGTGCATGAGAACACAGTTGGCGGAAGTCGCAACAGAGGAAGCTTTTGAGAGAATGTTCGCAGGCCTCGACAGACTGGCGAAGGGTCTGGAAGCCGTTCTGGCGAAGCATAACGTGCCTTGGAGCCTGACGCGTTCCGGTGCCAGATGCGAGCTTCAGTTCATGCCGACGATGCCGGTCAACGGAACAGATGCGAAGAACAACTTCGACTGGGATCTCATGTACTATACACACCTTTATCTGCACAACCGCGGTATTATTATTACACCGTTCCACAACATGATGCTCGTATCACCAGTTACGACAGATGAAGATATTGACCGTCTGATTCAGGGATGGGATAATTGTATTGCAGAGTTAGCGGAGATTGGCACATACAATAGATAATCAGGAGAAAACAATATGAAGTTTGTTGATTTTGAAAACCAGGTCTGCCTCGTGACTGGGGCAGGCAGTCCGACGGGCATTGGCTTCAATACAGCAAAAATCCTTGGCGGTCTTGGAGGCAAGATCGCCATTGTTGCTACAACGGATCGGATCTATGAGCGGGCAGAAGAACTGAGGGCGGAAGGAATCGATGCCAAAGGATACATCGCAGATCTGATGGACCGGGAACAGGTGAAAAAACTGGTGGCCGAAATTACGGAAGAGTTCGGCCAGATCGATGTTCTGGTCAATAACGCCGGTATGGTTCAGGTGGGTATGGAAGAAGACTTTTCCGGTTTTCTGGATATGACTTATGAAAGCTGGGACGACGCCATTGACCGCAATCTGAACATTACCTTCAATGTGACGAAAGAAGTCATGCCATTTATGGCGGAAGCAGGTTACGGCAGAATCGTCAATGTTTCCAGTGTTACGGGACCGGTCGTCAGCAATCCGGGTGAGGCATCCTACAGTGCAGCCAAAGCCGGTGTTGTCGGTTTTTCCCGCGCCCTGGCCATTGAATTCGGTTCGAAAGGAATCACAGTGAACTGCGTTCTGCCGGGTTGGATCGGCACAGCTTCCCAGACGGAAGCGGAAGCAGCAGGCGGTTTGAATACACCGCTGCGCAGAAGCGCTGACGCCGAAGAAGTAGCAAATGCCATTGTATTTCTGGCATCAAAAGAAGCCTCTTATATTACAGGCGAGAGTCTGGTCGTGGACGGCGGAAATACCATACAGGAATACAAAGGTCCTGCAGAACTGTATTATTAAATCGTCAGCACATGACGGCCGTTCTGCATGAGGAGAGTCAGCTTCTGACCCCAGCGGATCGTTTCGATGTTTTCCTTGTTAAGGGCATCCGTCAGACCCAGAATATTGGAACAACTGATACAAGCTGAGAATTCCACGCCCGCATCGCGGGCGAATTCCATTTCAGTGCGGACTTCTTCGTTTTCAAAGATCAGCTTCTGCGGTGCACCCCATAGGACGACAGTGACTTTATCCCACCAGTTGTTCAGCATGGAGTTCTTCGCGTACATCATGACCATGTTTGCGGAGGTCATAGGATCCGCATTGGTCCATATGATGTGCAGATGTCTGTCACTGACTTCTTCTATATTTTTGAACGACATTTCATTCCTCCTGTTTAAGTAGATTTCTTTACACATTGATTATATCTTCTATGCACGAGATTACAAAGAAATATCTCGTGCTGTGGTGATTTCATGGTATGATAATTCTATGAAACAGCAGATTACCGAATTCATCGAAAACTACATAAAGGAATACGAGAGCAGGGAATCGATCGCGACAGAATACGGACAGCCACTAATTGGATTTGCAGATGCGTTTCATCCATATATTCAGAACCTCACAGAACTGATCAGCCCGACTCATGTGCTGCCGCAGGATGTGCTCCCGGATGCGCGCATTATCGTTGCCTATTATATTCCGTTCACGAAGAAACTGGCGAAGACGAATAGAATCGAAGGAATTATGGCTTCTCCGGAATGGGCCAGAGGTTACGAGGAGACAAATGCGCTCTTCGCAGAGCTCAATGATGCGCTGATCAACTTCATTCATACAAAGGCAGGACAGGCTGGCGTTACGCCAAAGGCTGTGACATTCAGTCAAGAGACACTTATGAGCGACTGGTCCCATCGGCACATTGCATATGCGGCAGGGCTGGGAACATTTGGTTTGAACAACATGCTGCTCACCAGGAAAGGATGCTGCGGCAGGTTCAGTACGGTCATTACTAACCTCGAACTGGAACCGGACGCGCCGATAGAAGGAGAGGATTATTGCCTTTACAAGAAAAACGGCTCCTGTGGTGTTTGTGTGAAGAATTGTCCCACAGGTGCGCTGACGGCAGAAAAATATGATAGATTCAAGTGTTACGTTTTATGTCAGGAGAATGCAAAGCTTTTCACTCAGTTCGGCAGTTCTTATACGAATGAAGACGGCATTGCCGCAAACAGTGTGGGCAGCGAGGTCTGCGGCAAATGCATCACTGGATCACCGTGCGCGTTTTGGAATCTTCCATAGAAAGATACAATAGCAATGCTGAAAGAAGAAGCCCGCAAAGGGCTTCTTCTTTATATGATGGAATGTATGTTATGGTGTTTTATGCTTCAAATACGATTCTTCCATCGACCATAGTCATGATGGTCTTTGCATCTTTGATTTCCTGCTCAGGAATCTCGAAGAGGTTTCTATCGACCGCAATGATGTCAGCAAGCTTACCTTCCTCAATCGAACCCAGTTCGTGTGCTCTGCCATAAACGTCGGCGGAATTGAGAGTGTAAGCGACCAATGACTCATACAAAGTGATTGCCTGCTCCGGATTCGTACTGCACGGTTTGCCATCAGCAAAACATCTCGTGACTGCTGCATGCAGCGACGGATAAGGGTTAAATCCTACAACAGGGTAATCCGTACCGAACGCCACTTCGCACCCGGCATCGATCAGGCTTCTGATGGCCCATTGCCACTTGGCGCGCTCCTCACCGCATCTGGTGCTCTTTTCAAACTCATCCAAAGGCAGGTGCTGAGGCTGTATTGAAGCGATGACATCCTGCTCCTTGAAACGAGGAATATCTGCAGGATTGATGACTTCAATATGTTCAACTGTGTTCTTCAATCCGTGACGTCCATTGACTTCATTGGAATGCTCAAATGCATCGAGCATGTATCTTACAGCAGCATCGCCGATGCAGTGTGCTCTGACTGGCAGACCGGCGGCATTTGCCGCTGCAGTTTTTGCTGCGAAGCGCTCATAATCCATGATTGGAGCACCATCACCGCATGTATTAGGTCGATCTGCATATGGCTCGAGCAGGAGTGCTGTATACGTCGAAGTAACACCATCAACGAATCCTTTGACACCGCTGATCTGAACCATGTCGTTACTGTTTGCTTCCGCGAATGCCTTTGTATCTTCAAATGTGTCATGGGCCATTAGGTTTGCATAGATATGAACTCTGCAGTCCAGTCGGCCTTCTTCCGTCAGTTGCTGAAGCGCTTCCAATGGATTGGGTTCTCCGCCGAGGAAATCCGTGGCCCCCATATCGGAAACAGATGTGACGCCGCACTCTGCAACCTGTTTGATGAAGTTCAGCATGTTGCCGCGGTTCTCCTCAATTGAGAAGTCATAGGCTTTCCATTTTGCGGCAACAAAGGCGCCCGGTTCGAAGATCAGACCATTCAAGCTGCCATCTTCAAACTTTCCGAGGGATCCGCCTTCAAATGTGGAATCCTCTGTATAGCCGGCTTCTTCCAGGGCCAGACTGTTGCACCAGAAGGTGTGGAAGTCAGCTGCAATACAGTAAACCGGAATATCAGGAAACGCTTCGTCGAGACTTCTGCATGAAGGCAGCGGCGCGTCTCCCCAGATAGCCGGGAACCATCCATAGCCTCTGATGCGCTTCTCATCAGGATGTGTACGGCGGTATTCCTTGAGCATTTCGACAGCATGTTCCTCTGACTTCGATGGAATAAGGTCAAGCATATGCTCGCTTGAAGTGATCGCGCCATCGAAGAAATGGTCGTGGGCATCTACAAATCCCGCCATAACCATCTTGTCACCATAGTCGAGGACCTTGGTGTCTGCACCGATGTATTCGGAATCATCACCGGTGATCACCTTGGCGATTTGATTACCGACAACGGCGATAGAAGCCTTGTAGGGTTTCTCGTTGACGCTGTCAAACAATGCGTTTGTTCTTATTAAAAAATCAGCTTTCATTTCGTTCCTCCCTTTCATAAGTTCGGATCATTGAAGAATCATGTCGCAGTTATTAGATGGCTACAAATCCTAATATCAGGAATGCGATAATCGCCAGGAACGCACAACCAAGTACATAAGGCGCAACGACTTTGATTTGTGTCATGTTGTTGACGCCCGTACCTGCGGAACACATGAATACTGCATCTGAGTAGAAACAGAATTTGGAACCGAAGGCTACGCCGGACATAATTGCTGCGATAACGAATGCAGGATCTACGCCCATGCTGACTGCCAGCGGTACGAATACCGGTACGGACAGCATAATCAGAATCCAGAAGGAAGCTGCTGCGAATGTAACTGCTGCTACAATAACAAATGTGAATGCCGGCAGAATTGCAGGTGCCATGAAGGATGAAAGTCCGTTTACTACAAATTCGGAGAAGCCCAGCGCAGTGTTGGATTCACCGAGAGTATATCCGAAGAAAATGCAGAATGCCAGACCAGCCATGGAGGTAACGCCCTCGATGACGCAGTTCATGAATTCTGTCAGATTCATCTTTCTGGTTGCCAAATAGAGTACGCCCTGTGAAGCAACGGCTGCGATGATACCGGATACAACATCCTGGTTGCAGATCATCATGACAACGACGAGGACAACGATCGGGATGATGAAGAACCAAGGGCTTCCCGGTTCCTGATCTTCCTGCTCTTCGCCAGCGCCCATGTCTACGATCGTAGCGCCAATATGCTCTTCTACGAGGAGAGGGCCGCCGTTTTCAACTCTTTCGTATGCCTTCTTCATGAGACCAACTTTCGGAATCACGCCGATTGCTACCAGCAGGCAAACGACGATTGCGAAGATCGGGAAGAACATGAACGGCAGTGCGTGGCAGTAATCAGCCATGCCGAGATTCTGTTCACTCATGGTACCGACTGCAAAAGCTGCCCAGCTTGTAATAGGAATCAGTACGCAGACGCATGCGCCCATAGAGTTGGATGCATATGCCAGATGTTCTCTTGGAATGTTGTACTTGTCAGTCAGTGTTCTCATAGATGAAGAAACTGCCAGTACGTTGAGATAGTCATCAACGAACATGATGATGCCCATAATCCAGGTCGCGACCATAGCGCTCTTAGGGCCTTTCGCAAATCTGGAGACGATGTCCGTAAATCCGAGGAATGCGCCTGATTTCTCAAAGAGTTTGATCATTGCCCCGAATCCGAACAGGATAAATAACAGAAAATCATAGGATGGGTTTGCGAATGTTGCGTACATCTGACCAATCCATCCGCCGAAGAAGCCTTTGCCAAAGACAAGTACAGCTCCTACGAATGATGAGAGGATCATCATCTCTGCCATTCTCTTGGTGATGAGCAGTCCGATGATCAGTACCGCGATAGGTATACAGGAAATAATACCTTCCATAGTTACACTCCTTTCACTCACAATAATAATGACTTGAAAAAATGGTAGCATTTATAACGTAGGAAACATATTACCTATAGGGTTGAAAAAAGGAGCATAAAAAAAGAGGGGAGTACTCCTTGTACTCCACCCCCGTATAGTATTTAATCTCGGAACATACAGAACATTTCACGCCAGCTGCTGACGCCCAATTTCTTGTAGACATGCAGCATATGCTTTTTGAGGGTGTTCGGAGCAATGAATAGTTTCTCGCAGATATCCTCTCGGCTTTCCCCATCAAGCAAGAGCAGTACAATTTCGGTTTCCCTTTTTGTGAGACCGCTGTCTAAGAGCTTTCGCTCCCGGTCAGCTACAGGGTCGTTGACAGAAACGCCATTCGGCGGCAGCAATGCACCGCACTGGAGGGCGAGACGGTAGCTGAGGTGATCTTTCAACTGGTCGAGGATGAACATTTCATCTTCCGTGAAATCCTTGTCATCGCGTTTTCTGTAGAGGCAGATACAGCCGTAGAAGACACCTTGATGGTTCAGTGTCAGGATGATGGAGTAGTGAATGGCAGCAGGGGCGTACATACGCTTATAGTACTCCGTCTGCATTCTCTCATCATCACTCATGAAGTCAGTTTCACGGTAAACCTTGGCGGATGGGGCAGCGAAGACCCAACGTGTGTAGTCGATTTCCTCAAAATCTTCAAGATACTGTACGAGAGATACTTCGGCAGGATGAGCCGCGCCAAGATTGGAAGGAAGCTTCGGCTTTCCCGGATCCAAAGTGTGTCCTTCTGCAATACCGACAGGATCAGCCAATCGCCTTCTATCGTCCGGATCTGCAAGATAAAAAGTCAAGAGCGGTGAAGGGATAATGAACTCCAAGGAACGAAGAACAGCGATGCGCATTTCATTAAAATCTTCCATCGTATGGATTTTATATATGGCATCATTGAGCACCATGATCTGGTTGTTCGTCAGCATAAGCGCCTCCAATATTGAATGTAAGAGCCACCACTTAATGGTATAAAAATTGTACTCCTAAAGGAGCATATATTTCAAGCACTTTAGAACAAAATCATGCCTGTGGGTGATAGGCGATGGGACACCGATTCTTTATCATAAATATAACATTGCTGGAAGAGAGGCCATAAAAAATGAAAATGAACAATCTCGATAAAAAACGCTGGTTTATATTGATCCTCTGCTGTTTCGTAAACTTATGCATTGGTTCTATCTATGCATGGAGCGTGTTTGCGGGGCCGATGGAGGAAAGGCTGAACAGCGTATACTCTGCCGGGCTGGCAGTTGGGGCACTTGCGATTGTGTTTACGATTGCAAACGCAGTCGGACCTCTTGTCATGATTCCCGGCGGAAGAATCAATGATAAGATCGGTCCGAGGTGGATCGTGCTAGTTGGAGGATTGCTCTTCGGTGGCGGATATATCCTCTCCGGTTCTGCGACGTCTCTTCCGATGCTCATTGTGACATACAGCATCATGAGCGGTTTCGGTCTGGCCCTCGTCTACGGATGCAATATCAACAACTGCGTCAAGCTCTTTCCAGATAAAAGGGGCCTCATCGGAGGTCTTACGACGGCAAGTTACGGACTGAGCTCTGTGATTGTTCCGCCGATTGCGAATACACTCATACAAAATATCGGCGTCGCAGGTGCATTCAGAACGCTGGGGATAGCCTTTCTGCTGATTATCTGCATCAGTTCTTTATTTATGGTCAGACCGCCTGTTGACTACAGACCTGCGTCCATGCCGGCACCTGACATCACAGGTGATGGCACAATCAGCAAGATTCAGACGCAGTTAACATGGCGTGAAATGATGGGAACGAAGAAATTCTGGCTCATGATATTCGCGCTCCTCTGCGGGGGCATCAGCGGCATGATGTGCATCTCGCAGGCATCTGCCATATCTCAGAATATGATGGGTCTTACTGCAGCATCTGCTGCGCTGGCAGTTTCTGTCATCGCGCTGTTCAACGCGGGCGGAAGAATTCTATCAGGATTTGTTTCAGATAGGATTGGAAGGACAGGAACACTGCTTGGTGCCTTTGTATTAGCGGCAGCAGGTTTGTTCTGCCTTTATATATCAGGTCATGGAATACTGCCGCTGTTCTACTGCGGATTCTGTCTGATCGGTCTCAGCTTCGGAACGTTCATGGGCGTCTATCCGGCCTTCACAGCTGACCAGTTTGGGTCGAGAAATAACAGCGTGAACTATGGAATCATGTTCAGCGGATTCGCTGCATCCGGTTATCTGGGGCCAACGATCATGTACAAGATCTTCGGCGCACAGGGCACATACAGCAACGCGTTTCTGATCGCCGAGTTATTTGTCGCGGCAGGTTTTATTCTGATGCTGCTTCTCAGCAGGACAATCAAGAAATCATAGATATGCCGGCAGTATCAGAATTGCGAAGAAAAGTATTACAGCAATGATGGCGATGACACCAACCATCTTGTGTTTTTTATTCACGGTGAGCGCGACACTGGTTTCCTGATTTATGAGATGATTAC
>JAFRKJ010000052.1 GCA_017431785.1 Bacillota bacterium | reverse complement strand
GAGGCCCTGCTCCAGGATGAACTTGAGGCGTGGGAATGCTTCCTTTGTGAAGGAGTCAGTGCAGAGGATTACGATGTCAGCTGCGCCCGGCTTGATGATCTCTTCCGGAGCCTTGATGATAACATCTTCTCTGTCGCCCTTTTCAGTCTTAATGAACTCATACATTGAGTGTCCCTGCTTGTGCTCTCTTCCAGCAACACCAACAATGTCTACGCCCTTCTTTGAAAGCAGCATGTCTGCAATGCCGCCGCCCATTGCGCCGAGTCCCCAAATGATTACTTTTACGTTTTCCATGTTTGTCTCCTTTTCATCATAAAATTTAATTTTAATTAATAACTTATTTGTGTGCCTTATTATAAAGCAATCCCCGTGCCAACTTGGCGCGGGGAAAAGTTTTGTTTTTGTTTGGCCTGAAATCCTTGCGGCACAAGGGGTTTCAGCTTTTGATTTTGCCCTTTATTGCGGTATAGCAACGCATTTCGCAGGGGTTTGAAACAAAAATCGCAAATATATTTGCCTTATACATGCAAATATATTTGCGAAATGCCACTAAATTCCATATTTTTTGATCTTGTGCTGCAGATTTTGCCTTAACATGCCGAGATCTTTTGCGGTTTTGGACACATTGTTGTCATTTGCGGTCAGATATTGCCGTATTACCGTTTCTTCTATTCCTGACAAATACTCCGCCAGTGAGCCGCCTGTTTCCACAAAGCTCTCTGCAGCGTGGCTTCCTGACGCATCTGCCGCTTCACTGTATCCGCCGCCGATTTCAACATCTTTATCCGTCAGCACGTGCTGTCCATCATCCGCCATGGACACAGCCGCCATGATGATGTTCTCCAGCTCGCGCACGTTTCCAGGGTAATTGTACTTCATCAGCTTGGTTTCCGCGCCGTCTGACAGCATCCATATCTCTTTGCCGAAACGTTCATTGTACTTTTTCAGGAAAGCATTGCATAAAAGCAGAATATCGTCTTTTCTCTCTCTGAGCGGCGGTATTGTTATGCTCAGTGTTCCTAATCTGTAGTAGAGGTCCTGCCTGAGCGCGCCCCTTGCGATGAGATCCTTCGCCGGCTCGTTGATGGTCGCGATGATTCTGACATCTATTGGAATGTCTTTGCTCCCCCCGACACGTCTGATGTACTCCTCCTGCAGTACTCTCAGCAGCTTGCCCTGCAGGCCGATCGGCATGGCGCTGACCTCATCTAACAGCAGCGTACCTCCATTCGCCTGCTCAAACAATCCAGCTCTGTCAACGGCTCCGGTAAATCCGCCCTTCGCTGTTCCGAACAGCATTCCTTCCAGCAGTGTCTCAGGAATCGCTGCGCAGTTCTGGGCCAGGAATGGGCTCTTCTTCCTCAAACCATCGTAGTGAATGCTCTGTGCGAAGAGTTCTTTGCCGACTCCGGTTTCCCCGTACAGGATGACCGAAGTATCGTTGTGTGCCGCTTTCTTTGCTCTTGCGATCGTCTCTTCAAACTTCCTGTTTTCACCGATGATGTCGCTGAAACGGTATTCGCGGATTCCACGTTTCCTCGACTTCTTTTCTTCACTTTCCTCCGCATCTTCAGGCGTTTTGCTTGCCGTCAGATTGCTCTGCAGGTCGAGGATGGTATCGCTCATGTTCTTGATGTCCGTAATGTCACGGGCAACTTCCATGGCTGCGATGATTTTCCCGTCAACGATGATCGGAACGGTAGAGTTTACCGTGTTGATCTCTTTGCCGTAGACGTTCAGATAGGTCTGCTGCTGGTTCTTTGTCGCTTTCCTCTCCTTCAGAGCGCGCATAAGAGTGCTCTCTTCTTCAGGAATGTTGGAAAACACCTCTCTGAAAGGCTTCCCTATGACGTTTCTTATCTGTTGTTTCTCAAGCTGCGCCATCTCTTCGTTGTAGAGGATCGTGATTCCTTCGGAATTTACGATATGCATCGCTCCGCCGAGGACTTCTGCCGCCGCCCTCAGAATTGCCTGATATTCTTTCGCATTCATACCTTTTCATCCTTTCTGGTGTTTTATTATACCACCTGTCAGGCCTTCTGTGCAAATATATTTGCATGGTCTTCTTCCGCATGGAATGTGTTAGAATTCATATAGTTAATAGACGATTGACACTTGAGAGACCGAACTACATTTCAAACAAGCTATGAGAAAGAAAATCATATTCATCGGAAACAGCATCGTCGCAGGCTATCCTTGGGGTAAGAGCAAAAGCTTCACAGGCGTATTGCGTCGGATGCTGAAGGATGGCGTTGACAACTCCGGTCTGCCGATCGAATTCGCAAAGAACACCGGCTTCGATCTGATCAACAAAGGTGTCAACGGCGACACGACATCCGGCATTGCTGCGCGCTTTGAGCAGGATGTGCTCAGTCACAAGCCGGATCTGGTCTTTTACCATACCGGAGCCAATGACTTCATCTATCGAGAAGCAACTCCAGCGGAGGCCTTTGCGAATCTGCAGGATTTGGCAGAGCGTGCTGACAGAGAAGGCATCAAGACGGTTTATATCACGCCTGTTCCGGTGGACGCCGGCAAGGCGGGATATATGTGGCTCGCGGGCTGCGGCATCTCCTACGACGCAGTAAACCGGGATCTGGAGGCGTTCTCGGAGATGCTCAAAGGCACGGGGCGGCCTTTCGTCGATATGAACCTTCTTTACAGAGAGTTTATCTCCGAGCTGGGGGATGTGGATCTGGCCTATCTCGACGGTGTGCACCCTACTCCTGCCGGGCACGAATTCATGGCAGAACAGATACTTGACCTGATAGAAAAGGAGAAACTATATCAATGAGACTGAGAAAAGAACTAGACGAACTGCAGGAAAAGGAAGTCCTGCTTATTGCAAAGATCTCCGATGCACTGGCCCATCCGGCACGTATTAAGATTTTCCGTTTTATCATGCAGCAGAACAAAAAACGCAAGCCCGTCTGCAACAAGGATCTTGTCGCAGAGTTCGGTTATGCGCAGGCTACCATCTCACAGCATGTGAAGAAGCTGGTTGACGCAGATCTTCTGCAAGTCAAAAAGCAGGATCGTTTCTCCTATTATTACGTACATCTCGGGACGCTTCAGAATTATCTGGACGCCACGCGAAAATTCGAAAACATGTAAGGAAAAGAGGCTCTCTGAGAGAGCCTCTTATTTAATCCAATGATCTTATTTCGTCAATTCCTTTGTTGGCGAGCTCATCAGCCCGGTTGTTCTTTTCTATGATATATCTGAACTCATCCAGGGAAAACCCGCCGCCGTTCCACTCACAGAACTTTTCATACAGCTTCATGATATTCGTATTTTCACTGCTCAGGTTAACATGCCCTTTGACGCGGAAAAACGCTATCTCATGCTGATCAAGAAACGGCAGCAGTTTCTTCCAGAGATCCTGGTTTTCAACCGGCTTCTTCTGGGCGTTTTTCCATCCGTTTTTCTGCCAGTTCACATACCATTTCTTTCGGAAACAATCCATCAGATAACTGCTATCGGAAAAGACCTGGATGGCCTGGTCTCCTTTTTTGATTGCTCTGAAAGCTTCCAGAAGCGCCGTCATTTCCATGCGGTTGTTGGTGGTGTTGGCTTCATTGCCGTAGAGTTCCTTCAACGCCGGTGCGCTGTCGCCCGGCCTGGCATACTCCAGAATCGCACCCCAGCCGCCCAGATTCTCCTCATTCTGGTTGCCTGCGCAGCCACCATCTGTGTAGATTCTTAATACTCCATCATTCCTCATCGGACCACTCCTCATTGGACCATCTGTCTCTTTCCGGCTGCACCTCAAGCTCAGGGATGAACACCTTGAAGCTGGTGCCTTTACCTTCTTCTGATTCCACTTCCATCCTTCCCTTGTGGTCTTCTGCCGCCTGCAGGGCGATTGCCAGACCAAGACCGGTTCCAGCGCCAGACTCCTTGGTTGTGAAGAATGGATCGAAAATCTTCTCTTTGATATCGTCTGGGATTCCCGGACCGTTGTCAGCAACTTCGAACATGATGTCGGAACCGACCCGCTCTGTCGTCACCGTGACTTCTCCGCCTCTTTCGCCAAGGGCCTGGAACGCATTGATGATCAGGTTCAGTATGAGCTGGGAGATCTGCGTCTCGTTCCCTTCTATATATTTCTTTGAACAGTGCAGATTTCTGAATATGTCGACATTCTTAGGAAGCGCCGGTGACGTGACGTGAAGCACTTTGTTCACCAGTTCATCCGGATTGATCGTCGTGAACTTCATCTCCGTGTTCTTTCTGGAGAGCTCTGACAGACGTGATATGATATCCTTCGCCTTCATGGAAGCATTGTAAATCTCAAGAACATCATCATATACGCCTCCCTCGTCCTGCGGGAGCTTTTCCAGTGTCATAAGACTGTATCCCATGATCGGCGTCAGAAGATTGTTGAATTCATGGGCGATGCTGGACGTCAGGGTACCGATGGTTTCCAGTCTCTGATGGTGAGCAAGTTCCTGGGTCTTCCTGTTGAGCTCTTCCATCTGCCTGTTTTTCTCTTTCAGGTCCTCGAGTTCCATATCCGCTTCGATCATCTCGCGCCTGCTCCGCATGAAGATCACCAGCGCGATCACCAGACCGATCAACACCAATCCAAAACCAAGAATCAGCTTCGTCGCCGTTCTTCTTCCCAAAGCCTCCACTACATCATAGTCTGCTGCCGCAGAAATCGCGAAGATGCCGTTCTCCGTATTCCCAGATGGAACTGCCGCTACTCTTGTCGTGCGTTTTTCTTTCTCTACTTTCTTCTCATAAGAGAAGGATATCCTTTCAGATTCTTTCTCCGCTGAACGCAGATTCTGCCCTTCTCTGCCATTGATTTCATCACTATTCTTGGATGTGATGACTTCTCCGTTTTTCTGTCCGACGAATGTCCCGGTCTTGTTTTCGAGAAGCATGATACTGTCGCTTGGTGCGCCGACCTGCTGCGCTGCAGAATAGTAGATGCTCTCGATATTCATGATTCCGTAACAGGATAACCGTTTGTTGATATCGTACTTGAACGCCAGGAATCCGTTATCGGAAGAGTCATAACAACTGTAGATGTTGTCCTTCAGCTTATCGCCCAGCGAATAACTTTTTCCGTCGATGGTTGATGCTACGATTTCTCCATTGCTGACGAGGAACATCGCTTCAAAGGATTTCTGGTTGCTCACGAAGGAATTCTGCATCAGCTGCTTGAGATGCGTTGCACCATCCGCTTCATTCTCCAGCCCTGCTACGCCCTCTTTCAATCTGTCGGATCCTGCGTAACGCGCCATCTGATCATCGAATCTCTCAATGGAGTCGGAGATGCTCATATCACATCCTGTGATCACATTGTCGAGCTGAAAATCCTGATCTTTCTCAATGGCGTCCCCAAAGCTGTTCGTCGTCACCGCAACGATGATGATGCCGATCGCAACAAGGATCACCGCGATGAGCATGCCGACCATGTCTTTACTTTTGTTGTTCCTGAGCAAATTCTGCAAAGTCTACACTCCTTATTGATATATTCGGCCCAATTCATTATAATTATACTAGATATAGTGATAAAGTTCTATCTGTAAAACAGGAGTTTATTATGGGAAAAGATCTTGTTCTTGTTGTAGATGACGATCTTGCCGTTCGTACCATGCTCGGCAAAGTCATGACAGGAAATGATTTCGAAGTAGTGGAGACCTCCAGTGGTGAGGAGGCATTGGCAGCTGTTGAAGAGCATGATTTCGATTTGATACTGCTCGACATCAACATGCACGGCATGGACGGTTTCGAGGTCATTCATGAACTGCGCGGACGCGGTGAAAATGTTCCTATCATGGTCGTGAGCGGCCGCAAGGCTGACTATGATACGCTGTATGGACTGGATATCGGTGCAGATGAGTATATCACAAAACCATTCAATCCTGTTACCCTTGGCGCAAAGGCAAAGGCGCTGGTCCGCAGAAGCCGCAGCACCGTTTCGGATGACAATCCGATTCTGGAAGTTGGACCTTTCACCTATAATACACAGACTCTGCGATTCTACAAGGATGAAGTGGAGATCCCTCTCTCCGCCAAGGAGAACGCCATGATCAAGCTGTTCATCGACAACGTCGGACGTATCTTCTCCAAGGATATGATCTACAGCATGATCTGGGGAGAGACGATCATCGATGAGAACGCCATCATGGTCTACGTGAACAGACTACGCCAGAAGATTGAAGACGACCCGTCAGAACCGCGGTACATTCAGACAGTACGCGGACTGGGATATAAATTCATCGTATAATTCGCATTAGAAAAGCGGCTGTAAAAGGCCGCTCTTTTATTTGTGGTAGGTTTCGTTCCGATTGATTTTGAAACTTCTGTAAATCTGCTCGAGCAGTATGACGCGCATCATCTGGTGCGGGAAGGTCATATCTGAGAAGCTTAATTTGAAATCGGCGCGCCGGCTGACTTCCGAAGAAAGACCTAAGGAGCCACCTATGATAAAAGCAATATTGCTTTTGCCCTCCAGCGCCAGATTTGCCATCTTCTCAGCCATCTGCTCGGAGGACAGCTTCTTGCCTTTGATTTCCAGCGTGATCACATAGTCACCTTTTGAAATGTGTCGCAGAATATCTTCACCCTCTGCGGTTTTGACCGCTTCTTCATCTGCCTCGGACGGATTGGCACGCAGCTGGCTCTCCTTGATTTCTGTGACATCAATGCTGCAGTATGCGCCCAGCCGTTTGGAATATTCGGCCACCGCATCCCGCCAGTATTTCTCCTTCAGTTTTCCGACTGCAATGATTCTTATGTTCATAGCCTTTGCATTCTATTTCCTACAGTTTATATAGTCTGCTGATGCTGTCCCGTCTTGCGACTTCGATCCTGAGCTCATCTCCGACGAAGATCCTTTCTTCTTCGAGGGTATTGACAATCGCCTGCATCGCTACTTCCGGTGTGTTGTTCTCGTGGCTCAGATGACCCAGCAGCACCTGTCTCTTTTTCGGTTTCTCGTTCACGATCCTGCAGAGGCACTCTCCGCAGGTAAGGTTGGACAGGTGCCCTTCGTCACCGAGGATCCTCTGCTTCAGAGGATATGGGTATCTGCCGAACAAAAGCATCTCCTTCTCATGGTTAGCCTCCAAAAGCAGCAGATCCGCTGTGCTGATTTCTTCGTAGATATCTTCGCTGATATATCCTGAATCCGTACATACACTGATCTGTCTATCCCCTCCGAATATGGAAAAACCAACCGGCTCTGCCGCGTCGTGGGACACGGGAAACGGCCTGATGATGAGATCACCGATTTCAAAGTCTTCGCCTGTTGTGAATAGCTTCCGGTATTCATCCGGGACCGGCCTGTCAATCTGATTCCACGTTGCTTCATTGGCGTAGACCTGAAGATCCGGGATCCGCTTTGCCATCACAGGCAGAGATTTGACGTGATCTATGTGCTCGTGCGTTACCAGAATGGCGCGAACCATATCCCGCGGTGTTTCTGTCTGCTCCAGCCCTTCGAGAATTCTCTTGCCGGAGATGCCTGCATCTATTAATATCGCTGTTTCATCGCTCTTCACGAGGTAGCAGTTCCCGCTGCTGCCGCTTGCGAAAGAGCAGAATTTCAAGCTCATCTTTTACTTCCTTCCAACTGCAATTGATGGATTATTATAACATAAAAAAGGCGCTGCAGTTTGCAGCACCTTCGTGGTTTTTGAGTAAATTATTCGAGTCCGTACTTGCTCTTGAATTTCTCAACTCTTCCGCCTCTAGTGGCGAACTTCTGAGTTCCTGTAAAGAACGGATGGCACGCTGAGCAGATGTCTGTTCTGATTTCTGATTCAGTTGATCTGGTCATAAATGTGTTGCCGCATGCGCAAGTTACTTTACATTCCTTATACTCAGGATGGATTCCTTTTTTCATGCTTCTCACTTCCTT
>JAFRKJ010000051.1 GCA_017431785.1 Bacillota bacterium | reverse complement strand
CAGTGATTTCTTCTGCGGGAGAATCCGTCATTTTTTCCGCACCTACCGCGATCGCGGTATCCACATCACCGGAAGCAACAGCCATCACAGCCTGCCGGAACGCGGACGCACCGGAACTGCAGGCGGATTCCACATGGATGCCTTCCGTATGCCGGGCACCAAGCCAGTCGCCGAGATAGGAACCCAGATGCAGCTGGTTATTGACCGCACCGGCGAGCATGTTGCCAAAGAAAACGCTGTCAACGTTGTTCAGCCCGGTCTTTTCAAAAATCTGAAGCACGGGCTCTCCCGCGATTTCCAGCAAACTCTTATCCCAATGATCCGCGACCGGAATCTGTCCGATCTCCAATATGGCGGTTTCTCTCAAGCATCCTCCGTGTAATTACGCGATATAATCCAACTATCTACCATTATACATTGGATTTTTGAAAAGTTCAAATTGCTGGTTTTAAAGGGGAATAATTTTTCACTCAACAGTAAGCATTAATCTTCTTCAAGAGAAAGATGGCACGGAGGCTTCGCCGCATCAAAAAAGCTGTCCAGGTCTGCTCCACTCTGAATAGTTACATATAGCCAATAATAAGTCGAATTATTATGTAAAACAGTCCCGAAACTCAATTAAGCAGTGCCACACCTTTAGGGAAACGCTGATTTATTCAGAGTAAGAGACAAGAAAGCCGTCCGGAAGTATAATTAATAGTAGAAAGGACGGTAAATATGGGACAACTTTCATTCACAGAAGCAGAATATTCCAATCGGAGAAAACGCACTAAAAAAGAAGATTTTCTGGATTCAATGGATGAAATCATCCCATGGAAAGCCTGGGTAGCACTGATAGAGCCATATTATTACAATAATATCCGAGGCAGACGGGCAAAGGATATAGAGACGATGCTTCGGATGTATCTTTTGCAGAACTGGTACCACCTCTCAGATGAAGGAGTCGAAGAAGCTATATATGACAGCTACGCCATGAAAAAGTTTCTGAAGCTTGATTTCAGTAAAGAATCGGTTCCTGATGCAACAACGTTGCTCAAATTCCGACACATACTGGAGGAAAACGGGATAGGAGCCAAAATATTTGCAGATGTCAAGGATCGACTGGACAGAGGCGGAATGCTGATGCACGGCGGAACTATCGTAGATGCTACCATCATTTCCGCACCGAGTTCAACGAAAAACAAGGATGGAGAAAGAGATCCGGAAATGCACCAGACAAAAAAGGGCAATCAATGGTACCACGGCATGAAGGTGCATATCGGCGTAGACGCCGGAACAGGACATGTGCATACGATAACGGCTACGGCTGCCAATGTCCATGATATCGACGAAGCCCACAAACTGTTTCGGGAGGATGATGAAGTTGGATACGGTGATTCAGGATATCTGGGAATGGAGAAACGACCGGAATTTCAGAACAACGAGCATTTGAGCAATATGGTGTTCAGAATCAATCGTCGACCGTCCAGTATCAAAGTCAACGGGAACAATTATGCCGGATTCAACTGGGACAAGTATATTGAGTCACGGAAATCCTCCGTTCGCTGCAAAGTCGAGCATCCATTCCTTATTGTGAAGCAGCAGTTTGGATACGCCAAAACAGTATATCGAGGAATAGCAAAAAATTTGAACCGGTTTAATGTGCTCTTTGCCTGTGCGAATTTGGTGATGTGCATCCGTGCAGGTCGAAAACAAGAGTTTATTTTGGCGTAACATAGGCGTAATGCGCCTGTTTACGGAAAAAACAAAAGAAATAAGCAAGAAAGGAGCCTGATATTAGCCAAATTCTGACAAAATAAAGGGATAATTCCGATAAATCAGTGAAAAATGGAATTATCCTCTATTATTCGTAAATAGTTGGCTAATAATCAGCGTTTCCCTAAGCTTCAGGAATTATTCGGGCAACAGATTCAATCTGAGCCTTATTCTTTTCCGAAACATACACCTGTATACATACGCGATGGGTTTAAAGCTCAAAGAATTTCCATGTCCGGGAGTTCCTGTATCCTTATCACGCCAGCAGATCTGGACATTCATCTTCCGGTATTGAAAAAGCAATATGAAAATATTCAGAAAGTGTCGGAAGATCCTATAGTGCTGAATCTGCAATATCTGACAGCAGTACAGCGCAGAAACCTGATCGAAAGCAGAATTCCATTTCTCTCACTGCCTTATCAGGTGTATCTTCCATTTTGGGGATGCTTCTTCACAAACAGGTTTAACACCCAGCGAGAAAATAAAGGTATGACAGCTGCCGCGCAGTTGGTATATTTACATATGTTTTACCGTGGTACAACTGTCTCTGCCACTCATAAAGAAATCTGTGAAGCTTTGGGCTTATCCAAAGCTGGTGGGACACGAGCGATCCAGGTCCTTGATGATTTTGGATTAATTGAGCAAATACAGGAATGTACTAGACAAAAAATCATTCTGGTTCCGGAATCGCTGAATAAAGCCATCAAAGTCATGAATTCCCCGATTCAGAAAATATTGTATCTGCGGTCAGCTCCAGCTCTGATTCCACATATGTTTGGCGGAATCAGAGCTCTCTCCATGAAATCCATGATCGCGGCAGAAACATACGATGGAAGTATTGTCTTTTCAAGAGGAAAAGCACGGACGATTCCGGCTGAGCTTCAAATAACGGCTGATGAGTTCAAGGATCTGGGCGGAATTCCTTCAGAAGTGTGGGGCTATGATCCATTTCTGCTTTCAAGAGATAACTCTGTTGATGATATATCGCTGCTGCTGACATTACAAGACAATGATGACGAAAGAATTCAGAAAGAATTAGACAAAATTCGCAGCAGATATGGATTAATAATCTGAGGAATATTATCGAATTTGGATTATCCGTTTTTAAAGAACATTTTGCTGACTATACCGATCAATATGTGATTATCGGAGGGGCAGCTTGCGACTTGTTGCTTTCTTCAGCTGGTTTGACATTCCGTCAAACACGAGATATTGATATGGTTCTTATTGTAGAGGCTCTGACAAAGGAATTTGGAGAAAAATTCTGGCAATTCATTGAAGACGGGGAATATTCTGCCCGAATGCGCAGTAATCAAAAGCCGGAATATTATCGTTTCGTTAATCCTTTGAGTCCGGAATATCCGATGATGGTTGAACTGTTTGCACGGCCGGGATCAGCAGATTATTTTGAATCTGTCGGACATCTCGCGCCTGTTCATATCAGTGATGGTATTTCCAGCTTGTCGGCAATACTGCTCAATCAAACCTATTATTCTTTTATGCTCAGAGGCAAAACTGTTCTTGATGGCATTTCCATTGTCGATGCAGAACATCTCATTCCATTGAAAATGAGAGCATGGCTTGATTTGACCAATAAACAACGGGAAGGAACCCATGTGGACGACAAAGATATTCGAAAACACAGGCGGGATGTATTCCGGCTATTTCCCGTTATAGATGAAGATGCTGATGTGAAGGTCCCTGCTGAGGTATATGAAGATATTCT
>JAFRKJ010000050.1 GCA_017431785.1 Bacillota bacterium | reverse complement strand
GATGCCCATGCATCTACGTTTTCAGCCATGACAGATGATGGTGTGATAGGATAGATTGCTGCTACTTCTGAGAACGCATATGCAACATGTGCAGCTGCAGTGTTGCCGTCCATTGTTTTTCTAGCTCTCATTCTGCTATCTCCTTTCATCTTATTTACCAAGTGCTAACGCTTCACGCTGCAAGTAGTTGTATTCAGGAACAACTCTTTCAGCCAGCAGACCTCTGGAGCATACATACGTACATACTCCGCAGTTCACGCACTTCTCATGGTCGATTTCCGGATGGCCGTCAACCATTTCGATTGCTCCGTTCGGACAGTTGTCTGCGCAGTCGCCGCAGCCGATGCAGCCCTTGAAGCAGACTTCCATTCTTCTCTCAGGGTCAGCTTCTGACTGGCATGCAGCCTGCTTAACACCGATATAAGGAACCATCTGGATCTTGCCCTTCGGACATGCTCTGTAGCAATCTCCGCAGCCTACGCACTTATCCGGATCAACTTTGGCAATACCGAATTCAACTTTGATTGCATCGTATCTGCAGACCTTCGTGCAGTCGCCGAATCCCAGGCATCCGTATTCACATACATCCATGCCGTCCAGATCTACCTTGGCGTCCACGATCTGTGAACAGCTTTCATAACCGGCCTTTTCAAGCTTGTTGTGACCAACACCGCCGCCTGTGCATCTTACGAGAGCAACGCTTTCCTTCGCCTCGGTAAGGTCGTGCAGTGTATCAACGATGATCTTCTTCCTGCACTTAACAGCACATGTGATACATCCATCACACTTGCTGTAGTCAATGCGGGCAAATCTTCCGTCAACCTTGTCGCCATAAACCATTTCGATGGCATCCTTAGGGCAAGCGAGAGCACAGTCTCCGCAGCCGATGCATCCATATCCGCATGCTGCGAGAGTATCTTTCTCGTCATCCTTGGATGAGCATGGAATAAAGTTCGTTGCATCTGCAGGGACCATTTCGATGATCTCCTGGATACATCCTGTCAGACATGCTTCACAACCGGAACACTTTTCTTTGTCGATGATGATTTCTCCGTCTTCCAGAGTCATTGCATCGAACTTACATCTTTCAATGCATGTTCCGAGGCCGATACATCCGTACTGGCATTCACCTTTCGCAAAGCCTGCGGCTTTCGCTGCATCACAGCTTTCACAAGCGCATGCTGCGAAACGGTCTTTTCCTGCTGAGCATCCTGCACATTTCACGTGGGCAATCATAGGCTCCACTTCGACAGGTTCTACTCCCAGGATCTGCGCGATTCCTGCTACTGCCTTGCTGTCTGCTGCCGGACACAGCGTAATCTGGCCACTCTCAGCGATTGCCTCGGCACAAGCCTGGCAAGTTGGATGACCGCATCCGCCGAATCCGCCGCAATCCACGCCTGGCAAAAGCGCGAGAATCTGCTTAGCTGATTCCATTGTCATAATTCTTTTCCTCCACAAACTTAATTAAACACTCTGCAATGTATTCTGTATACATTTAAGAACAAATTATTAAGCGTTGATTGTTATTCGTTAAATTTTTAACGTCTTTGAACAAATCACACGCTAGTTAATTGTAACACGTTAAACGTTGGAGTCAAGCCGTTTCTGCCTATTTTTCATGTTCTTTTTTCTGTCCATAATCCCCCCTTCTTCAACAAAAAAGAGACGATTAATGAGTTAGCTTTAACTAATCGTCTCTGCAAACTTTGTGAAAATTATAACAACACTTTCTTATGCATCCATCAAGCCACTTCGTATCAATCTTTCTACCATGTATTGCCCGCCGATAAGCCACACAATATCGTCTTTGGCAAGGACTGTGTTGATATCCGGGCTGACGATTGGAAGCGCTCCCCTCTCGATGCCGATGATCGTAGCACCGAAGGCCTGCCTGAGTCCGCAGTTTTTGATGGATTTGCGTATGAACTTCGAATCACCCTCCAGTTTGATCGGTACACAAACCAATTCTCCTTCTTCCGGTACACCTTCGAATCTCTGTCCGTACATGAAGTCCTTCAGGGTCTTGTCTTCTGAATCTGTATATTCAATCGCTTCATCCTTCTCCAGCAGTATGGTGCAGGCATCCACCTCATCCCATGTGCCGAGCATCTGCAGCACATCGCCGTACTGGATGACCTCATCTGCCGACGGCATATTGACGTAATTGTCTTTGCGTATGATTCTGATAATCGTTACGACGAAGTTCCTTCTCTTGGTGAACTCAACGATAGTTTTCTTGAATTCTGGGTCGATGATTTCAAATTCAACGACATAAAGGGACTCGTCCAGCCATCTGTAATTCTTGTGCCTTGTTCTGTCTTTTTTCGCTTTGTCCAAAGTCCTTTGGGAGAAGTTCGCGATAAACCGTTTCTCCATGGCAATCGTTACGCCATTCAACCATGCTGACCGTATAATGAAAATCATCGGAATAACAGCGATGAGAACCAGTATGATAAACGGAATATGGAAAATCTTCCGCAGTACGAGGGCGATGAAACAAGCGGCAATGAGTGTTCTCAACGCCCGCATTGTAATCAGCGGCAGGTGATTGGATCTGTGTTTTACCCATAACTTGTAAAACAACACTGTATTGGAATCGAACATAACGTTGATAACAGGAAGCATCAGCGTAATGATGATTGCTGCTGAAATGGCATTCCCTGCAAAGGCTGAACCTATGGCGCCTCTGATTTCCGGCATCAGATAACGGATTCCTGCCCAGTAAAACAAGAACAATATGGAGGAACAGGCACCTGTTCTGATGGAGATGTTTTTGATGTACTGGTTCCAATCTTTGTCGTGAGCATTTCTGGTCTGACTTTCTGATGTGTTTCTCCGCAAGGCGGCCTTGATTTTGTTCGGAAGCTTCCTGTCAAGATACTTGTAGAACGGTTCTGAACCCTTGATGAAGAAAGGCGTTGCAAAGGCTGTAATCACGGAAACACAAACGATGACCGGATAAAGGAACTCGCTGATGACTCCGAAGCTCATCCCAAGCGTTGCCACAATAAAAGAGAACTCTCCAATCTGCATCATGCTGAATCCGCCTCTTATGGCTGTGCGCAGAGACTGCCCAGAGAGAAGTATCCCGATGACCGAAAACGTCATTTGTCCTATGATGACGACAATGGTAATGATGATGATCGGCACGATATATTCAATCAGCATGGACGGAACGATCATCATTCCGACTGATACGAAGAAAATCGCCCCGAAGAGGTCTTTGACAGGTTTTACGAGGTATCTGATTCTTTCGGACTGGATGGTTCCTGCCAGAATGGAACCTGCCAGGAATGCGCCCAAAGCCGATGAAAAACCTATCAGATTGGCGATTACGACCATGAGAAGACAGAGGGCAGCTGAAACGATCAGTATCAGTTCATCGTTGAGCAGACCTGAGATTCTCTTCAGAATGGAAGGTATCAGATATACGCCGATCAGGATCCATACCACCAGGTATATGACCATGATGAGAATCTGCTGAGCGAGCGCCGGTCCGGAAGCATTCTGTCCTACCGATATCGTGGAGAGAACCGCCAGCATGAAAATGCCGGCTACATCTTCAAATACAAGGGCGCCAAGAACCATCTGCGCAAACTGTTCTCTCATCAGATTGTACTCTTCGTAGGACTTGAGGATGATCATGGTGGAGGACATGGAAATCATTCCGCCGAGGAAGATGCAGTCCATCTTCCCCCATCCAAGAAGTGATCCGATCCCTGCACCGACCAGTATCATCATCGCCATAACGGTAGCCGCGACAGTAAATGCGCTGCCGCCGACCTGGGCGAGTTTCTTAAAGCTGAATTCAAGTCCTAATCCGAACATGAGAAATATGACCCCGATATCCGCCAATGTGGAAATATCAGCATGGTCAACAACGGTTGGCAGATATTCGAAGTTTGGACTGATCAGAAATCCCGCGAGAATATATCCGAGAACTGCGGGCTGTTTCAATTTACGGAAGATTACCGTAACAATGCCGCTGGCAACCATTATCAGCGCCAGATCGGCTACCAGTGCGTCAAGATGCAAAGCGCCCTCCTTCCAGACTTCTGTGTTTTTATTTTACCACATCCAGAAGTCTTTCTGTGAGCTTACTTACAAATCTTCCGAATTCTCCCTCAATTGATGCTATTGGGCTGAGTTCCTGGCTGCTGTTGAATCTCCTGTCTATGCGTATCAGCCCTTTGCCGGCTTCCTCCCCGCACGAGATTTCCAGCTGCTTCCTGTAGTTCTTCTCACGACAGCTGGGCTGTGTTGTCTTTACAATCAGGCAGATATGCACGGCTGGCTCCAACAGCGCGATCGCCGCCTCGTCAAGACAGGTTGAAACATCCGCAACAATCACATCGAACATCCCGCTGTCCATGAGGGCTGCCAATACCGTCTGCATGTCTGCATAAGTCAAGTCCCTGAATGGATTCTTCCCTGCAGCAGGCGCAAAAGAACTGACGCCGAAACAGTCTTTCACGAGATAGGATTCCAAAAAAGGTGTTTCCTTTTTCCCTAGAAGTCTATAGAGATACTCTCCTTCTGTTTTGATTTCCTGAGGAAAGGACAGAAAATCGCCTGTTGACTCAACCTCTTCCAGACTAAGATACAGTACCTTACAGTCTCTGAAACGGGCAAAATCCTGACAGACAGCTCTCGCAAGCGTCGTGCATCCCACGCCGCCGGCACAAGATGCAAAAGCAACGACACTGACGTTATCTCTCTTCACAAGAGACAAGCTCCGGCCAGTCAGATAGGAATAGATATCAAAAATCAGAGCAACCAGATCAGTGGTGGACTCATACTTATACAGCGCGAATCTACGCGCTTCATAATCGATATTGACAAGAGAGGAACGGTCGGTCAGATAGATGATGTTGTCACCATATGAGTCACAGATCTCATCACCTGCCCAGAGGATCAGATCGTAACAGTCATAAAAAGCACCGCTGCCCTGATGTTCCGACCAGGCGAGGACAAACTGCCTGCTCGTATAGGCAGTGACTTCAATCTGCAGGCAGGAATGAAGCAGAGACATGCAAAGCGTTCTGTTGTAATCCTCGTCAGACGATACAACAGCAATATTCAGATACTCCATCTCAAACCCCTTTCACATAGCTATAACGCCATTAAATATGGAAATAACTGTTAATATTGTAACTTATTAACTTCTATGTGTCAAGGATATCAATCTCTCAATGCTGACAGGCTCTCCGTGTACGGATATCTGCAGACTCCCCTTTCCGTGATGATTCCCGCAATGAGGTCAGCATTTGTGACATCAAAAGACGGATTGAAACACTTGACCCCTTCCGGAGCCATTGGTTTCTCATAGTATTTGCTTCTGATTTCTTCCGGATCCCGTTCTTCTATCGGAATGTCCTCCCCTGTTGGACAATTCAAATCTACAGAAGATGATGGTCCGAGCACGTAAAATGGTATGCCGTAGTGTTTCGCCAGAATGGCAAGTCCTGAAGTTCCGATTTTGTTCGCCGTATCTCCGTTTGCGGCAACCCTGTCACATCCTACGAAGACAGCATGTATGAGACCTTTCTTCATCACTGATGATGCCATGTTGTCGCAGATGAGCGTCACATCGACGCCTGCCTTCTGCAACTCATAGGTTGTGAGTCTTGCTCCCTGCAGCAACGGTCTTGTTTCATCTGCAAAAACCCTGAACTCCACGCCTTGCTCTTTCCCCAGTATGATTGGACCCAGTGCGGTTCCATATTCAGACGTTGCCAGCGGACCTGCATTGCAATGGGTCAGGATTCCAATCGGTCCTTCCTGCCCTTTTTCTCTGCACACCTTCTGCACTTCCTCAAGGCCGAACTTCGCAATGGCAAGACACATGTTTTTGTCTTCCTCATGTATTGCCCGTGCCTCTTTTTCGGCAGCTTTGGCCAGTCTGCGTGCACCAGCATTGACGTTCAGTCTGGTTGGATCCTCCCGGCGTGCACGGAACATCTCAACGCGCACGGCGTGTATCACACGATCTACAGCCCAAGCCAGATTGACGGCAGTCGGTCTCGCCGCTTTCAGAACATCACCCTGCGCCTGCATGATCTGCAAAAAACCTTCATCAGAGGTTCCGCTTGCGCCGCAACAGCTTCTGATCGCCTGCGGCCTGCACTGCTGTTTTGACAGTGCCGCCAGCGCATAGCCTGCGAAAATGCCGATGGCGGGAGCACCCCGTACCTGAAGCTTTTTGATTGCTTCCGTCATCTCCTCCAGTGTTTCCAATTCAATATATTTTTCTTCTGCAGGAAGCAGGCTCTGATCCAGTATGATCACGCCGTCGCCTGCTTCGCTAAGTCTTACATGATCCATGGTTTTCCTCCTGATTTGCAGCACCATTATACCACAGAAATACCATCTCATAACAAAAGACCGGACCGCAATCATTGCGATCCGGTCCGGGTTTTGTGATACAAATCCAAGTAATTGATTTCACTGCATGTTACTGCCGTTAATTGTTACTGGAGACAGTCTGAAACATCAGTCATGTACGTAACCTCAGCTGCCATTGCTGTTCCGAGATACTTGATGAGTTCCTCTCTTGCTGCGCCGTATGCTTCTTTTGCTGCATCGACATCAACATCATCGAGGGTCTCTGCTCTCTGAATCTGTGCTGATACATCACCGACATGTACGACAGGGTTCTGGTGGCCATAGCCCCACTGTCCCTGATCTTCGTCAGCATAGTACTCATCTGTGTACATATCGATTCCTCTCTCTGCAATATCAGCGCTGAAGTTGCAGTAGTTGTAATCGTGTATGCAGTTGAGCTGGTAAGCGTAATCAGCAATTCCGTCGCCATTCTCACCCCAGATATCTGCGCCGTTCTCGATTCCATTCAGAACTCCGTCGATATATGAAAGGTTGTTGAATGTCTGCACCTGACCATAGTCTGCAGTGAAGTCGCTGTCATAGAAGAACTTGTCCTGCGTAACCTGGAATGCTTCCAGAACCTTCTTGTTCAGTTCTGCGCCCTGTGTTCTCAGTTCTGCTGCCGCTTCTTCGTCTCCATTTATGATCGCTTCTTCATATGCCGCATTGCATGCAACGGCTGCATCATATGCTGCCTTGCCTTTTGCCTTGAGGTCTGCAACGGCTGCCAAATACTTTTCAGTATCTACACCGGCTTCCTTCGCATATTCTTCGTTGAAGCCCTTCTTGAGATAGTTCGCAAGAATTGCAGGGTTCAGCTCCAGAGCAGGCTCTGTATCGATGTACATTGCATATGCGCCATACCAGTCGATGTTCGTCTGGAATACATCGGCATCATATGTCTCGGCATTATCTGCAATGGTGTGGTAGTTATGAGAGATAAATGTCTGGTCTTCAAATCCATTAATCAGATATGGAACACCGTGCACTCTGTAAGTGATACCATCTTCCATTGTCGTTGCGTCTGCCGGCTTTGTGTTGAATACAGCTTTGCCTGTTGTTGTTACAAGGCCTGATTCGAACATTGTCTTAACAAGGCTTCTGAATTCCGGAACACATACGATTGACATCTGTCCTTCTGCCGGAGTAAATGCAGGCAGTTCGCAGTTGATCATAGCGAGGCAGTTGTCAGGAATGTCTGAATGCTCTTCGCAGACACCCCATGCGCCTGTTGTCCAGTCAAACTGTGAGTCTGTTACACCCCATTCTTCTGCGCCGTGCGCGATGAAGTAGATGTCGTTTTCCGGTTCATATCCTGAATCAACCATTGCCTTTGCGATAGCTGCTACCAGTGAGATTGCGCAGCAGTCATCCTGGAAACCGTACCAGTACTTGTCATAGTGAGCTGAGATAACGATCTTCTGATCATGGCTCTTGCCCGGGATCATGCCGACTACATTGTATGTCGTACCGCCGTTATCTACCATTTCAGCATCGATGTTCAGTGTACACTCTGTGTGGCCTTCCTTGATGGCTTTCTTTACTTTCTTAGCCTGATCTGCGCTGATTGCTGCAGTTGGCAGAAGGTCGCTTGAGCATACGTCCTGTACGTTCGTTGTGAATGTGCCTGCTTCGCCATATCCGCTCTTTGCCCATGTTACGAGAGCCGCAGCTCCTGCCTTATGGGCCTGTTCCATATAAACATCGATCCATGCTTCGTTGGACTGATCGACCTGAACGAGTGCAATCTTGCCCTCCATGTCTTTGCCTTCGTAATCTGCTTCAAAACCAGTGCCGCAGTTTACGATTTCAGCAGTCAGATCACCATCTGTACCGTTGACCTGATATGATGCCGGTCCATTGGTTCCTGCCTCAACAGCTTCGATATCATTTCCGTGGAAATCAACATCTGAATCTGCGATTTTCAATGATGAACTATTGAACTGGAACTTGTCACACTTTGAGCCGAGTTTATCAACATTCTGCAGTCCGATGTCCTGCCATTCTTTCACAAGACGGTCTGCAGTTGCGTGTTCAGCATCTGATCCTGCGGATCTCCATCCATTTGCCTCAGCCAGATTGTCCCAGTCATATGCCAGTTCATAGCCGAAATCATAAGCATAATCCATGTCTACTGCATCGTAGTAGGCTTTGACGTCATCTGCCATTGACAGTTCGGATGTTACTTCTGTTGCTGTGTAGCCGTCTACAGTTTCTTCCTGTTCTGCTGCAGGTTCTTCCGTATCTCCGCTACCGGAGTCTCCGCATGCTGACAGTGTCCAAACGCACATTGCCAGGCAGAGCAGAGCTACAAGCAGTTTGCTCCATTTCCTGTTTCTCATTTAATCACCTCTCTTACTTTCAGAATAACGATAAATGCCGCTTTCATTTGCTGACATAATTATACACCGAAACAATCTGACAGTTATGTTTTTTCTTGTATTTATGTTATAATCTGCCTATGATTACTTGGTTCACGACAACATATACAGGAAAACTTCTTGCTACATTTCTGATTTCAATGGTTCCGGTCATAGAACTCAGGGGCGCGCTGCCTATTGGTGTAGGCATGGGACTGTCCCCTGTGACTTCTCTGGTTGTCAGTATTATCGGCAACATGGTTCCGGTACCATTCATCATTATTTTTATCCGTCGAATTCTAAACTGGATGCACCGTTTCGAGAAATTCGACAGAATCGCAACAAAACTGGAAGAGAAAGCGGCCAAGGGCGGTGAGAAAATCGTTAAATATGAAATGTTCGGATTGTTCCTGCTCGTCGCCGTTCCACTGCCAGGAACCGGCGCATGGACCGGTTCACTGGTAGCCGCCTTCTTCAATCTGCGACTGAGAAATGCCGTTCCTGTGATCTTTGCAGGCGTCGTTGCAGCCGGAATCGTCGTCTTCCTGGTCACCTATGGAGTCGTCGCAGTAACGTAACCACCCAGTAATGTAAAACCCCGAGGGTGTCCGTGCGGCCTTAGCCGTAAGTTCTCCCCGGGGTTTTATTTTTTTGTGAGTAAGTTTATACAGTTATACGTTCACGAGGCCTAAGTACCAGACAGTGCTGTAAGCCCCGCATTTCACTGTTTCAATTACTTGTTGCGAATCGCTGCCTGTGCTGCTGACAGTCTTGCGATAGGAACTCTGAACGGTGAGCATGATACGTACTGCAGGCCAACTCTGTGGCAGAAGTCGATGGACTTAGGATCGCCGCCGTGCTCGCCGCAGATACCAAGGTGGATGTCAGGTCTGGTCTTCTTACCAAGCTCTACAGCCATCTTGACCAGTTTGCCGATGCCTGTCTGATCGAGGCTCTGGAACGGATCGTCTTCGAAGATACCCTTTTCCTTGTATTCCTTGATGATGTTGCCTGTATCGTCTCTGGAGAATCCGAATCCCATCTGTGTCAGGTCGTTTGTTCCGAATGAGAAGAATTCTGCTTCTTCTGCAATTTCGTCAGCTGTCAGAGCAGCTCTCGGAATCTCGATCATTGTACCTACCAGATAAGGGAATTCTACGCCTTCTCTCTCGAAGACTCTTGTGATCGTATCAACAACGGTCTTCTTAACATTGGTCAGTTCAGTCTTGCTTCCTACGAGCGGAACCATGATTTCAGGGACGATGTCGTAACCCTTCTCTTTTCTTACTTCGATAGCAGCTGTAATGATTGCTTCAGCCTGCATCTCAGCGATTTCAGGATATGTTACTGCAAGTCTGCATCCTCTGTGTCCCAGCATTGGGTTGAACTCGTGGAGTTCTTCCGCCTTCTTAGCCAGCTTCTCATATGGCTTGCCGATAAGATCAGCTAGTTCATGCAGTTCTTCATCAGTATGCGGAATGAACTCATGGAGAGGTGGGTCGAGGAGTCTGATCGTAACAGGTCTCTCTTCCATTGCCTCATAGATGCCCTTGAAGTCGCCCTTCTGATAAGGGAGCAGGAAGCTCAGTGCTTCTCTTCTCTCTTCTTCCGTATCAGCCATGATCATCCTTCTGATTGCAGGGATTCTCTCTTCTTCGAAGAACATGTGCTCAGTTCTGCAGAGGCCGATGCCCTGTGCGCCGAACTCTACAGCCTGCTTCGCATCTCTAGGATTGTCAGCATTTGTTCTTACCTTGAGTGTTCTGATGTCATCAGCCCAGTTCATGATTGTTCCGAAATCGCCTGACAGTTCAGGTGGAACTGTCTTGACTTCGCCCTTCAGAACGTCACCTGTCGTTCCGTTCAGTGAGATGAAGTCGCCTTCCTTGAACTCATATTCGCCGATTCCCAGGAACTTAGAACCTTCATCGACCTTGATTTCTGAACATCCTGATACGCAGCACTTGCCCATGCCTCTGGCAACTACTGCAGCGTGTGATGTCATACCGCCTCTTGCCGTCAGGATACCTTCAGCAGCTACCATACCTGCCAGGTCTTCCGGAGAAGTTTCCAGTCTTACCAGGATAACCTTCTTACCTTCAGCAACAGCTGCTTCAGCATCAGCTGCATTGAAGTAAATCTGTCCGCAAGCAGCGCCCGGTGAAGCAGGAAGGCCCTTTGTCAGTTTCTCTGCAGCTTCCAGTTCATTGGCATCGAACATCGGGTGAAGCAGCTGATCGATCTGACCAGGCTCGATTCTCATGATTGCTTCTTCCTTTGTGATCAGGCCTTCGCCAACCATATCTACTGCGATCTTGACAGCGGAAGGAGCAGTTCTCTTACCATTTCTTGTCTGCAGCATGAAGAGCTTGCCTCTCTCTACGGTAAACTCCATGTCCTGCATATCTTTGTAGTGATTTTCCAGTACGTCGGCAATTCTTACGAAGTCTCCGTATACTTCAGGGAATGCCTCTGCCATCTCAGCGATTGGCTGCGGTGTTCTGATTCCGGCTACTACGTCTTCGCCCTGTGCGTTAACGAGGAACTCACCGAAGATCGCCTTCTCGCCATTTACAGGAGATCTTGTGAACGCTACGCCTGTACCTGATGTATCACCCATGTTACCGAATACCATGGACTGAACGTTTACAGCAGTTCCGATGTCATCAGGAATCTCGTTCAGCTGTCTGTAGAGAATCGCTCTTTCTGTATTCCATGATCTGAATACTGCCTTGATTGCTTCCATCAGCTGTTCTTTTGGTTCCTGCGGGAAGTCGTTGCCGATTTCTTCCTTGTACATTGCCTTGTAGCCGACGATGATCTCTTTCAGGTCATCAGTGTCCAGATCAACATCAAACATGACGCCCTTCTTGTCCTTCTGTCCGTCAAAGATTTCATCAAATTTGCTCTTGCTGATGCCCATTACAACGTCGCCAAACATCTGGATGAATCTTCTGTAGGAGTCATATGCGAAACGAGGATTTCCAGTAAGCGCTGAAAGTCCTTCAACTGTCTCGTCATTAAGTCCCAGATTCAGAATGGTATCCATCATGCCCGGCATTGAGATCTTAGCTCCGGAACGTACTGAAACGAGAAGTGGATTTGACGCATCGCCGAACTTCTTCTCTGTTACAGCTTCCAGATCAGCCAGCTTAACGTAGATGTCATCTACGATATCCTGACCGATTGTCTGTCCTTCCTGATAATACCTTGTGCATGCCTCTGTTGTTACAGTGAAGCCAAACGGTACCGGAAGTCCGATTTTAGTCATCTCTGCCAGATTGGCACCCTTACCACCCAGAAGGTCTCTCATGTCCTTGGAGCCTTCATTGAATGAATAAACAAACTTTCCCATTTTTCTTTACTCTCCTCATTTTTAACTAAAACTATTAATTGACAGTATATTAAAACTCGAGTCTCTCCTCGATATATGTCCTGACCTCGCCGACAGGAATTCTTACCTGTTCCATTGTGTCACGATCTCTGATTGTAACACATCCATCTTCGGCTGTATCAAAGTCAACACAAATGCAGAATGGAGTACCGATTTCGTCTTCCCTTCTGTATCTCTTGCCGATAGAACCTGCGGTATCGTAATCAACCATGAAGTATTTCTTCAGTTCATGGTAAACAGGCTCCGCAACGTCTCCAAGCTTTTTACTGAGTGGCAGTACTGCCGCTTTGAACGGTGCCAGAGCAGGGTGAAGCCGCAATACTTTACGCACATCTTCCTTGCCTTTATCATCTGTCAGGATTTCTTCATCATAAGCATCAACCAGGAATGCCAGAAGCATTCTCTCAACGCCTACAGAAGGTTCAATACAGTAAGGCACGTACTTCTCATTGGTCTCTGGATCAAGATACAGCATATCCTGCCCTGAATGGTTCTGATGCGCCATCAGATCGAAATCAGTTCTCGAAGCGACGCCCCAAAGCTCGCCCCATCCGAATGGGAACAGGAATTCTATATCTGTTGTGGCGTTACTGTAGTGAGACAATTCCTCAGGATCATGATCCCTCAGTCTCATATGTTCTTCCTTGATCCCAAGATTTCTCAGGAAATCAGCACAGTAATCCTTCCAGTATGCAAACCAGTCAAGTTCCGTTCCTGGCTTGCAGAAAAACTCCAGTTCCATCTGTTCGAACTCTCTCGTTCTGAAGATGAAGTTACCTGGTGTAATCTCATTTCTGAAAGATTTTCCTACCTGAGCGATTCCAAACGGAATCTTTTTTCTCGCTGATCTCTGAACATTCTTGAAGTTTACAAATATACCCTGCGCAGTTTCAGGTCTGAGATAAATCTCTGCCTTTGAATCTTCGGTAACTCCCTGGAATGTCTTGAACATCAGGTTAAACTGGCGAATCCCTGTAAAATCAGATTTGCCGCATTCCGGGCACTTGACGCCATTTTCAGCGATGAACTGTTCCAGTTTTTCATTTGACCAGCCATCCACCTGCACATCCATCTGTCCCTGTGCATGGAGATGGTCTTCTATCAGCTTGTCCGCACGGAAGCGCGCCTTGCAGGCCTTGCAGTCAATCAGCGGATCAGCAAATCCGCCTACGTGCCCTGAAGCAACCCAGGTTTCAGGATTCATCAGAATCGCTGCATCAAGCCCCACATTGTATTCTGATTCACGAACGAATTTCTGACGCCATGCGTCTTTGATGTTGTTCTTCAGTTCAACGCCCAGTGGACCGTAGTCCCATGTATTCGCCAGTCCGCCGTAAATTTCAGAACCCGGAAAGATAAACCCTCTGTTCTTCGCAAGGGCCGTGATCTTCTCCATTGTAACTTCTGTTGTCATTATTCTTCTTCGCCCTTTTCTTCTACTTCTGCTTCAAACTCTGCTTCAACTTCTACAGCCTCTTCTGCAGCCTCTTCTACTGCTTCTTCAGCTTCTTCTGCTTCTTTGGCAACTCTTTCTTTGAACTCATCTCTGAAGTCTTCCGCTCTATCCTTCAGATCTTCAGCCTTGTCCTTCAGACCTTCCGCTGCGTCTTTGGCCTTGTCATAGATATCAGTTTCTTTCGCCTTATCATAGATGTCCTCAGCCTTGTCCTTCAGACCGCCGGCAGCGTCCTTTGCCTTGTCATAAAGATCGCTGTCTTTTGCCTTGTCATAGAAATCCTTGCCTTTTCCCTTGAGTGATTCGAATGTATCGCTGCCAAACTCTGCGGCCTGTGAAACCTTATCGGAAACAGCATCGCTTACATCGATGATTGTTCCGTCAGTCTTCACTACTTCAATCGTGCATTTGAATCCAAAAGCAGCAACGATTGCTACTACAGATGCAAGTGGTGCGATGCAGATGCCTAAGATACCTGCGTTTACAGGAACGTTGAGGATGCCGTCGCCGTCTTTTTTGACCTGGATTCTTGCAACATTACCCTTCTTGATGAGGCTCTTGAGACTAGCAAAGAGTGCTTCTCCCTTTTCTCCGAAGGCTCTTTTCTTGTCACCTGAATTAACAGTTTCTTCAATTGCGATGATAGCATCTACTACACTGCCATCAGCATCTTCCAGTGCTTTTTTCGCTTCGGCATAAGTAACGCCTGTTCTGTCTTTTACTAATTCAATCTTTTCAAGTGTGATTTCCATTGTTGTAATCCTCCCTTTTTAAATCATGGTTTCACTCTTTATGTTCGAGGCATCCAGATGATACGCTGCATACTCTCGTACAATCCTCTGCAGCGCTCTGCCTGTATCCTCACTTAGCGCAATATTCTCAAGCTGTTTCAATGAATGATTATTAAAATAATTTAGTGCATTGATTATATCAAAACTCACAGGGTAAATCAATGCGCTGCGGGCTGAATTCTCCCCCTCTTCCGCGAGGATTCTGCCGTGGCATTCATCACAGATCAGACCGCCGTCCTCAATGCTGAACCAGCTTCCTGCGGGTCTTCCGCAGACGGCGCATTTGTCAAGCACAGGAGCGATCCCCATAAACCTGAACAGCCTTGTCTGGTAAGCCAGAACCAGTGTTCCGAAACCCTTTTCCCGCCGTTCCAGCATCTCAAAAAAATCAATGAGCATATCAAACACTGCAGGCGCGGGCACTTCCGGATGGAGCACCTTGGAGGTGAACTCCAGCACATAAGCTCCGTTGAAGTACTTATCCACGTTCTCTCCGATGCCATAAAAGCTCTTGATGACTTCTGCTGCATCGATATTGTAGCTGTCTCTCCCCCTATGCAGCGCATACCGTCCAAAGGTGAAATGCTGCAGCGCCAGGGAGCTCTTGCTTTTGCCACGTTCTCCCAGACTGGTTCCTGCACTGATCTTGCCGTATTCCCGGGTGAACAAGTGTATCATGCGCCTGTTGTATGAAGTTTTTGTCTCTCTGAGGACGATGCCCTCTGTATCTGCTTTCATCTTGCTCTGCAGGTTCCTCAATCAATCTCTGTATCCGAAATTCGTCAGCGCAATATCGCTGTCTCTCCAGTTTTCTCTGACTTTGACCCATGTTTCCAGGAACACCTTGGTTCCGAGCAGTGCTTCGATTTCCTGGCGGGCGCTCTTGCCGATGCCTTTGAGCTTTCTGCCGCCTTTGCCGATGATCATTCCTTTATGGGATTTTCTCTCGCAGTAGATCACAGCACCGATTCTCGTCAGATCATCCTCTTCTTCATACTGTTCGATTTCAACTGCCACACCGTGCGGCACTTCATCCTGCAAGTACAGCAGAATCTTCTCTCTGATAATTTCACTGACGATGAATCTGGCAGGGTTCTCTGTGACGATGTCATCCGGGAAGAACATTGGGCCTTCTTCCATATAACCGGCTGCTGCCTTGATCACATCATCAACATTCGTTCCGTCTATGGCAGCTGTACCGAGAATCGTATCAAAAGCACCCGTTTCTTCATATTCTCTGTAGATTTCTGCAAAAGCATCCGGCCCGATTCTGTCGATCTTGTTGATGACTAATATCTTTGGCGTATCTGTCTCCTTCAGGAGCTGGAGGATGTACTTGTCTCCGGGGCCTTTGCTCAGAGCGTCATCAACAATGAAGATAATCGCATCAACTTCTCCAAAAGTTGCAATGGCTGACTCTGTCATGTATTCACCCAGTTTGTTGCGCGGCTTGTGAATGCCCGGCGTATCGATAAAGACGATCTGTACATCATCTTCGCCATCTTCTTCCCCATAATGGGTGTAGATGCCGCGGATGATGTTTCTCGTCGTCTGCGGTTTTTCAGTGGTAATGGCTATCTTTTCGCCCAATATTGCGTTGAGCAGAGTAGATTTGCCTACATTTGGTCTTCCGATTATTCCAACGAATCCTGATTTCACTGTATCTCTGTCTCCTCTCTGCTGCTCTGTATCTCTTCTCTTCCAAGGCCCAGTTCTTCCATAATCTCTTCTTCCCTCTGCCTCATTTCTTTTTTTTCTTCTTCCGTTTCGTGATCATATCCAAGCAGATGAAGAATGCTGTGGGTAAACAGATAGACCGTTTCCCTTTCGCGGGAGTGTCCGAACTGCTCCGCCTGCTCAATTACTTTGTCCATGCAGATTACAACATCGCCGAGCGGTACATTCTGTCCCTCTTCATCCATGTTTTCGCATGCCTCTTCCAACTCTTCCATGCTCTCAAACATTGGAAAAGATAAGACATCTGTCGGTCTGTCCACACCTCTGTAATCACGGTTGAGCTCATGAATCTCATCAAGAGAAACAAAAGAAAGGCTTATTTCCACATCCATTCCAATACATGCGGAAGCTGCCTCTCTCAGTTTATCCATCATCTGCTCATTTACTGCATCTTCGTTGTTCACTATGATTTCCATTACTTCTCCTCTTCTTCGGCAGGCGGATGAGCTCTGTAATACTTATCATATGCGCTGATGACTTTCTTGACGAGCTGATGTCTTACGACATCCACTTCCTTCAGATAACAGAATCCGATATCTTCAACGTCCCTCAGAACCTTACGCGCTTCGATAAGTCCTGATTTCTTTCCTCTCGGAAGGTCGATCTGGGTGATATCTCCGGTCACGACCACCTTTGACCCGAATCCCATTCTGGTCAGAAACATCTTCATCTGTTCCGGTGTAGTGTTCTGGGCCTCATCCAGGATGATAAAGGAATTGTCCAGTGTTCTTCCCCTCATATAGGCCAGCGGAACAACTTCGATGATTTCTTTTTCTTTCAGCCTGAGCGCACTTTCCCTACCCAGCACGTCATAAAGCGCATCATAAAGAGGCCTGAGGTACGGATCGACTTTTTCCTGAAGATCACCAGGCAAGAATCCCAGTCTCTCCCCCGCTTCTACGGCAGGCCTGGCCAGTATGATTTTCTGCACATCTTTATTCTTGAACGCCTGTACTGCCATCGCTACGGCAATATAGGTTTTCCCTGTTCCTGCCGGTCCGATGCCAAATACAATATCTTTGTTTCTGATGGTTTTAACGTATTCCTTCTGTCCGATGGTCTTCGGTCTGAGCGGCTTGCCATCATGTGTGAAACAGATGATCTCCTTATCCAGATGGCTACTCTCTGCCTGTCTGCTGTAGGAGATGCCGCTCTCCGCCAGATCTGTGATATACCCTGCTTTCTGCTGATCCAATACTTCTCCTTTTCTTACTGTTTCAACCATTTCCTTCAGTATCGCAGCTGCCCTGTGCACTCTTTCGGCGGCTTCATGACCTGCCGGTGCGCCATCTACTGCGCCCTGTCCGTCTTTGATGAGCAGACCGTCGCTGCGCTGAATAATTGTTACGCCGAGCAGATCTTCTATATTTAGAAGATTCTGATCCATCCCGCCAAAAAGTTCCCGTCTGTCTACACTGTCATCTAACGGGATGGTTTCGATTGCTGCTCTGTCCATATTGAAATCTATTTTTTTTTCCATATCATTATTATACGAATCTTCACTGCTGTTTTCCACACTTATCAGACAATTAATTATCTCTGTGGAAGACCTGTAATAATCTTCTCCGCTGCTTTGATGCCATCTACTGCTGCGGACATGATTCCTCCCGCGTATCCCGGACCCTCTCCTGCTGGGATAACACCTTCGAAGCCAATGGCCTGCATCGTCTCATCTCTCAGAACACGTACAGGTGAGGAACTTCTCGTCTCAACAGCGGTAAGTATGGTATCATCTCCGTCGAAACCATTTATCTTCTGTCCAAATACCGGCATCGCCTCCATAATGGCCTCTGATGCAAAGGCAGGAAGGCTCTTTCTGACCGGATCCTCATCAGACACACCGGATAAACCATTGCCGGCATCGCACCGGAACTGACCGTATGTCGACCGCGCCATACCTCCTTCCGTTCTGTTTTCCCATGCCAGCTTCTCATACTTTCTCTGGAACTCTATGCCGGACAAAGGATGATCATCAGCAAAATCCTCTGTTCTAACGTCTACCAACAGACCGCTGTTTGCAATTCCGCTGTCTCTATTGCTGACGCTCATACCATTCGTCACTGAGGTTTCTGCTTCTGTTGATGCGTTGATGACCTGGCCTCCCGGACACATGCAGAAGGTATATACACCACGTCCTGCAGCATCCGCACAGTCTTTGCTCCCTTTGCAGCGGTAGCTCAGTTTGTAATCGGCCGGTCCCAGTATCACCGCAAGTTCCGGATCACCATACTGGTTTTCATCAATCATCTTCTGAGGATGCTCGATTCTGACGCCGATGGAGAACGGCTTCTGTACCATTCGTAAGCCGCGTTCATGCAGCATCCTGAATGTATCCCTGGCGCTGTGGCCGATAGCCAGTATGACGCATCCGGTCTCAATGTAATCGGCCTGAGCATCCGCACAACCTGCACTGCAGGATGGCTCTGCATGGCTAACCACCTTGATCCGCCTGAGCTGCCCTTTATCATATTCCAAATCTTCAAGCTTTGTGCGGAATCTGACTTCCCCGCCAAGACGTTCTATCTTCTTCCTGATAACAGGAACGATTTCTCTCAGTTTATCTGTCCCGATATGAGGTCTGTGCTGATACAGGATCTTCGGATCAGCTCCCGCTTCCACCAGTTCCTCCAGCACCTTTCTGATGCGGATGTCCTTGATGCCTGTGGTTAGTTTTCCGTCCGAAAAAGTACCCGCACCGCCTTCGCCAAACTGGACGTTCGATTCCGGATCGGGCGCGGCACACTGCTTCCAGAACTTTTCCACATCAGCAATACGCTCCTCCACGCATTTGCCTCGTTCAATGACGATTGGCTTCCGTCCTGCCTCTGCCAATATGAGTGCGGCGAATATGCCGCACGGACCAAATCCGACTACCACAGGCCGTTTCGAGATTTCCTGCTGTCCACCTGTGCTCCATCTTTCCCCAAGGGCAGGAATTGCATATTGCTCGCGCTTAGCCTTATCAAAAGGCAGATGCTCATCGCAATCAAAATCAACAGTATAGACAAGCCTTACATCAGGTTTCTTGCGTGCGTCAATAGATTCCCGGATGATTTCGAGATTACTGATCTTGATATCACGCCTTTCCTTCCTGCGCGTGCTCCGCCCAATTTCCTTGTGCACGGCTGCTTCGAGCAGTTTTTCCAGATCCTGTCCGACCGTGCTCCTCGGATTGATTTTCAGTTGGCTGAGTCTATATCTCACCGTCTATGATTCCTCTCGCTGCTTTGATGCCGGTTTCCCATGCATTCTGTAAGTTAAATCCGCCGCATGGTCCCTGGGCGTCGATGATCTCCCCTGCGAAGTAGAGTCCAGGAACCAACCGGGATTCCATGGTGTCCATGTTTATTTCATCCAATGCGACGCCGCCGAAAGTAGCCTGGGCGTCACGCCATCCTTTGATGCCGGTGATGTCAAGTTCCAAGTGTTTGATGCGGGCAATACCATCAATCCCTGCAGCATTGTCAGCTTCTTCCCTATCAAATACCGCAGCCAACTTCTCCGTCAGTATTCCAAAGGCACTTTCCCGGGAAGCAAGCTGCTTCTCTGTGAAATCCGGCGCTAAATCAACCACGATCTTGAACCGTTTGAGCGCGTCTTCAAACCTCTCGCGCTTATCTGCTTTGATGTGAGGTGTAAGATTGAATACACAGATACCGGAAATACCGTCCTCTGTGAACTGGATTTCCCCTGTGTCGCGTACGATTGGTGCTCCGTCTTTAGTGAGGATCACAGTACCCTTCGCCCTTACCCCTTTCAGGGATGCGAAATCAACACCCTCTGCCCGGCACTCTATTCCTGTAAGAATCGGGAAAACACGGGTTACAGTATGCCCCAATGTCCTGGCGATGGTATAGCCATCCCCTGTCGTTCCGAACTGCGGACCCGCCTTGCCGCCCATCGCCATAAGGACTTTATCCGCGAAAACCATTTCCATGGCAGATTCCTGCATCCCAGTGATCATGAAACATCCTTCGCTTCCATCATCAGGCTGTATTCTGGAGATGACCTTGACGGTAAAGCCGCACTTTATCTCAGCAGATCTGCTGACTGCATCGATCAACGCTTTTGACACATCTGATGCCTTGTTAGTATAAGGATAGTATCTCCCCTCGCTGTCCTCCCACGTCTCGATTCCGATGCTCCGGAAGAACGCCAATGTTTCCTCTTTGCCGGGACACGCCTTGTTGGTGAGATTGCATCTGCCACCGCCAGTCGCGTTGATTTTGCGTCCCGGATAATCATTTTTTTCCAAAATGCAGACGCTGGCAGTCTCTCCCTTTCCGTTTTTTTTCTGTTCTTCAATAAAAGAAGCAGCTGCAGCCAGTCCTGCCGCGCCGCCTCCTGCAATTACAAGATCATACTTCATCATGCTGATTCAAGCTCCTGATCATTCTTTCTTAAGCTCCTGTACTGCTTTCTCCACTTCTTCCTTTGTGAGACCAAAATTGCCTTCACCCAAGGCCATCGTGAATTCTTTTTTCTGCTCGAATTCTTTCTGTGCCTGAATTCTTTCAGCAACCGCCTCTTCCGTCTCATCCTCGTCCTCAATTTTGACCGGCGTACGGGAAGGAACAAAAACCTTGGCATCTTCTTTGGCCTGATGCGGCATGTTGATGCCCAGTTCAATAGAGTTGATTCCCTGTACGACAAGGAAACTGCCCAGCAGTATAATGACCGAAACATATGTGACAAACGGGTTGATGAACCCAACCAGACCGACCAGAATGGTAACGAGACCTGTAATAAAAGCCGCCTTGAAATTGCCCGGTTTCTTCTGTCTGTTGATTCTGGTCGCAGCCTCGAAACGGAGCAAGCCCGAAACGAGGACCCACATACCGAATATCATTGGAATCGCCATATCAACTGTCAACTGATTGCAGAGTATCAAAATACCCAAAAGCAACGTCAATATCGCATCAATCAGGATCCACCCGTTGTTGTCTCCTATGCCGAAACTTCCTCTCGCAAGGAGAAATCCCAAAGCATGGATCACCCCATTGATAACCATGACACTGCCGATGACAAATGCCATTGTCATAAAAGTCTGTCCCGGATTTATAAAGCAGAAAGCACCGGTGGCAACCATAAGAAAGCCGCCGGCTAACGTAATTACTCTCATTCAATAACTCCTCTATTCTGTGATTACCAAATATCGTCAAACTCTTCGTTGTCAAAGCCTTCCTTGTTGCTCTGTACGATCTTTTTCGGCAGAAGATCCAGAAGCAGGAACAATGCTCCGCAGATAATGAAGAATGTTCTCAATAAACGGTTCAGTTTCTGTATCATAATCGTTTCCTCTTACTCAGTAAGGGATATTTAGTAACGGATATTTTATCATAATTATTTGCCTTTGCCCAGCAAATTGGCGATGTCATAAAGGTCTCTTTTGAATTCCGCTTTCACATTCAAGGATTCCTCAAGATCCATTGCTATGATCTTTCCATTGGAAACACCAATCGCTTTGCTGTCAGAATCATCATACAGAAGTTCGACTGCCTTTGCAGCCGTCAGCGTTGCCAGGGTTCTGTCTGCCTGTGAAGGGCCGCCGCCTCTCTGAATATATCCCGGAACGACGGCACGTGCCTCTCTGCCGGTCATTTCCTCCAGAATCTTTGCAAGCTCCGCAGTGTCCACTTTGAAACCTTCTGCCTTGACAATCAGACTGTGAGCCTTCCCCGATGACTGTCCCTGCAGCACCCTGACACATACTTCGTTGATGTCACTTTCGACCTCAGGAACGAGGATGACATCGGCACCGCCGCCCAGACCTGAATAGAGCGCCAGATCACCGCACCGTCTTCCCATCACTTCTATGATGGTTGTCCTCTGATGAGAAGATGATGTATCCCTGATGTTCGTAATCAGACCGAGGATCGTGTTCACTGCAGTATCAAACCCGATCGTGTAATCTGTATATGCCAGATCATTGTCTATGGTTCCCGGAACGCCCATGACCGGAACGCCTTTTTTGGACAGTTCAATGCCGCCTCTGAAGGAGCCGTCTCCACCGACGACGATCAATCCTTCTATCCCGAATGTGTTGAGCATTTTGGCAGCGTGTTCGACCCATTTGTCCTCCATGAACCGTTCACTGCGCGCTGTCCTGAGAATGGTTCCGCCTCTCTGCAGAATATCTCCGACAGAATGCCACTCCATAAGCTTGATATCCCCATCCAGAAGGCCTTCATATCCTCTCTGAATGCCGTAGACTTCCATTCCTCTGTCAATTCCGCATCTTACTGCAGCTCTTATTGCTGCGTTCATTCCCGGCGCATCTCCGCCGCTTGTCAGTATTCCGATTTTTTTCACGATTTATAATTCCCCTTTCCTACTATAGTTTCGATTTCTCTTGCAAAATCATCATCAGGCGTTACCCAAAGGTCCGGACTCGTTCTTCTGCTTCCGCCCTGCGGATAGTAGATAATCGCCTGATAGTTTCCCGGATGCTGCTTCATGATCTCGCTGATCGCTTCCAGGTTTCTCTTGTTCTGTCCGTCTATATTATGGATGCCGTCTCCTTCTGGCAATCTGATTTTCACCAGTCCTTCCGGTTCCTCTGGCGCAGTCTGCCGAACCAGTGCCGGCGGTCGTTCTTCGACCTCAGGCTGTGCAGGCGGTTCCGGCTGCCGTATATCTGCTATGCTGTCTGCCAGCAGTTTCGGAACTTCGCCTTCCTTGAAGTTGATTCTTCCGCTGACCTTGATGATCTTATCCTCATCGATGAGTGAACTGCAGAGTTCATAGACATTCGGGAAGACGACAACCTCAACGGCTCCGTACATATCCTCCAGATCAACAAAGGACATCATCTTTCCGTTCTTTGTGATCAGGTTTTTCTTACCCGTAATGATACCGGCCATAACGGCTTTCATACCGTCTTCAATTCTTCCGGAGTATCCTTCCTCCTCGTTGGCCAGCACCTCCGCCAGATCCGCTGATGTGACACTGACCGTACGGCTGATGATATCTGCGTATTCATCCAGCGGATGTGCCGTCAGGTATACACCCAGCACTTCTTTTTCCTGAGCCAGAAGCTCTTCCGGCGGGAAGTTCTTCACATCAGGGAGCCTATGGTTCACAGACTCATCCAGAGCTTCCGCATTTGTCTGGAACAAAGAAAGCTGTCCTGCAATGTTGTGCTTCGCAGAGCTCTGGGCCGCATCCATGAGAGATTCATAGATTCCGAAATGGGCCGCCCTGTTTTTGTTCAGGCAATCCATGGCGCCGGATTTGATCAGACTCTCTACTGCCTTCTTGTTGATGCGGTGTATGTCAAGGTTCTCAATGAACCGGAAGATGTCGGAAGGTTTCCCTTTCTGCTCTCTCGCCTCGATGATGGCATCAATTGGGCCTTCACCCATATTTTTGACGCCCAGAAGACCAAATCGTATCTTCCCATGTTTCTTCTCTGTATCCTCCGGGTCATAGACTACGGTAAACTTCTTGCCGCTTTCATTGACATCCGGCGGAAGAACGTCGATACCCATCTCCCTGCAGTTTCTGATGTACATGGACATGGCCTTTGTATCACCCATTACGGAAGTCATGAGCGCTGCCATGAATTCCACAGGATAGTGGGTCTTCAGATAACTCGTCTCATAGGCGAGCACTGCGTAGGCTGCTGCATGGGATTTATTAAAAGCATACTCAGCGAAGGAAATCATCTGATTGAAGATTTCTTCTGCCGCATGTCGTGGTACGCCGTTTCTCACGCAGCCGGAAATCTCAACATTTCCATTTTCATCTGTCTTTCCGTTGATGAAATACTCCTTTTCTTCCAGCATGACGTCCATTTTCTTCTTGGACATGGCTCGGCGCACCAGATCTGAACGTCCATATGAGTATCCACCAAGATCACGCACGATCTGCATAACCTGTTCCTGATAAACCATGCATCCGTATGTGACACCGAGGATCGGCCTCAGGGACTCATGGATATACTGAACGTGCCCCGGGTTTTTCTTGTTATCTATGTATGTTGGAATGGATGCCATCGGACCCGGACGGTAAAGGGCGATTCCCGCAACGATATCTTCGAAGCAGTCCGGTTTGAGGTTCTTCATAAAGGATGTCATGCCTCCGCTTTCCAACTGGAAGATTCCCTGTGTATTACCCTTGGCTATTGTATCATATACGGCAGGATCGTCATATTCCATGGATGCGAAATCGATATCGACGCCGTGATTTTCCTTGATCATCTCCAGAGCATCTCTGATGATCGTCAGGTTTCTCAACCCCAGAAAGTCCATCTTCAGAAGTCCCAGTTCCTCGATGGTCGTCATGTTGAACTGGGTGGACAGCCCCTTATCCGAAAGATAGAGCGGCACGTATTCATCAAGGGGCAGTCTCGAGATTACCACGCCCGCCGCATGGGTCGAGGCGTGACGAGGCATGCCTTCAATGGCTCTTGCCATATCCACGACCCTATGGGTCGTCTCATCCTCATCGTACATCTTCTTAAAGTCAGGACTCGTCTGAAGGGCTTTGTCGATAGTCATCTTCAGGGCAAACGGGATTGCCTTTGCAATGGCATCTGTATCCTGGTAGCTGACATTGAGCACACGGCCGACATCCCTGACGGCCTGCTTAGCTTTCATGGTACCGAAAGTGATGATCTGGGATACGTTGTCCTTACCGTATTTCTCCGTAACGTAATCGATGACTTCGCCGCGTCTCTCATAGCAGAAGTCGATGTCGATATCAGGCATGCTGACGCGCTCCGGATTGAGGAAACGTTCGAAAATCAGCCCATACTTCACCGGATCGATGTCGGTGATCCGCAGTGTGTAGGCAACGATGGACCCGGCGGCAGAGCCTCTGCCCGGTCCGACCATGATGCCCTGGCTCTTGGCGTAGTTGATGAAATCCCAGACGATGAGGAAGTACTCCACGTACCCCATGTTCTCTATGGTCTCAAGTTCGTAGTCAAGACGCTCCTGGTGTATGATATGCGACTGAGGGTATCTCTCCATCAGTCCCTTCTGACAGAGCTCCCTCAGATATTCTTTGTTGGTTTTGCCGTCCGGCGCATGGAATTCCGGCAGATGAAGCTCGCCGAAGGTGAATTCCACGTTGCAGCGCTCCGCGATTTTCGCTGTGTTATCTATAGCTTCCGGGGTGTTCGAGAAGATCCGTCTCATCTCCTCTTCTGATTTGAGATAGAACTGATCGTTTGCAAAACGCATCCTGTTTTCTTCGTCGATAGTTGTTGCAGTCTGGATGCACATGAGAACGTCCTGCGCCTCTGCATCCTCCTGCCGCACATAATGCACGTCATTTGTGGCAATGAAAGGAATGCCCGTCTCCTCATGGAGCCTCTTCATGTCGGGCAGTATTCTTGCTTCCTCCTCAAGGCCCTGGTCCTGCAGCTCCAGAAAGTAGTTCCCTTCCCCGAAGATGTCCAGCATCTCCAGGACTTCGCGCTTGGCGCTCTCATAATCTCCATTGAGGAGATTTCTCTGCACGGCTCCTGCCAGGCACGCCGATGTGGCGATGATGCCTTCACTGTACTGCCGGAGTACTTCCTTATCCACTCTCGGCTTGTAGTAAAAACCGTTTCTAAAGCCCTCGGAAACGATTTTCATCAGATTTTTGTAACCGGTGTTGTTTTCGGCAAGGAGAATCAGATGGCTCATAACTTTGTCTTTCTCTGCATCCTTGTCGAATCTTGTCCGCGCAGCCGTATAGACTTCGCATCCGATAATCGGTTTGATGCCTTCCGCTTTGCAGGCTCTGTAGAAATCGATTACGCCAAACATGACCCCGTGGTCCGTGATTGCCAGGGAGTCCATACCCAGCTCCTTCGCCCGTGCGACGACATCTTTGATGCGCGCAGCACCGTCGAGAAGGCTGTATTCAGTGTGTACGTGTAAATGTGTAAAAGCCATGGTGAGATTATACCACATTTCGCTTTATTTTTTCGCGCAAATAAAATATACTATACATTATGAAAAAGACACTGATGATTTTAGCCGCTATTGTAGTTTTTCTGGCTGCAGCAGCAGGCGTAGCAACAATTGTATACGCATTTTCTGATGAATACCAGGCAGACAGCATGCCTGACAGAATGACCATCAACGGGGTGGACTGTTCCGGTCTTACCTATGAGGAAGCGGAAGCTGCACTGACAGAGGCACAGAACGCCGGTCATCTGCAGGTCGTTGGAAAGCTTGGTGAAACTCTCGCAGATTATACTGACTTCGGCTGCACCTATGACATTGAAGATCAGCTGAAAGACGTCAAGAAGGATCATCTCCTTGCTGCTGCACTCGGACATTATTTCCGTCTGCCTATCAGTGCCCGCATCGCGATGAATGTATCTGAGTGCGGCGATGACTTCGCAGACAGAGTCAAAAATTCTGCTTTTCTCCAGCACGGAACCATTACGGAAACGCAGGATGCATACATCGATATGGAGGATCCATCCTTCCCTATCATTCCTGAAGTATACGGAAACAAAACTGACGAGGAGGCGTATCTTGACGATATTCTCCACGCCATTTCTATAGGAAACACAAGATTCGAATTCGATGAAAACGCGTATTATTCGACGCCGAAGGTCAAAAGCGATGATCCGGAGTTGCTCAAAGAGCAGGCCTTCTGCCAGAAATATCTGAATCAGAAGATTCACTACCAGCTCGGAAAAGAGAGCTTCACTCTGAGCCCGGTTGAGCTGAATAATCTGATGAAAGACGACTTCTCCGGCGAAGCTGATCCTGAAAAGGTCGCGAATTTCGCAAAGGCATTAAAGGCCGAATATGACGTCATCGGCTCTGAGCTTGAATTCACGTCCTTGACCGGAAAGACCTTCAAGGTCAGCGGTGGCAACTATGGCTGGATCGTTGATGAAGAAGCAGAAGCCGAGCAGCTGGCGGAAGACATCAACTCCCATGAAGACGTTGACCGTGAACCGGTCTTCTCACAAAAGGGACAAGGTGAATACTCCAAGACACTCGAAGTCGGAAACACATATATCGATGTGGATCTGACCAAGCAGCATGTCGTCTATTTTGAAAACGGGAAAAAACGGTTTGAATGCGACTGTGTATCCGGATGTAAGGTTGCAGGTCACAGCACACCGACCGGTGTCTACAGTATCAACGGCGGAATGTCCCGCAACGTTATTCTAAGAGGCGGCGGCAAGAAAAAGAGTAAGACTTACTACGAGAGCTTCGTCAGCTACTGGATGCCGTTCCTCGGCGGCAGCTATGGTCTGCACGATGCCAGCTGGAGATCCAATTTCGGTGGTGACATCTACATTTACAGCGGCAGCCACGGATGTGTCAATCTGCCTCCTGCCAAGGCCGGCGAACTGTATAAGATGGTAAGTGTAGGAACAATCGTCATCATCCACTACTAAGACGACCATAAAACGAACTACACAGAGTCGTTGCAAATAAGAATGCAACGGCTCTTTTCTATTTGCATGAGAGAATGCCGCAGGCTCTTTCAGATGCGGTTATCGGGCATCAGCCCGACATTTCCGCAGGAGCAGAAACAACTGCAAACGAAGTGAATCAATGAAACAGAAAAACGTCAGGCATGTCTGAGCAGCCTTAGCTGCGAGTTTGCCTGACGTTCTGTTTCCTATGAACGAGTTTATGCAGTTGTCTGCGACGAGGACCTAGTCGGGCTGACGCCCGATAACCGCGTCTCTGAAAAAGTTTCTAGCGACGCTTGTTTCCCTTCTTTTTCGCAAGCTGAGCCTGCTGGGCCTGCCACTGTTGCTCCTCGCGCCGTCTAACTGCCATGGTGCGGCCGACGGTCCATACGATGTACACGAGCGCGGCAGCAATCAGAATGATGACTGAGGTCTTCGTGTCATTCATGAAGCCGAAGATCTTACCAAAGATGATGACTCCGATGATAAAAGCCCAGAAATATATTATCTTGCTTATGACTCCTCCGCCCATCCGGCACCTCCTTATTCTTCCTTCAGTCTGGCGATCAGTTCGCCTGCTTCAACCTGCTGACCTTCTCTGACGACGATTTTATCTACAATGCCGCTTGCGGTGGCCAGGATATTTGTCTCCATTTTCATGGCTTCGATAACGGCGATCGGTTGCTTTTCTTCGACCTTCTCTCCTTCTTTCACGAGCACCTTGACGATGTTTCCCGGAATGTTGGCGCCGATTTCCATAGGATCTTCTGAGTCAGCAAAGACAACCTGCGATGCTGCGGATGCATAACTTGCTGCAGCTTTGTCTTTGATCTTGACAGCACTTCTGTTGCCGTTGACTTCAAACACGATCTGTCTGTAGCCTTCAGTGTCCGGCTCACCGGCACTAACAAGCCTGATGACAAGCTCTCTGCCTTCACGTACCTTGACCTCACATGTTTCATCCTCAGAAAGTCCGTGGAAGAAGATGTCAGATCCCATGAATCTGAAGTATCCTTCGTCTCTCATGCTGACCCTGAAGTCATCATAAACCTTCGAATAGAGAGCATATGCCAGGCACTGCTGTTCATCTGCGTCCATATCGTAGGTCTCATCGAGATACTTCTTGATCGCATCAAAGTCTTCATCTGGCAGCAGCTCTCCCGGTCTGCATGTGATCGGTTCTCTGCCATGAAGAACCAGCTTCTGGAGTTTTTCCGGGAATCCTCCCTCTGGCTGTCCCATCATACCCTCAAAGAAGGAAACGATGGAGTCAGGGAAGTCCATATTGGCTGCCTTTTCGTATATGTTTTCCGGCGTCAGATCATTCTGCACCATGAAGATAGCCATATCTCCTACAGCCTTGGAGGACGGTGTAACCTTGACGATATCACCAAGCATCTGGTTGACTGTTCTGTACATCTCCTTCACTTCCTTGAACTTATGACCAAGGCCGAAGGACTCTACCTGTGATTTCAGATTCGAATACTGTCCTCCCGGCATCTCGTATTTGTAGATTTCAGCAGATCCGGTCACCATATCGGATTCGAACTGCTTATATACAGGTCTGACGGCTGCCCAGTAATCGGAAATCTCCTGAATACCGTCCAAATCGATGCCGGTATCTCTCTGGGCACCCTCAAGAGCTGCCGCAATAGAGTTTAAGGCCGGCTGTGAAGTCAGTCCTGACATGCTGTTGAATGCCGCATCCACGATGTCGCATCCGGCGTTGGCAGCCATCATCAAGCTGGCTACACCGTTTCCTGACGTGTCGTGAGTATGGAGATGAATCGGAATCTCAATCTCATTCTTCAGTGCTTCAATCAAAACTTTGGCTGCCATAGGCTTCAGCAAGCCTGACATATCCTTGATTCCGAGAATATGAGTGCCTCGTTTCTCCAGTTCTTTCGCCATCTTGACATAGTATTCAAGATTGTATTTCGTCCTTGATTTATCCAGAATGTCACCGGTGTAGCAGATGCACGCCTCGGCAACTTTGCCCTGGTTCAGCGTTTCATCAAGGGCGACTTCCATTCCCTGGATCCAGTTCAGTGAGTCGAATATTCTGAATACATCGATTCCGGAACGTGCGCTCTCTTTGACAAATCGTCTGATGACATTGTCCGGGTAGTTTTTGTATCCTACTGCATTGGCACCTCTGATAAGCATCTGGAACATGATGTTCGGAATGAGCTCACGGAGTGTTGTCAGTCTCTCCCAAGGGGATTCCTTAAGGAATCTGTAGGCTGTATCAAAGGTTGCGCCGCCCCACATCTCGATGGAGAACAGGTCCTTGCCGTATTTCGCGACAGCAGGAGCGATTCTCTCCATATCGACCGTACGAACACGGGTCGCCATGAGGGACTGCTGGGCGTCACGCATCGAGGTATCCGTGAGCAGCAGTTTGTTCTGATTCTTGACCCATTCCACGACGCCTTCAGGGCCCTTTTCATCCAGGAGCTGCTTGGTGCCTTTGAGCCGTGCCACTTCCTTCATGCTGATATCCGGAATGACCGGCTTATCGAAGTTCGGTTTGAGGCCTCTGTTTCCGTTGACATACTTTTCACCCAGGAACCGGAGCACCTTCGTCTCTGATTCCGCACGCTGTCTGCTGTGGAGAAGCTGCGGATTATCTGCGATGAATCCCGTATCGCACTCGCCGGCACGGAATGTCGGATGATTGAGCACGTTCATAAGGAAGTTTCTGTTCGTTTTGACACCCTGGACTTTCAGCTCTCTAAGGGCTCTTCTGGCCTTATTGGCAGCATCGTCCCAGTTTCTCGACCATGCTGTGACCTTGACCAGCAGACTGTCGTAGTACGGTGAAATGACAGCGCCCGCCTGGGCGTTTCCTGCGTCCAGTCGGATTCCATAGCCGCCCGGGCTGATGTATCTTGTGATCTGTCCCGTATCAGGCGCGAATCCGTTCTCCGGATCTTCTGTCGTAACACGGCACTGGATGGCGTATCCTGAAGGTTTGATTCTGTTCTGCCTGATGTTCAGTTCTTTTGACGATAATCTGTAACCCTCGGCAATCAGGATCTGAGCCTGCACGATATCGATTCCGGTTGTCATCTCCGTAACTGTGTGCTCGACCTGGATTCTTGGGTTCATCTCTATGAAGTAGTGATTTCCGTCTCTGTCGATCAAGAACTCAACAGTACCGGCACTCTTGTAGTTGACTGCTTTTGCGATCTTGATCGCATCTTCGCAGAGCTTCTTTCTGAGTTCGTCGGAGATGCTGAGAGCAGGTGTGAACTCAATTACTTTCTGATGACGTCTCTGAATAGAGCAGTCACGCTCGCCGAGATGAACGACATTGCCGTAGTTATCACCGAGTACTTGCACTTCTATATGCTTCGGTCTTTCGATATACTTCTCAATGAATATTTCGTCTGACCCGAAGGCTTTGACCGACTCGGATCTGGCGCTCTCAAACTGGGGCGGAAGTTCTTCTTTGCTTCTTACGATTCTCATCCCGCGTCCGCCGCCGCCTGCTGCTGCTTTGAGCATGACCGGATAACCGCACTCATCCGCAAACTTCAGTGCAGTCTCAACATCTGGAATCTTTTCCGCGATTCCCGGAATTGTCGGCACGCCGACGGACTTGGCAACGATCTTGGACTGTACCTTGTCGCCCAGCTGATCCATCATGTCTCCGCTCGGCCCTATAAATACAATTCCGTTAGCCTCGCAAGCTCTTGCAAAATCTGAGTTCTCAGCAAGAAAACCATATCCCGGATGGATTGCGTCGATGCCCTTTGTCTTTGCCAGTTCAATGATTTCATCTATTGCCAGATAGGCGTCTACCGGCGCCTTGCCTTTGCCTATCTGATATGACCGGTCTGATTTTGTTCGGAACAGAGTGTTCTTATCTTCTTCGGAGTAAATCGCGATGCTTCTGATATCCAGTTCCTTACAGGCTCTGAATATTCTGATTGCGATTTCACCTCGGTTTGCGACCAGTACTCTCTTGAATTTTTTCTGTTCTGCCATGATGTTAATACCTCTTTCAAAAATAACTATGCATATCAAAAAATATACATAGTTATTTTACCACAAATTAATATGATTTACTACACTAAAGTTGCTTGTGCTGCTTATTCATACCGTTCTTTTCGTGCCTGTCTGCGACGATCGAGTTCGCTCAGAATCTTTTTGCGCAGACGGATGTCTCCGGGAACGATTTCCACAAGCTCATCATCGTCGATAAACTCCAGCGCTTCTTCTAATGTAAACACTCTCGGCGGCGTCAGTTTCACGTTCTCATCACTTCCAGCCGCACGCATGTTGGTCTGCTTTTTCTCCTTACATGGATTGACCACCATATCGTCACTGCGCGCATTCATGCCGACGATCATTCCTTCATAGACTTTGACCTGCGGTTCCACGAACATCTGCACCCTCTCCTGGATATTGAAGATGGCATAAGGTGTGGTAACGCCTGCTTCCTGGGCGATGGCAACGCCATTGGTTCTCTGCGGAATCTCACCTGTAAACTCATCGAAGCGGTCGAATCGTCTGACCATGGTTCCTTCCCCATGTGTATCATTGATGAATTCGCTTCTGTATCCGAGAAGACCTCTCGTCGGCACCAGATATTCCATTCTGGTATAGCCGTTCTCGCTGTTCATCTGCTGCATAAGGCCTTTGCGCAGATTCAGTTTGCTGATGACGGAACCGGTGTAGATGTCCGGTACACTCAGCACGACCTCTTCAATTGGTTCCAGTGTTCTGCCGTCTTCTGCCTTTCTCATAATGACCTCCGGCTTTGAAACGGCAAGCTCGTAGCCTTCCCTGCGCATATTCTCGATGAGAATCGACAGATGGAGTTCACCTCTTCCACTTACCTTAAAACTGTCAGTGGAATCAGTTTCTTCGACTTTGAGTCCGACATTGACTTCAAGTTCTTTGTTCAGACGCTCACGGATGTGGCGGGATGTCACATACTTTCCTGCCTTACCGGCAAATGGTGATTTGTTGACCATGAAATACATGGACAGGGTCGGCTCCTCGATAGATATCATCGGCATCGGATCTTCCTTGCCCTCTTCACAGATGGTCTCTCCGATGGAAATATCGGATATACCGGAAACAACGACGATATCCCCGGCTACTGCTTCCTCAACAGGTACTCTCTTCAGTCCTCTGTAGACGAATACCTGATTGATCTTACGCTGTTCTACGGCGCCGCCTTCTTTGCAGACAGAGACGACGGATGCCTCGCGGACCACACCTTTTGTCACACGCCCGATTCCCAGCCTTCCAATGTAGTCATCGTATGCAAGAGCAGAAATCTGCAGCTGCAGAGGCTCGTCGGCAAGTTCAGAAGGATATGGACTGCAGTGTTCTATGATCGTCTCGAACAAAGGCTTGATATCCAGTCCGTTCATGCCTTTTGCTGATTTCTTCAGCTTCATCGGTTTACCTTCGTTATCTGTATATCCTCCTGTCAGTTCCACGGAAAGTCCCTCCACTTCCGCAGGGTCTCTCACGACGATTCCCTGGCGGGCGATTCCGTAGAGAATCGGGAAATCCAGCTGTTCATCGCTGGCTTCCAGATCCATGAACAATTCATAGACCTCATCAACGACTTCGTCAATACGGGCGTCCTTCTTATCGATCTTATTGATCAGCAGAATCGGGTTGATGCCCTGCTCGAGGGATTTCTTCAGCACGAATCTGGTCTGCGGCATTGGTCCCTCACTGGAATCCACCAGCAGAATGACCGTATCCACCGTTCTCATGATGCGCTCTACTTCTGAACTGAAATCGGCATGTCCCGGTGTGTCTACGATGTTGATCTTCGTATCTCCGTACATGACAGAGCAGTTCTTAGAGTATATCGTGATTCCTCTTTCCCGTTCTATATCATCGCTGTCCATGACGCAGTCCACCACCTGCTGGTTCTCACGGAAGACGCCGCTCTGATTGAGGAAGGCGTCCACCAGAGTGGATTTTCCTGCGTCGACATGGGCGATTACTGCAATATTGATGATTTTCTGTTGTTCTGACATCTATGTCTCTCCTTGCTGTTTTTTGTTGCCGCGTTCTGGCGGCATACTGCCGCCTCGTGACAGCACATGGAACAGTATACTACTTTTTCCGCACAAAAGAAACTGCAGCATCCGATTTTTCGGACGCTGCAGTATTTCTGCTATGTTGCATGAACGATTTATATCATGATCACTGCCCTTTGCCGCAGTCGGAATACTTATGACATTCCCCTGCGTATGGGCACCCAATACATTTATTCCCCTTTTTCTTTTCTCTGACCAGATATCTGATGACCAGAAAGAGGACGACTGCCAGTGCAAGCACTGCGATCAATGTTGCAATATTCATTCAGCTGCCTCCTTTCTGCAAGTAATTGTATCACAATGCGTCTATCTGCAAAAGCTTATGCAGCATTTGCTGCTGCAGCTGCATGGAGCTGGTACTTCTCATCGAAGTGCGCTCTGATCTTCCTTGCGATCATGACGACTACGAAAATCATGACCAGAATCGCGATTGCGCCCGGTACGAATCCCGCTGCGAAATGTCCTGCAGTGACGAGCGTTCCAACCTGATTGACCAGGAATGCTACGGTATAGCCTACACACATCTGCAGTCCGATGGCGCTCCACAGCCAGCCCTTGCTCTGCATCTCAGAATTCATTGCACCGATTGCTGCGAAACATGGAGGTGTGAACAGGTTGAAGAACAGGTAAGCAATGGCGCTGACACCGGTAAGTCCCATTGTGATAGCGATATCGCTTGCACCGCCGGTCATGGCCAGTTCTTCTGTATCGATGAATCTTGTCAGTCCGTAAACGACTGCTAATGTACCAACGACGTTTTCCTTAGCGATGAATCCGGTAACTGCTGCTGCAGCCAGCTGCCATACACCAAAGCCAAGCGGAATCAGAAGGAATGCGAACGGTGTTGCGATGGATGCCAGGATGGATGTATCTTCCATACCTTCCGGTACGACCTGGAATCTCCAGTTGAATGTCTGCATCAGCGTTACGACCAGATTGCAGACCAGAATGATGGTAGCTGCCTTGATGATATATGCCTTAGCACGTTCCATCATGGACCAGAATGCTCTCTTCAGGCTCGGTGCCTTCCACTTAGGCATTTCCATGATGAAGAAGGATTTTCTGAACTTCGCTCCTGTAACAGCCTTGACAAGCAGAGCGCACAGGAAGATCAGAAGGAGACCTGAGAAGTAGCATATGAATGTTACCCAGCCTGCTCCTGCGAAGAACGCTCCTGCAAACAGCGCGATAACCGGGATCTTAGCACCGCATGGGATGAATGTGGTCAGCATTGCTGTCGCTCTTCTCTCACGCTCATCTCTGATCGTTCTGGAAGCCATGATGCCCGGGATACCGCAGCCTGTTCCGATGATGATGGAAATGATGGACTTTCCTGAGAGACCGACACGTTTGAAAATCGGGTCAAGCAGCGTCGTAACACGGGCCATATACCCGCAGTCTTCCAGTAGTGCAATCAGGAAGAACATAACCATGATCAGAGGCAGGAAACCTACAACAGCACCTACACCGCCGATGATACCGTCGCCTATGATAGTTGAAAGGAGTGCCGGACTGTTTTCCATTGCGCCGCCGACGAATTCCTGGAATGTCTCGATCCATCCGACCAGCCAGTCCGCGATCCATGTGCCCAGATAAGTCTGTGAAATTGCGAATACGCACCACATTACACCTGCGAAGATGATGATGCCTGCGATAGGATTTGTCAGCACGCTGTCCAGTTTATCCGCTTTTGTCGTTTCACTGGATGCGATTTTACGTGTTTCAACTGCTTTTACGATGCCATTGACAAAGGCGAAACGCTTTCTGTCTTCTGCGTCAACAGCCGCCTTGTCGTGGAGATTGATATCTGCCTGGAGGTAAGGCGCCTTCTGGCCTTTGCCTTCCATCGCCAGAGCTCTCTCAACAACTTCTGCAAGCCCATTGTTTGTCTTTTCTGTAGATACTGTCTTGATGACAGGACATCCCAGCTTTTCTTCCAATGCTGCGATGTCGATGGTCGTTCCTTCCTTTTCGTTGATGTCGCTCTTGTTGAGTGCCACGACGACAGGAATACCAAGCTCCAGAAGCTGGGTCGTGAAGAACAGGCTTCTGCTTAGATTCGTCGCGTCAACGATATTGATGATTGCGTCAGGATGTTCGTCACGGACGAACTCACTTGTGATACTCTCCTCAGGTGTGAACGGAGACATGGAGTAAGCACCCGGCAGATCGACCGCCGTAACATCCTTGCCTTTCGCGTATGTTTCCGCAAATGGGGCTTCTTTCTTGCCTACGGTGACACCGCCCCAGTTGCCGACTTTTTCATTTTCACCCGTCAGCATGTTGTACATGGTCGTCTTGCCGCTGTTTGGGTTGCCGGCAAAAGCAATTCTCATAGATTACCTCCTTGAATATATAACTAGTATTACTTGATATTATGAACAAATCTCTTTATGAACGAATCTCTATTGGTCACCACATTTGAGTGAAACTGCTTCCGCAAGCTGATTGTCCAAACTGTATCTTCCGTCCTTGATCACAACGACACAGCCCTTTCTCTTCTTCGATATTAAGGTAATTGGTTCACCTTCATAACATCCGAGCCGGAACAAAAAGGACCTCATTTCATCGTCACCGGTATCAATACCGCTTATTACATAAGTCTTCCCTGCTTCAGCGTCTATCAAAGTCACTATGATCACCTCCCTTGCCTTTACTTCCTTGAACACGGTTAGATTTCACTAACAAAAGTTAGAATGAACTAACCTCTGTAGCAATTTTAGTTAGTTTGGACTAATCTGTCAACCTTTTTTTCTCTTTTCACTGTTTGACGGGCTTACAGACCCATAATAAGAGGAACGCCGACAGACGTGACGACGCACATGATAAGACCTGTTGCAAAGGCATACACAACAGTATTTGGACCGCAGGACCGCTCCACGATCGGCAGACACACGTCCATCGCTGCGATGCCTGGAAGTCCTGTTGATTCCAGATATCCGATTTTCTTCGCCGCCATTGGAATGAAGATGATTCCTGTCACTTCCCTTATGACGTTGTGCATAAAGGAAACTGCACTGGCGATCATGTACTGCTGTCCTGCATTCGCGATGACGATGGGTGCATAGGTGTACCAGCCGTAGCCGATGCAGATGGCGGAACCCTCCCGCAGTGAGAATCCCATCACAAGGCATGCTGCCACACCGGCGATCATGGTTCCCACCATGGTTGCGACCGGAATTGCCAGCACTCTGAAACCTGCTTTTCTGATGCTGTCCAGGACCGTTCCCGAGCCGCCCAAATCCAGTCCGACGAAGAACATGAGGATACACAGGAGCACAATCAACGTGTAATTGGACACCACATCGAACTGTCCCAGGATCTGCGGCAGTCTTTTGAGAATCAGAAGTGCACCAATCAGCATACCGCCGGCGACGATTCCCAGAATGATAAAGGTGTTTTTCAGATCCATGCTGTCCTGCCCGGAATGTTCCTCTGCAGGCTGCTTCTTGTCCGCGCCGGCTGTTTTTGCATCGTCGATCAGCTCACCGTACCGGTCCATGTGCAGCATCCTGCGGGTCAGAAAAATCGCCCCCATACTTCCAAGGATACAGCATAATGTAATCACAAGGGCCATGACACCGATGGATCCCAGATTTGAAATAACTTGCTCATTGGCACCCATGCGAAGCCCCATGATAAAACAAAGGCCGTACACAGTTCCCATCATCGCCTTTGCGACCCATGAGAAAGACTTGCCTTTTTTCGCTGCGCTCCAGGCCAGGATATAACCGATTATGAGAAAGCTCCAGTAGAGCAGGAGAAGTTTCATTACTCAGCTATCCTCCAATTGATTGGTTCATAACCTTTCTCTTCCAGAAATTCATTGGTTTTGGAGAAGTATCTTCCGCCCCAGAATCCGTTGTGGGCAGAAAGCGGACTCGGATGAGCCCCGGTGATGATACAGTGCCTGTCGTTGGTCACGAGGGCTGCTTTTGCCTTTGCATTGGCGCCCCACAGAATGAATACGACAGGATCTTCCCTCTCGTTGAGCAGGCTGATCACCTTGTCCGTGAACTGCTCCCACCCTTTGCCTTTGTGAGAGTTGGCTTCATGCTCGCGCACGGTAAGAACAGCATTGAGAAGAAGGACCCCCTCTCTTGCCCAGCTTTCGAGATTGCCGTGAGACGGCGGCGTGATGCCCAGATCCGCCCGCATCTCCTTAAAGATATTTACAAGAGAAGGCGGCTGTTTGATGCCTTTTGGTACAGAAAAACAAAGGCCCTGCGCCTGACCCGGTTCATGGTAGGGATCCTGTCCGATGATCACGGCTTTGACCTTATCGTAGGGTGTTTCCTTCAGCGCCCGGAATATGCTGTCCATCGGCGGATAAACCCTGTGCGCCGCATATTCCTCTTTCAGAAAGGCTCTGAGCTCCTGATAGTACTCTTTTTCGAATTCTCCTCTGAGAACATCGTCCCAGCTGTTACCTATTTCAACCATGGGTACAGTATAGCACAGATTTGCAAAGGCAACCTCTTCCTTTTATAATAAAACCATGAAGAAAGTATATGTATCACGCCTCGCCGGCAGTTCCCTGGTTCGGTTTCTCGCCCAGCAAGGATATGAATTGAATACGGTAACGGAATACGGAATCATCAACGAACACACCTCGGATATCAATGCCGCTCTGGGGCTTGCACGGGCAGAAGACGGCAAGCTTCACCCAACACGCCCTGTCCATGTGGATCCCCGCATTGCCACACACCCGGATATCTACATGTGCCAGCTTGGGCTCTGGAGTGAAGCGGGTATCTTCTTCGGTGACGTGGAGAAACTGGCCGTCGCTTATCCTCAGGACATTATCTACAATGCTGTCTGCACCAGAAATTACGTGGTGCACCTGGTCGAAAAGACAGATCCGGAACTGAAAGATGCGATGATTATGTGGCACAAGAGTCTGCACAGACTGCCCGAGGAAGGTGACCACAGGGATATCAAGATTCTCGGCGTCCGCCAGGGGTATACCAGATGTATGTGTCTGCCAGTTGACGATAACTCTTTTATTGTCTCTGATGACGCTATCGCCAAACCTCTGGAAGCCAATGGCGCCAAAGTGCTCAAAATCAGTAATGGCAGCATCAAGCTCAAAGGCTTTAAGACGGGATTTATCGGCGGTACTGCCGGACATATCTATGTGAACAACGATGAGATGACTGACCAGAGGACAATTGTCTTCAACGGTGATCTCAGTGTCCATCCTGACTTTGCTGCTATTACGGAATTCATCAAAAGCCGCAATATACTGCCTGTCTGGTTTGAGGATTACGCCCTGGAGGATATCGGCAGCATCCTGTCCGTCGAGTGATCCATTCTAACTGCTGTGTAATCCATTCCGCATGCAGATAACCCCTTACGGAGTCGATCATGAAAAAACACGCTATCATTCCTGTATTCATACCCCACCGCGGCTGTCCCAACGACTGCGTCTTCTGCAATCAGAAGGCGATCACCGCCCGCCAGCCCGATGTGCGCCCGTCCGATGTGCGCAATATCATAGACACCTACCTTCCCACCCTGTCCGGCCGAGGACTGGAAACTATTGAGGTAGCCTTCTTCGGAGGCAGTTTCACAGGTCTTCCGATAGAAGAGCAGTCTGCCTTTCTTGAAGTTGCGGCAGAGTATAAAAGCAAAGGCCTCATAGACAAGATTCACATGTCTACAAGGCCTGATTATATTGATCAGAAGATACTGGATAACCTGCGCCATTACAGCGCTGATACCATCGAACTGGGCGTACAGAGCTTCGATGACAGCGTATTAGCCGCTGCCGGCCGCGGTCATACTGCCGCTGATGTCTATGAAGCCTGCTCACTGATCCATGAATACGACTTTGAGCTGGGCATCCAGCTCATGATCGGTCTGCCCGGCGATTCTCTGGAGAAATGTCTCTATTCCTCACGGGAAACTGTCAGAATGAGACCTTCCATCGCCCGTCTGTACCCTACGATAGTACTGCGGGACACGGCATTGTTCGACATGTACAAAACCGGCCTCTACCATCCTCTCACTACAGAGGAAGCCGTTGCGATCACCAAGGAAATGTACCGGATCCTGACAGACGCCCATATCAACATCATACGTGTAGGGCTGAAATCCACCGACTTGATCAGCGGATCCGGCGAAGAATCAGACCAGACCTGGGGTCACACCTACCACCCTGCCTTCCGCCAGCTCGTGGAAGGCGAAATCGCCCGGGAGGATATCGAGGCACAGATACTGCAGCTTCCTGCCGTGGGTGCGGAATCTGCAGTTGCTAGTGCTGACGGGAACCCCGGCAGCGGCAAAGAAAAACGCCGTATCACGGTTTCCGGCAACGGCGTTTCCTTTTCTAATATGATCGGCAACGGCGCCTGCAACCGCAAATACTTCGCGGCCCGCTATCCGGATCTCTCTATCCGCTTCGCTGTCGATGACAGCCTGCCGGATATGACCTTCACGGTCAGAGAATCCTAATTGCTGCGCTGCTTTGCTGCATTGCCTTTTCCGCCCCGCTTTTGCCTGTCTGTCTTACAGATCTCCGCAGGTTCCGACCGGTGCGGCTCCTCCGACTGCTTCGATGACCAGTTCGGTCTTCGCCTTGTCGAACCAGCTGCACAGCTCAATGTCGTGCATGCCTTCGTCAGCCAGCTGCTTGGCTGCTGCATTTGCCTGCTCCTGATCCTTGACGAAGATTGCCTTTGTATAAAGCTCCGGTTTGTCAATCACTACTTCTGTAGGTTCTTCCACGCCTCTCATTACGACGACAACGCCGTATTTCGTGAACTCCGGCAGCGCCTCTACCTTAGCCAGCTGCTCCGGCAGATAGTCCGCGTGTTTGATTTTGACATCCGGACCTGCAATCTCGCAGAGCTGTGCTGTGATCTCATCATCGAAATCGCCGCACAGGTTCAGCAGTGTGAACCCATCAGCCGCAAGCTTGCCGACGTATTCCTTCGCCATCTCCATATCGCCCGTTCCGGCAATTACGTTATAGCTCTCGCTGTTCTCATAAACTCCACAGTAAGTGTCCGGATTCTGTCCCGGAACATTGATCAGAAAAGCATATTTAAGCATTCTCTTCCCTCCTTGCATTCATTGGTGCATTTATTGCTGCATCCATCGCTTCATTCATTGTTGCATTGATTGTAGTTGATACATTTCGGCATCTCCTGCCTTTGCCATTATCCTACCACCATTCATGCTTTAACGCAATAAAATCCATGGAACCATATCCGAAAACCATTTGACCTTTCTGAAATCAGTGGTATAATACTTTCTGTGGTTAAAGTAACAACAGCCACTGTTGCAAAGGCAACCGAATATATGCAAAGGCTATGACCGGGAAGAAGTAAGTCTGAAGGGATCCGTCCAGAGAAATGCCGGGTGGTGCGAGGCAAAGGTGAGATCAGACCGAATACATTCCGCGAGCTGCGTGCTTCAAAGGTACGACGGGAGCGCCCGTGACAGCGCGAGGGTATAAGCAAAGGCTCCGCTAAAAGGAAACAGAAGGTGTTCCTCTAAGACGGAAGTTGCCGTACCTGGTGAGGCTGCTGCTGTGAAGCAGTATGCGAAATAGAGGTGGTACCGCGATGATTCGCCCTCTATCCCTTTAGGGAAAGAGGGCTTTTATATTAGGAAGAAAGGAAAGAAACAAAATGCCGATTACTGATTTGCTTGAAAGAAACGCCAGAGAATTCCCCTTTGACATTAGTCTTGTGGAGTTGAACCCGGAGAATCTGGAGCGTGACAGACGCACCTGGAAAGATTATGAGCTCATCGAATCCAATCCCCATGAGGCCGGCCGCAGAGAGATGACCTGGAAGCAGTTCGACGAAAGAGCCAACAAGACTGCCAACCTGCTCCTGACCAGAGGTGTCAAAAAAGGCGATAAGATCGCCATTCTGATGATGAACTGTCTGGAGTGGCTTCCTGTCTACTTCGGTGTGCTGAAGACAGGTGCCCTGGCTGTTCCTCTTAACTTCAGATACACAGCAGATGAAATCAAATACTGTCTGAAAAAAGCTGACTGTTCCGGTCTGGTCTTCGGATCCGAATTTGTAGGAAGAATGGAGAGCATCTGTGATTCCATTCCTCATGTACGCACTCTTCTGTACGTCGGAGATGACTGCCCTTCCTTCGCAGACAGCTATGACGAATACATTGAGTACTGCTCTGACAAAAAGCCTGATATTCATCTGACGGACAACGATTACGGCGCCATTTATTTCTCTTCAGGAACGACGGGATTCCCGAAAGCGATTCTTCACAAACACAGATCACTCACACATTCCGCAAGATGTGAGCAGAATCATCACGGTCAGACCAAGAGCGACGTATTCCTCTGCATCCCTCCGTTCTATCATACAGGAGCTAAGATGCACTGGTTCGGCAGTCTCTTCTCCGGAAGTAAGGCCGTCGTACTCAAAGGCACCAAGCCTGAGTTCATACTCAAAGCTGTTTCAGAGGAACGCTGCACTATCGTATGGCTTCTGGTTCCGTGGGCGCAGGACATTCTGGATGCTATCGACAGCGGAGAAGTCAAGCTCTCGCAGTATGAACTGGATCAGTGGAGGCTCATGCACATCGGTGCACAGCCTGTACCGCCAAGCCTGATTAAACGCTGGAAAGAGATCTTTCCACATCATGATTATGATACAAATTACGGTCTTTCGGAGTCCATCGGACCAGGATGTGTTCACCTCGGCGTGGAAAACATCCACAAAGTCGGCGCCATCGGAAAAGCCGGTTTTGGCTGGCATACCCGTATCGTCGACTCCGAAAGAAATGATGTGCCGCAGGGCGCTGTCGGCGAACTGGCAGTAGCCGGTCCTGGTGTCATGGAATGTTATTACAATGATCCTGAGGCTACTGCAGAAGTGCTGGATGATGAAGGTTGGCTCTACACCGGAGACATGGCCGAGATGGACGAAGACGGATTCATCTATCTGGTTGACAGAAAGAAAGATGTCATCATCTCCGGCGGCGAGAACATCTACCCTGTTCAGATTGAGGACTTCCTGCGCACCAATGATGACATCAAGGATGTTGCCGTTATTGGACTCCCGGATCCTCGTCTTGGTGAAATCGCAGCTGCAATCATCGAACTGAAAGAAGGCCGCGATGTATACGAAGAAGCCATCGAAGACTTCTGCGTCGCTCTGCCTCGGTATAAACGTCCGCGCAAGATCATCTTCGCTGAAGTACCGCGCAACCCGACCGGAAAAATTGAAAAACCGCTCCTCCGCAAAATGTACAATGCAGAGGGCATCGTAGCGAAAGAAATCGAAAAGACTGAATAATGATAATGAAAAGACTGAATGATAAGGAACGAAGAATACTAGAATGAATTTGACAAAGAATACAAAACTGGTGGGCGTGATATGTGTAACGATCACCTCTATATGCTATGGGCTTGTACCTTCTTTCTCGTTCATCGCATTTGGTATGGGTGTGGAAACCGCAACGCTGCTATTCAACAAGTTCCTGTACGCCGCCATCATCATGTGGGCGTACCTTCTGATCCGAAAAGTAGACTTCCGGCTTTCACGCCGCGGCGCTATCACCATGATGGTCACCTGTGCGGGATACATCGGAATGTCTACTTCTCTTTACGTGTCCTTCGACTACATTTCCGGATCCCTCGCTACAATCATCTCCTTTACGTTTCCGGCTATGATCGTGGCGATCGAGATGATCACAAAGATGGAACCTGTGCGATTTGCGAAAATTCTGGCCGTGATTCTGTCCTTTGGCGGTCTTGTCCTGATCGTGTGGGATCCGGATATGCACGCTAATCTGCTGGGCATTCTCTTCGCCTTCGGATCGGCGATTGGATACGTCATTTACATATTCGGACTCTCTGCAAAGGCAATCAAACAGGTAGACAGTTTCGCTGTGGCAGGTTACGTCATGGTTTCCGCCGCAGCTGTGAACTTCATCCGATGTCTGATCAGCGGTAAGCCCCTCTTCGCGACGGAGCCGAATCAGATCGGCATGATGATTCTCCTCTCCGTCGTATGCGTATTCATGGCCATCCTGTTCTACGCCATCGGCGTCAGACTGATCGGTCCGGGCAACGCGGCGCTGGTCAACACCATGGAACCTGTTCTGGCGTGCATCTTCGGCCACTTTCTGGTCGGTGATGTACTGACACATATCATGCTGATCGGCTCCGCTCTCGTCGTTGCAGCTGTTCTGATCACCAATCTGCCGGAACGGAAACTACGAGAGTGACACAGCGGGAATGACAGGGCGAAAGTGACACAGTATTATTATCCGCACAATAATCAAATACATCAAAAAGCCCCGGACTAATCCGGGGCTTTCTTATATAATGTTTTGTTTTCCTTATGCAAGTGCTGCTGTGATAATAGCCATTGTGTAAACTTCCTCAGCATTGCATCCTCTTGAAAGGTCGTTGATCGGTGCGTTCAGACCCTGAAGTACTGGTCCATAAGCATCGAATCCGCCCAGTCTCTGTGCGATCTTGTATCCGATGTTTCCAGCGTTGATATCAGGGAAGATGAATACGTTTGCCTGACCTGCAACCTTGGAATCCTTGCACTTTGTCTTTGCAACGACTGGTGAAACTGCTGCGTCGAACTGAAGCTCGCCGTCGATATCCAGCTCAGGAGCTGCTTCCTGTGCCAGCTTGGTAGCCTCAACCATCTTATCGACATCTTCGCCTGCACCGGAGCCCTTTGTTGAGTAGGACAGCATTGCAACCTTAGGATCAACGCCGAAGATCTTAGCTGTTCTCGCAGACTCTACAGCGCACTCTGCGATTTCTTCTACAGATGGCTTGATGTTGATTGCGCAGTCACCCATTCCCAGGATTTCAGGAGCGCTGCCGTCTTCGTGCTCTCTTACCATAATAAACACGGAAGATACGCTCTTGTTGCCCGGCTTTGTCTTGATCAGCTGCAGTGCCGGTCTTACGGTATCTGCTGTTGAGTATGTCGCTCCGCCCAGAAGTGCGTCTGCATATCCCATCTTAACGAGCATTGTTCCGAAGTAGTTTCCTTTCGCGAGGGCTGCTCTGCACTGCTCCTCATCCATCTTGCCTTTTCTCAGTTCAACCATCTTGGCTACCATCTCATCCATCTCAGGATAAGTAGCCGGATCGATGATTTCGAGACCTTCGATGTCGAATCCGCCTTCTGCTGCAGCTGCCTTCACTTCGTCAACATTACCGATTAGAACAGGTGTCAGGAATCCGCCCTTCTTCAGTCTGTCTGAAGCTTCGAGGATTCTTGCATCCGGACCTTCTGTAAATACGATCTTCCTTGGATTGGCTTTAAGGATTTCAATAAGGTTTTCAAACATTTTTCTTTACATTCCTTTCTGTAATCTGAATAAGCTTAAACAAAGCAGAGGTATTATACCACAGTTCTCACCCTAGTTCCAGTATCCTCCGAAACGGATGAGCAGATAAATGGTAGCCAGAACGATGGACAAAAGCATCATCGGCAGTCCGATCTTCAGGAAGTCCATAAAGGTAATCGGATAGCCTCTTCTGTTTGAAATACCTGTCAGTACTACGTTGGCGGATGCGCCGATGATCGTTCCGTTTCCGCCGAAGCATGCGCCGATGGATACAGCCCACCAGAGAGGCCATACATCGATGCCCTCTGAAGCCATTGTCTGGATCAGCGGAATAAGTGTCGCAACGAACGGAATGTTGTCCAGTACTGCTGAACAGATTGCGGATACCCAGAGAATGACGATCATCAGGATGACATAATGGGAACCTGTCGCATTGATCATTCCTTCCGCCATCATGTGGATGAGGCCGACCTTTTCCAGCCCGCCGACGACGATGAACAGGAACGCGAAGAACACGATCGTCGGCCATTCAACGTCGTGAACGGTCTCTTCTACGTCCTGCTTGCCGATCAGGATCATCAGTGCTGCACAGGAAAGAGCGATGATGCTTGTCTTAAGGCCCAGTGTGTCATGCAGAATGAATGCCAGTGCAACCAGACAGATCATGATGATGCTCTTGTAGAAGAGTACCTGATCTCTGATTTCTTCCTTCTCATTCATCTTCATGATGAGTTCCATCTTTTCCGGTGTTACAGTCAGTCCCTTGTGATACAGCAGTCTGAATCCCAGTATAGTTGCGATCATAACGATAACGACGATCGGTCCGTCATAGAGAATGAACTGCAGGAATGTAATATCTGCAGCGCTTCCCAGCATGATGTTTGGCGGATCTCCGATCAGTGTTGCTGTTCCGCCCACATTGGATGAAATGATCTGTGTCATCAGGAACGGAACCGGGTTCAGCTCCAGTGTCTTACAGATGCTGAATGTCATTGGTCCGATGAGCAGAACAGTCGTAACATTGTCCAGGAAAGCAGAAAGAACCGCTGTAATGATCATGAAATAAACCATAATTCTCCAAGGATTTCCCTTGGCGATTCTGGCTGCCTTCACAGCAAGGTATTCGAAAATACCGGAGTTTTTAACGACGGCTACAAACATCATCATGCCGATCAGTACGCCGATGGTGTTGAAGTCGATAAATCCGAGCGCCTCTGCAGGTTCCAGTATCCCAATCAAAACAAGCAGCATAGCTCCAATAAGAGCGCAAGCTGCTCTGTGTAGTTTTTCGGATACGATTACCGCAATGACGGCTACGAAAATAGCAAGTGCAATAATTTGTGATGCGGTCATTTTTATCCTCCATAGTATGATAATGATTCTTCTACGCAGTGTTGTATGTATACAATATTCAACACACACAAGCCTTATTATACTACTTATTAAAAAAAGAACAAGTGACCCACTTGTTCTTTTTTTGCTTATTAGATTGCTGTCTGTTGTGATTATGCCCAGTATCTCCCGAAGAGAATCAGCAGATAAATCGTTGCCAGAATGATCGACATGATCATCATCGGTCCGCCGATTTTCAGGAAGTCGATGAATGTGATCGGATATCCTCTTCTGTTTGCAATACCAGTCAGAACGACGTTGGCTGATGCGCCGATGATCGTTCCGTTTCCGCCGAAGCACGCACCGATGGATACGGCCCACCAAAGCGGCCATACATCCAGCCCTGCTTCTTCCATCTGCTGAATCAGCGGAATCAGCGTTGCGACAAACGGAATGTTGTCCAGCACTGCTGAACAGATTGCTGAAACCCACAGAAGCACGATCATCAGGATGACGTAATGTGTTCCTGTTGCATCCATGAGGGTTACCGCGAGCATATGAATCAGTCCGACCTTCTCAAGGCCGCCTACTACGATGAACAGGAAGGCGAAGAAGACGATCGTCGGCCACTCAACGTCGTGAACGGTCTCTTCAACGTCCTGCTTACCGATCAGAATCATGAGCGCTGCACATGAGAGTGCGATGACGCTTGTCTTCAGTTCCAATGTATCATGCAGTATGAAAGCCAGTGCGACCAGACAGATCATCACGATGCTCTTGTAGAACAGCACCTGATCTCTGATCTCAGCTTTTTCATCCATCTTCATAATCAGTTCCATCTTCTCAGGCGCAACCGAAAGCCCCTTCTTGTAGATGAACTTGAATGCGAAAATCGTTGCGATCATTGTGATGACAACAATTGGACCATCATAGATAATAAATGAAACGAATGGGATGTCGGCTGCACTGCCGATCATGATGTTAGGTGGGTCTCCGATTAGTGTACCGGTTCCGCCTACATTAGATGCGATGATCTGTGTCATCAGGAACGGAATCGGGTTCAGTTCCAGTGTCTTACAGATACTGAATGTCATCGGTCCGATGAGCAGAACCGTTGTGACGTTGTCCAGGAATGCGGAAAGCACAGCGGTGATGATCATGAAGTAGACCATGATCTTCCACGGATTTCCCTTCGCGATCTTCGCTGATTTCACAGCGAGATATTCGAATATTCCGGAATTTTTGACAACGGCAACGAACATCATCATACCAATCAGTACGCCGATGGTGTTGAAATCAATAAATCCCAAGGCCTCGTGCGGTTCCAGTATGCCAATCAGAATCAGTAGTACCGCGCCAATGAGGGCACAGGCTGCTCTGTGAAGCTTCTCGGATACGATAACCGCGATGACGGCTACGAAAATAGCCAGTGCAATAATCTGCGAAGCAGTCATATCAAATGTCCTCCAAAACTGTTTTTCTAGTAGCGATACGCAAGTGCAATAAGTATCTCATATCCTCCCCTGTTCGTCAACATTAACCTATCACATCAAACATGGTGTATGAGCCCGGTTCTCCTGCTTCCTGTCGTGCTGCCAGGTAGAGAATCGCGTCGCAGGCGCCGATGGCATAGCAGCGCCAGTCGTAAGCATCATGGGTGATCTGGAACATCTCGCCCTGACATCCGAAGAGGACATGATGGCTGCTCGGCGTATTGCCTGCACGGACGGAGTGGAATGTAATATCCTCATAGCCTTTGTTCTTCATGCCCGCCGCCATCTCCTCTGCAAGCTCTATAGCAGTGCCGCTCGGCGCATCCAGCTTTGTGTCGGAATGCAGTTCGATGATCTCCATGCCGGCTTTCTCTTCCAGCAGGGCGGCCGCCTCACGCAGAAGCTTTTTCATGACAGTGACCACATAGGAGGTGTTCGCTGTCTGCATCAGCGCAATGCTCTCTGCTGCCTTTGCAAAGGCAGCAAGCTGCTCGTCGGAGAATCCTGTCGTCCCGCAGAGATAGGCTTTGCCGTGCGCGACACATTTGGCCAGTGTATCCATGCTGACTTCGATTCTGGAATAGTCAACAACGACGTCGCACAGGTCGATGAGCATGCCCTTCCCTGTCTCCGCTTCCAGGCTGTCATACACCAGCGCGCCGATGTCCTGACCAATTCCGCATACCTGACCGGCATCCTTTCCGATATAATCTCTCCCCGGTGTACCCACGCATCCAACCACCTGGATGTGTTCATTTTTGAATGCTTCCTGGACGATGAGACTGTCCATCGCGCCGCGCGGCGCAGTAATAACAACTTTAACCATGAAAAAAATCCTCCTTCATTTAACGATTCGATATCTGTATTCTCAACTGTTTGTATTCCCAGTGATCTGCATCCTCAGCTGACCTTCCCGTTTTCCCCTTCTGCTGTCTTGAAGAACTGTTCCAGTTCCTTTAGAATCCCCTGCGTGTAGTCTTCACTGGCAGGTCTGCCTGCCGCACCTGACCGGACAGCGCTCGTCAGTCTGATGAACGGTCTGTTGCCGCCGTTGAACCTGATGCGGTCGCCATATTCTTCCACAAGATTCGGTATGACATCCGGACCGAACCGCACATCGGGCATCAGTGAAAACTTGAGCTTGAATCCATCCTGGGATATCTCAGTAATGCCGAGTTTCTTTGCCTTTGCCCGGATAAGAGACAATCTGATGAGATTCTGGGTGCGCAGCGGCGGATCTCCGAATCTGTCGATGAACTCGTCTATAAGATCCGATGCATCTTCCTCTGTCTCGATCATTGCGATTTTCTTATACATCTGAAGTTTCAACACTTCATCGTCTATGTAACGACTTGGAATGATCGCCTGTATCGGCAGATTGACTGCTGTAGCTTCTGCTTCCCTTCTGCCTGATCCTAAATCTTCCGCATGGGCTGACTCACCTGTTTCTCCTGCACGTTCCGCCTCATGCAGCGCTTCTCCCAGCAGTTTGCAGTAGAGTTCATATCCGATTTCCAACATATGCCCCGACTGCTCACGCCCCAGGACATTTCCCGCCCCGCGCAGTTCCAGATCGCGCATGGCGATTTTGAATCCGGAACCGAATTCCGTGAAATCACGGATGGCTTTGAGACGCTTCTCCGCAATTTCTGAGAGCACTTTATCCTTCCGGTACATGAGATATGTATATGCGATTCTTCCGGACCGGCCGACACGTCCCCGCAGCTGGTAAAGCTGCGCCAGACCGAACCTGTCCGCGTCCAGTATGATCATCGTGTTGACATTTGGAATATCTGTGCCCGATTCAATGATGGTCGTGGAAACCAGTACATCGTATTCGCCTGCAGCGAAATCCATGATGATGTTCTCAAGCTCTGTCTCTTTCATCTGCCCGTGCCCGACGGCAATGCTGGCGTTTGGCACTAACTCCTGGATGGCTGATGCTGTCCTGCGTATGGAACTGACTCTATTGCTCAGAACATAGACCTGCCCTCCTCTGGCCAGCTCTTTTTCAATGGCTTCGCGAATCAGGAAGGAATCCTCCTCCATCACATATGTCTGTACCGGATATCTCCCTTCCGGCGGCTCTTCTATGGTGCTCATGTCCTTCATGCCGGAGAGCGACATGTGCAATGTTCTCGGAATTGGTGTGGCAGACAAAGTCAGCACATCCACATTTTCACGAAGCTGCTTGATTTTCTCTTTATGCCGTACGCCGAACCGCTGCTCTTCATCGATGACGAGTAGTCCAAGATCGTTGAATTTCATATCTGATGACAGAATTCTGTGAGTTCCTATGACAAGGTCTATATCTCCATGCGCGATATCCCTGACGATTTTTTTCTGCTGAGCTGCGCTGCGGAAACGCGACAGCATCTCCACCCTGACCGGAAATTTCTCGAAACGTTCCTTCAGCGTGTAATAATGCTGATTCGCCAACAGTGTCGTAGGAACAAGCACCGCCGCCTGTTTGCCTTCTATTACGCACTTGAACAGTGCTCTGGCAGCAACCTCTGTCTTGCCGAAACCTACGTCTCCGCAAAGCAGTCTGTCCATTGGATAAGGTCTCTCCATATCCTCTTTGATTTCACTGATGCACCGAAGCTGATCGTCTGTTTCCGTATACGGGAAAGAATCCTCAAATTCCTTCTGCCAGACCGTATCTTCTGCAAAGGCATAGCCGCCTGTATTGCGTCTGACATTGGCCACACGAATCAGTTCATTGGCCAAATCGGACACCGCAGCCTGTGCCCTTGCCTTCGTCGCCTTCCATTCATTTCCGGAAAGTTTGTTGAGCTTCGGGGATATCCCTTCCCCGCCGATATACTTCTGCAGGCTGTCCAGCTGATCCACCGGAATGTACAGCATGTCGGTCCCTGCATATTCAACCTTCAGAAAATCCTGTTTGATGCCCTGAACGATCAGCTGTTCAATCCCTGTGAACTTGCCGATGCCGTGGCTCTCGTGTACGACGTAATCCCCCTTCTGCACATCGGCAAAACTCTTGATTGGATTGCCGCCCCTTGCAGATTTCGAGCGTCTTTTTGTCTTGCGGCTTCCCCCGAATATGTCACCTTCCCAAATATAGCAAAGCTTTTGATCTGTGAGTTCCATGCCGGCTGTGAGAACGCCGTTTTCAACGCTCACATGACCTGCTTCATACCGTCCCGGCAGAATGCGCTCATTGAAGTCCTCATGCTGCACAAATTCCAGCATATTCTTCATTCTGTCATCCGTACTGCAGACGATGCGCACATCGAATCCTCTGGCAATGTATCCTTCCAGATCCGCCCGCAGCTGATCCATATGACCGTCATATTGCGGCATCTGCCTGGTCTCGACCTGTTTCAACTCCGTGAGAGCCGGACCCTCCGCGGAATCCTTACTGCCTCTGATGGTCATGACAAAAGGCGTGAAGATGGTGCACTCCAGATCCCGCTCTTCTGCCAATCTGTATATTCTGAAAAAATCATCCTCATCGTAGAGCGCTGCGAAATCCTCCTTGATTCCCCTGCCGCTCTCGAGGATGCTCTCGATTTCATAATTACGCTCTTTGATGGACGCCTCCAGGGTTTCCAGTATCCTTGAAGGATCGTCTACCATCAGCTGCGGACGGTCCATATAGTCCCAGATGTATGCTGTTTCGTCATAGAAGTAGCCCAGAAATCTCTCCAGATACTGGAGATTGATCATTCCCTCTGCATACTCCAGCAGCTGATCTCTGCGTTTTTCCAGTTCTGCTGCTCTATTGATGCTGTGCTCGTCATCTGCGCTGTTTTTGCCTTTTGCCCGTTTGATGGCTCTGTCATAAGCTCTCTGAATGCGCCCGGATGCCTTTGCAAATATCTTTTCGTCTCTGGTGATCTGGGAGCACGGAAAAACAGTAAGATGCTCCAGATTCTCAATAGAACGCTGAGAATCGATATCAAAGGATCTGATGGAATCGATTTCCGTATCGAAGAGCTCTATCCGGTAAGGGTCTTCCCCTTCCGGTGTAAAAATGTCGATGATGCCGCCCCTGATACTGTATTCACCGCGTGCTTCCACCATTGTGGCCCGCTCATATCCCAGAAGAGACAGCTTACTGCGCAGTCCGGAAATATCCAGATCCTCCCCCAGCGCAAGTTCCAGTGTGTTTTCTGTGAAGACTTCTTTCGGAGGAATCCTGCGGATGGCTCCTGTGACAGGCGCGATTACAGTGCATTTACCGCCATTTGTCAGCGCCTTGAGCACACGCATGCGCTCAAGCAGAGAGTCGTTGCTCTTTGCTTCATAAGCCATTGCACTGTCTTCATCAGGCGGCAGAATAAAGACAGGTTCTTCTCCATTAAAAAAAGAAAGGTCGCTCTGCAGTCTGCGCGCCCTGTTCAGTGTAGGTACCACGATCAGGCACTGACCGTCACTTTCCCTTCTTGATTCAGCTATATACGGTGCGATGCGTCCATCGGACGCACCGGCTATATTTATCATCTTCATTTCTTACTTTTCTGCATGCTCTTCGTCATGCTTTTTGCTGGTATTGAACCTGTTCATGGCGATGTCGATGCCGTCTGTGAGGATACACTCCAGCGCAGCAGCGGCATTTCTGATCGTCTCTGCCAGGATACCGGCTTCCTTCTCCGTGACCTGTCCTGTGACGTAATCCTTCCACTCATCACCGGAAGTGGATCCGATGCCGATGCGGATGCGCGGAAACGCATCGGACTGAAGCTGATAAATCACTGACTTCATGCCATTGTGGCTCCCCGAGCTTCCCTTCTTCCGTATGCGCAGGGTTCCGGTCTTCAGATCCATATCATCATATACGACAATCAGGTTCTCTATGGGGACATCATAGTACGCCATCACTTCTCTCAGCGATTCCCCGCTCAGATTCATATAGGTCTGCGGTTTGACCAGCAGGACCTTCTCACCGGCGATTCGTCCTTCCCCGATGAGGGCCTTATGCTTGATCCTGCGTACGTCAATACCATGGGCCGCGGCGAATTCATCCACCACAAGAAAGCCCATGTTATGACGTGTCTTCTCATATTGTCTGCCCGGATTTCCCAGGCCGGCTATGACATACATTTAGAATCTGTTCCCTGCGAAGATTTTACTGATTGATTCGTTGCAGTGGATTCTCGTCAGCGCTTCTGCGAATACAGGGCCGACGGAGATTACTTTGATCTTATCCAGCATCTTCTCTTCCGGAATCGGCATGGTGTTGAGAATTACCAGCTCTTCGATCGCTGACGCCTCGATACGCTCAATGGCCGGACCTGAAAGCACCGGATGTGTTGCGCATGCTCTGACACTCTTCGCGCCCATTTCCTTGATGGCGTTTGCCGCATTCGTGATTGTGCCTGCTGTATCGATCATGTCATCCAGCAGAACACAGTTCTTGCCTTCGATGTCGCCGATGATGTTCATGATTTCGCTGACATTCGGTTTCGGACGTCTCTTGTCGACGATGGCGATCGGGCAGTTCAAAGGTTCTGCCATATTTCTGGCTCTTGGCACACTGCCGTGGTCCGGAGATACGATGACCAGATCATCTATATTCTGCTTTCTGTAGTATTCTGTAAGGAGCGGCTGTCCGATCAGATGATCCACAGGAATCGTGAAGAAGCCCTGAATCTGCGCTGCGTGCAGATCCATTGTGATGATTCTGTCCGCGCCTGCTGTGACGATCATATCTGCTACAAGTTTGGCCGTAATCGGATCTCTTGCCTTTGCCTTACGATCCTGACGGGCGTATCCGTAATACGGTACAACGGCGGTGATTCTTCCGGCGGAAGCTCTCTTCATCGCGTCGATCGTGATCAGCAGTTCCATCAGATTGTCATTGACCGGTCCGCATGTCGACTGGATCACGAAACAGTCGACACCTCTGACTGTCTCTCCGAGATTCACACAGATTTCCCCATCACTGAACTGCTTGACTTCCAGATCGCCGAGAGGTTTTCCCATAATGGATGCGATTTCCTCTGCAAGCTCCGGATGCGAGTTGCACGCAAATACCTTGTAGCTTGAGAATAAGCTGTTCTTCATCATCTGACCTTCTCCTTCCTAGTCTTCGATTTTTTTGAATTCCCTTACTTTCGTCTTCCTGATAGCTTCTATTCTTGCTGCGTCCATGTCGAGAATCATCTTTCCGACTTTATTGATATCTCCCGCGCCCATGGTGAGAACCAGATCCCCCGGACCCGCCTTCTCATAGACGAAGCTGGCGATATCCTCAAAGTCCTCAATGTAGAAGACATGTTTGGATGAATCGTGCTCCAGTATCTTCTCCATCAGTGACTTTGAACTGATCTTGTATATATTTGTCTCTCTTGCGGCATATATTTCCGCGAGGATGATTTCATCCGCATTGTCAAAAGCCTCTCCGAACTCATCCATCAGGGCCATGGTTCTCGTATACGTGTGCGGCTGGAACAGGCACCAAAGGGTTTCGTGCTTCATGTTTTTGACCGCTGCGAGGGTGGCCTTGATCTCAGTAGGATGATGCGCGTAATCGTCAATAATCTTGACGTCCGTACTCGTTCTTCCCAAAACGTCGAATCTTCTGTGAGTTCCGTGGTACTTCTCCAGTGTTCTGACGATGTCGCTGACCTCTACGCCGAGAATATGGCTGCACGCAAAGGCAGCCAACGCATTGAGAATATTATGCTCTCCCGGAATCTGCAGTTTAATGGTGCAGAGGGTCTCTCCTCCGTGATTCACATTGAAGTACGGCATGCCTTCCGTATCGAATCCAATGTTGCTCGCATAGTAATCACAGCCTCTGGAGATACCGAATGTCACAACATTCGGGAGGCCTTCCGTCGCGCTGCTGACATATGCGTTCGCGTCGTATGCAATGACGACTCCGTCTTCCGGAACGAGACGGGCAAACTTCTGGAATGATCTTGCGATATGGCCTACATCTTTGAAGTAATCCAGATGGTCGGAATCAATGTTGAGTATGATCTCGATATTCGGCCGCAGTTCCAGAAAACTGTCTCTGTATTCACAGGCTTCGGTGACGAAGAATTCGTCTCCCCCCACATAGCAGTTTCCGCCGATTTCATCCAGGTTTCCGCCTACGAGAATCGTTGGCTCTCTGTCTGCATCCTTCAGAATCAGCGATACCATGGATGTGGTCGTTGTCTTTCCGTGGGTGCCAGAAATGGCGATACTGCTTTTGTACCGACCCATAAGCGCGCCAAGTGCCTGGGCTCTTGTGATCGTAGGTATACCAAGTTCCCGGGCTCTCTTGAGCTCAGGATTGTCATCTCCGACGGCAACGGTATATACGACGAGATCTGCATTCTCAACGTTCTTTGCTCTGTGTCCAAGGAATATTTTAGCGCCCTGTTCCAGGAGCCGTTCTGTAATATCACTTTCACGCATGTCCGATCCGGATACTTCAAATCCTCTGGACATAAAAACTTCAGCAACAGCAGATAAACCGATACCGCCGATGCCTATACAATGTACTTTTCTATATTCAGATAAATTTATCATCGATGTCCCCCTATTTATGCACGTTAAGTATAACATAAAAAAACACCCATATGCGAAAAAAGTAAAACCTCATTATTTATAATTGTCAGATTTTTTGCATAATTACTTGTTTTTTCAATCATTTGCGTGTATACTCTTTTTGATAATTCATAAGGGGGTATGAAAGGCGGTAAAAGATGAATATCACAGACGTTCGTATCCGCAAGGTTAGCGATGAAGGTAAAATGAAAGCTGTTGTGTCGATCACCTTTGACGACGAGTTTGTTGTGCACGACATCAAAATCATCGAAGGGCAGAATGGTCTGTTCATCGCGATGCCTAGCAGGAAAATGGGAGAAGGCGATTTTAGAGATATCGCTCACCCACTGGTATCTGAAACCAGAAACAAAATCAGAGACGCCATCTTTGAGGAATACGACAAAGTGCTAGCTGAGAAGGTTTCCGAAGAAGCTGATGCACCGGCAGAGTTTTAGCAAGATAAGAAAGTTCAATGTTGGTAAAGCAAAAGGAGCCATTGGAGCTCCTTTTTGTGTTGCCTTTATCCAGTTGTCATGCAGACAGTCACTGCCTATCAAAGTACCCCTTGCCGCCGTCCGGGTTAAAGTAGGTTCTGATATATCCGTCTGTTGAAAGCACTACAAACTCATTTGTATCCTCCACATAATAAACCATGTCCCCATCTTCCTTCTCGGTCTTTGTCAAGGCTTCAGGATTTGCTATCACAGCATTTGCCGCAGCAAGATACTCTTCTGGAGAATCAAACCCCATATACTTCCCATGTTTCTTATAGTGGCTCTTCAGCAAGTCGTAGCTTCTGAACTTGTAATCAGCCTGTACAGTCGCAGTCTGTGTCGTTTCTATCTGTTCAGCCTGTGTAGTCTCTATCTGCTCTGTCTGAATGGTCTCAGTCGGCAGTGACTGGGTCGTACCCTCCTCTGCTGCGTTGCTGTTTTTCTTTCCGCAGCCTGTGAACGCCAGCGTCACAGAAAGCATGACTGCCAGAATAATGATCAGTCCAGTCAGCGCTGTCTTTGCATTATTTTTCTTCTTCATGGTATTCCCTTCTGGCTTCATTCAAACTGAGTACGTTGGCACCGCCTGCGAAATCCGGATCACGTCTCTGGACAGGATCGTCCTCCCATCCGCAGACCGGACAGATCTCATAGGCATTTTTCTCCGTAAAATAATGCTGTCCGCAACATGGACATATTCTGTCGGCGGCGAGCAGCTTCTCTGCAAAAGCAATGGCCTGTCTTTGTTTTTTCTCATCCATAAAGTCGATGGTGTATCCTTCATGCCTGCCCCAGAGCATTCCTTCATATTCCAACTGGGAATGTTTGCAGTAACGGCGCACGCCTTCCTCCAGCAGGTCTGGTCCTTTCTCTGATGGATAACCGCTGGTCGCAATGAGCGCCACACGTTTGCCCTTCCAGAGTGACGGGCCCCGTTCTTCACCGTAGTACATGTTCATAGCGTAAACCAGACGGTCCAGCATGGACTTCATCGGCGGTGTGCAGTACCAGGAGTAAACCGGTGTTGCCAGAATGAGGAGTTCGCTGTCTATTATGGCATCAAAAATCTGCTGCATATCGTCATCCTGCGCACAAGTGACGCTGCTCCAATCCTGCTGACACGCTCTGCATGCGATACAAGGGCTGATATTCATTTCACTCAGATTGAACTCCCGCACATCACATTCGAGTTCTCTGAGACGTTCCGCAACAACATCCGTCAGTGCGTTGGTGTTTCCCTGCTTTCGCGGACTGCCGCGGAATATGGTGATCGTCTTCATTTCAAACCTCCCGCCGATGGGAATCCATAAGCGCTCTCGGCGTTTTGGACGGCCCTTTTGATTGCTTCGCTGATCACTTCGGCCGCAAGCGCGCCGATCACGTCGCGGTCCGCTTTAACCTCTCCGACGGATACCGCGTATATGCTGTCGCCATCTGCTGAAGTATGCACCGGACGGATCGACCTGGCGTATCCGTCATGGGCCATGCCCGCGATCTTGCAAAGAGCTGCCTTGTCAAATGCGGCATTCGTGATGATGATTCCAAGTGTTGTATTCTCCACAAAGCGATTCTCTACTGCTTCGATACTGCTCCGCAGAACTTCTTCTGTGCTGCGGAATCCGTTCTGATCTTCTGTCAGGAGTCCTGCAATCTGCTCGCCGATCTTCCAGTCAAAAATATCACCGAGAGCATTGACCGCAACGACAGCCCCAATCTTGAGATCTTCAATCTGGACTGCATAGCTTCCGATGCCGGTCTTCATGCATGTCTCCATACCGCCGATTTTTCCTACGGTGCAGCCGCATCCCGCGCCGTAGTTGCCGTCGCGGTAATTTGGGTTTTCCAGAGCCTGTTTTGCCGCCTCATAGCCCATTTTCACGTCCGGTCGGGTGAATGTATCTCCCACTGTCAAATCGAAGAGGCTGGACTGCACTACCAGAGGCACCTTTGTTACGCCGACGTCAAATCCAATGTCCCGTTCCTCCAGACAATTCATTACGCCGTTGGCGGCTTCCAGCCCAAAAGCGCTGCCGCCCGCCAGAACGACTGCGTGTATTTCCTGTGCCGCCATCAGCGGATTCAGCAGCTGCGTCTCCCGCCCTGCAGGACCGCCGCCTCTGACATCCAGACCGGCGCGCATCCCTTCCGGACAAACGAACACCGTGCAGCCTGTTCCTGCCTTGCTGTTCTCAACCTGTCCGATTCTGACCGGTTCTATTTCATTGATTGATATTTCTTTCATATCTTTCTCCTGTCATTACGATGATTTTTGTATAGTATATCATGGCTTCACGTAGACATGTGGAAGTGTATATCGGAGTCCTCGGTCCAGATACTCGTTCCAGAAAAACCAGTCGTGCCTTCCGGGACCCTCTTCATAATAATAATCCGCACCTTCTGCATGCAGGAAATCTCCAAATGCGCGATTCGCACCACAGAGATCATCTTCCGTACCACATGCGATATACATGAACGGAATCTGCTGTCCGGATTCTTTTAACCTGCGATACTGCACTTGTGGATTCATATCCGACGATACTAACTGATCCGGATCACCAAAAAGTTCCTTCGCCATCTTCAGTGGAATGGCTTCTTCTGAACCGGCACGCATGGCCGAGGCCATGTCATCCATATGAATCGCCGATGAGAGAGCGATACACGATGAAAAGACATCCGGGTAAGTCAGCGCCACATGGATCGCTCCGTATCCTCCCATGGACAGTCCTCCGATCATTGTGTTTTCACGCTCCATTTTAATTCCGAAGGTCGTCCTTAGATACTCCGGAAGTTCTTTCCCGATGAAGGTGCAGTAGTTGCCGCCTAAATATCCTCGATCCAGATAAAACGAGTTCCCTGTTGTCGGCATGAACACATTCAGATTATATTGGATTGCCACTTGCTGTGCGATGCCGCCGTACAGCCAGTCTGTATCTGTCCCAGTCAGCCCATGGAGCAGAATCAGATTCCGGGGATCTCTTTCATAATGCTGAAGATCCCGCACCTCCTCCATTTCCACATCATTTGGAAACACGAATGAGAAATTTGTGTGCTGCATCAGCGAATCCGCATGGAACTCCATTCTTCCTGTCGCCACTTCCAATCACTCTCCTTCCAGATTTATCAGAAACATTTTATCACAAGAAAGCAAAAGCGAAAATCGAATCATCCACGCTTTTTCTGCATGGCATTCACCGACAATACGTAGTATAATATCTCATGAGCAAAGTGAGAAAAGATACATCAGAGTTAACTTATCATCAAAGCATCTTAAAATTATGAGCATGAAAATAATCAGAAATAATAACACTTTGGAACTGGTCGGTAGGATCGACGCAGAAAACGCACCTCAGTTTGAGGCGGAAATTAATTCCATGATCGATAATGCGGACTCACTTGAACTCAATCTGAACAATCTCGAGTATATTTCGTCTGCAGGATTGCGAGTCATTCTTAAAGCACATAGAGCATTTTCCGAAAAAAAAGGTCTGACACTTACTAACGTACCTAAAATAATCGTGGAAATATTCGATATTACAGGTTTTACGGATTTCCTTTCTTTGAAATCGTTCAAAGAAGAGACTGCGGGTACCTATTGCAGGAGAATGACTGTTTCTGATGTCCCTGCCGTGAAGGCACTGATTGAAAAAGGGATAGCAGATGATAAAGTACAATTAATCTATGAGGATTTTGAATGCGATGCATGGTTTGATGGTTACGATCTTGATTACCTCACAACAGTTGCAGAGCATTATCACGCCTATCTGATGTTTGAAGACCAATCTGATGCCCTGGTTGCTTGCGGATATATTAAACTTAATGACGATGGCAAAAGCGCCTATGTGGGTATGCTGTTTTCCGATCCTGCTTATCGTCATCTTAAACTTGGCTCCAAGATGCTTAAAATTCTGGAACAGGATTCCTATGCACAGGAAACAAAAAAAGTCGTGCTGAATGCTTCTATGTCAGCTTTTAGATTCTATCAGAAGATGGGATACAAATTCCCAAGCGGCGAGTTCGAGATGACGCAGGTTGAAGACGATACCTATGGCGTGGATCTGGAAAAGGATCTATAAATTCTTATGTAAATAATAAAAGGCTCCGGAGAGAAATCTCCGGAGCTTTTTGTATAAAGAAAACAGCACCCGAATAGGTGTTGTTTTTTTTGCCAGGGTAGGCAATATTATTAAAAGAAGTTAGTATTTGCAACGATTTCATTCGTTGGGCAGGTATAGCCGATATCTGCTCACGAAAATCTGATTGCTGATGTTCTGCCATGCTTAATTCTCTCGCAATTCTTTACCAGGAAAGTTGAATTCATACAGCATTCTGCCGCGGATCGTCTTGCAGTCATCTTTTGTTTCGATCGTAAGCTCAGTATCGGCGAGATTTCTTGTATAGGATGGCTTGATTCCCATGGCATCATACTGCTTCCTGACAGGTTCCGGAGCATCACCATATACAAACATGATGCCGATCTCCTGCGGATTACGAATGGTGTAGGTGATCTTCATGTCATCCCCTTCAAAAGTATATCTAAGGGCGCACGGATATTCCTTACCGCTTACTTTTTCGATATACGTATCGAGGATCTCGTAGCTCATGTTGCTGCTTGAAGTATTCTCGAAGATCCTGTTTCCCTGCATATCATCGATTGTAAACAGCGGGATCTGCACCAGACCTGTACTCTTTCTTGTGACCATGTCGTAGATCAGGATACTGTATTCGCCGATATTCTGGCGTCCCCAGACCCAGTGGTGAAAAGCGATTGCAGGACTGATATTAAACCACTGATGGTTGTAATATGCCGCACCGCATACTTCCTTATCCTCTCCGTTGATATGGATATGGCCGTGCACTTGCATTCTGGTAATACAGATGAAATTGTAGTAGAATCCTTCTCCAACATCGATGATCCCGGTTCCTGGTCTGAATGGTTTGGTCTCTGCCGTGAAATGAAGGTCCACACTGGCCGAATGATCTTCGGAAGGCTTACCGTCCACAACAAGCGCAGATGGTTCTTCCGGTACGATCTTCACGTCGTATTCATCCCAGTTGCTGCCCTTAAGGTAATGCGCTCCTATTTTCAGTTCGCATTTGTCTTTTGAGAAAACTGATTCCTCAATACTGCACATCCTGTAATCAAAGAAAGTCTCTCCTTCCTTATTGGTGTAATTGATGGCAACGTTCGGGTTATCCTCCGGCTGCATGAGACGATCCACAGATTTTGGACGGAACCCTAATACAAGCGTAGTGCCGTCTTCAAAGCTGCAGTCAAAGTACCAGATCTCACCGTGACCAGATTCTGAACTGTCACGCCTTCCATCTTCCCATGCTTCCAAACCTTCCTGTTTGATCCCATATTTCTTAAAATCTTCCGGTCTGTCCAAAACTCTTACTGTTTCCATCTTATGTACCTCCTCGATTTTATTTGACATCAGTAAATTAATTATCTACAATCTAACTATATTCATTTCCAAAAAAAAGAGAAGGCATGATTGCCTTCTGATAGTCAAATAATTTACACATGAAAGGAATTCGTCAAATATGTCCGGAACCGATCTGAGAATACAAAAGACCTATGCTGCGTTAACGCGGGAATTCACTGCTCTCTTGAAGGTGAAACGCTTCGAAGAGATCACGGTCAAGGAGCTCTGCGACGCCGCTATGGTCAGGACCGCCACCTTCTACAACCACTTTAGTGACAAGTATGAATTTGCCGATTTCGTCATCCGGGACGCCTTGGATAACCATCGCGGGGATGATCGTGAATTGCAAAGGCTGTCCGGCCCCGAATATTACGAACAGCTACTCTACCACGCTTTTGATCTGCTTGAAGACAATCGCGAACTGCTGCGATCGCTTGCATCGGACTCCATGCTGTGGTCGATCGGCGAAGTGATGAGAAACAGCGTACATGACGAACTGCTGACACACCTTCAGCGAGATCAGGCAGCAGGCCAGGCTCTGACGGCAGATCCGATATTGCTCACAGAATTTATCATTGGGGCCATTGAAGAAGTGATTCGATGGTGGTTTTCATCTTCTGATCCGATACCGACAGAAGAATTGAAAAAACAGTTGGTGAACAGTGTCCTGCGACTGGTTTCTTAATTATCTTAGGGTAGCAGGATTTACGCGGCGGGGCCCCAGCCCCTCCGCCGGTCTGCGCCTCCCCTTTCGGTCGGCTTGACCCGCCGCCTACTCGAACGTCCACCGGACGTTCTCGCTTCACGGCGACGCCTTTTCAGGTTCGAATCCTTACCGATTCCTATCCCGTAGCCAATGAAAAATGACGTCCTATCGGACGTCATTTTCATTGGCTAGGGTATTATTATGCGAAAATCTCCGAGCGTAGTATTCCCAAGGGTCCCGGCGTTTTGGCGGTATGTCATCTCCAACCGAATCTCCAACCCATCTCCAATTATTGAACTTTTTTGTTCTACATTTTTCCAAAATCCAGGCGGAAAAATGGCCCGGAAACGGAGAGGTTTTCGGAGGATATTTCGCTCGTTTTTTTGTTCCGGAATGTAGAAAAACCTGCCCAGGGGGTGAGGACAGGTTTTTCAATAAGGAGTATATTTATGCTAGCACATGAAATACATCTAGCCTAAATTGCATTGATATATTTATCGAATTTATCCAGGGCTCCATTGTTCATGGAACTGAATACGTCAGTGTAGACATCCAGTGTCATGTGAATATCCTTAT
>JAFRKJ010000049.1 GCA_017431785.1 Bacillota bacterium | reverse complement strand
AGATAGCAGAATGAGAGCTAGAAAAACAATGGACGGCAACACTGCAGCTGCACATGTTGCATATGCGTTCTCAGAAGTAGCAGCAATCTATCCTATCACACCATCATCTGTCATGGCTGAAAACGTAGATGCATGGGCATCAGTGAATAGGAAAAACATCTTTGGCGAAGAAGTCAAAGTAGTAGAAATGGAATCTGAAGGCGGCGCTGCCGGTGCTGTACACGGTGCAGTTTCAGCAGGAGCTCTGACAACAACGTTCACAGCTTCACAGGGCCTGCTCCTCATGATCCCGAATATGTATAAGCTGGCTGCAGAGGAAACACCTACTGTTATCCACGTTGCAGCAAGAACCATCTCAACTCACGCACTGAACATTTTCGGAGACCACTCCGACGTTATGGCGTGCAGACAGACTGGTTTCGCAATGCTTTGCTCAAGAAGCCCGCAGGAAGTCATGGACCTGGCTGCAGTTGCTCATCTGTCAGCAATCGAAGGAAAGGTTCCTGTACTTCACTTCTTCGATGGCTTCAGAACATCCCATGAACAGCAGAAAATCTACACATGGGATTACGATGTACTCAAAGAAATGCTGGATATGGATGCAGTGAAGAGATTCAAGGCAAACGCCCTGAACCCGAATCATCCGCACGCAATCGAATCAGCTGAACAGCCTGAGACATTCTTCCAGCACAGAGAAGCATGCAACAAGAATTACGACGAACAGGTAGATGTCATCATCGATTGCATGAACAGAGTCAGCGAAAGAGTAGAAAGAGACAGACCTTACAAGCCATATGAATACTATGGTGCACCTGATGCAGAAGAAATCATGATTGCAATGGGTTCCATCTGTGACTGCGCAGAAGAAGTTGTTGACTATCTGACTGCACAGGGCAAGAAGGTAGGACTCCTCTCCGTAAGACTGTACAGACCGTTCTCAGCAAAGCACTTTGTTGCTGAAATTCCTGAGACAGTTAAGAAGATCGCAGTACTCGACAGAACCAAGGAACCGGGCGCCATCGGCGAGCCGCTGTATCTGGACGTTCTTTCAGCACTGAAGGGAACTGCATTTGAAGACAAGTTCGTCGCAAGAGGAAGATACGGTCTTGGTTCCAAGGACGTACAGCCTGGCGATGTTCTGGCTGTCTATGAGAACCTCTGGGCAGAGGATCCGAAGCCGGAATTCACACTCTCCATCGAGGATGATGTGACAAATCTGTCCATCAAGGGAAGCGAAAACCCTGACGTAGCTCCACACAGCACAGTAGCATGTAAGTTCTGGGGACTTGGTGCAGACGGTACTGTAGGCGCGAACAAGAACAGCGTAAAAATCATAGGCGACAACACCGATAAGTATGCACAGGCTTACTTCCAGTATGACTCGAAGAAGTCCGGCGGCGTTACGATCTCCCACCTGAGATTCGGTGATGAGCCTATACGTTCAACATATTATGTAAAGCAGGCCGACTTCGTTGCCTGCCACAAGGCTGCTTACCTTGAAAGATACTACATGGTAGAAGATGTCAAGAAGGGCGGAACATTCCTGCTCAACTGCCCATGGACAGATGGCGAACTGTCAGAAAAACTGCCAGGAAACGTTAAGAGATTCATTGCGCAGAACGACATCAACTTCTACACCTGCGACGCAGTAACGATCGCTAAGGATCTGGGGCTGGGAAGCAGAACCAATACAGTTCTTCAGGCAGCATTCTTCAAGCTGGCTAACATCCTGCCGATCGAAGATGCAGTCGGATACATGAAGGACGCTATCAAGAAGACTTACGGACGCAAAGGCCAGAATATCGTAGATATGAACTGCGCTGCAGTTGATGCTGGTGTAAACAGCGTTCATAAGGTCGAAGTACCTGCAGAATGGGCTAACGCTGAAGGCGATATCCCTAAGGTACTGGCTGAAGGCAGAGATCAGAAGCATACAGATTACATCAACAACGTACTGAAACCAACAAACGGTATGTATGGAGATGACGTACCTGTTTCCGTATTCAAGGATCTGGCAGATGGAGCCGTTCCATCAGGAACAGCTGCATTCGAGAAGAGAGGAATCGCAATCGATATTCCTAAGTGGGACGCTTCCAAGTGCATGCAGTGCAACTGGTGCTCCTATGTTTGTCCTCACGCTGTTATCAGACCATTTGTCATGGATGCTGATGAAGCTGAGAAATTCGAAGGAATCGCAGTTCCGTTCAAGGATGATGATAGCAAATTCTTCGCAATGGGGATCAGCGCACTTGACTGCACAGGATGCGGATCATGCGCAGATGTATGTCCTGCCAGAAACAAGGCTCTGGAAATGGTTGACGGAGAAACAAATCAGGATGCTGCACAGAAAGACTTTGACTTCCTCTTCAACGAAGTTGGAACAAAGAAAGAACTGGGCAGTGATGAAAATGTTAAGAAGTCACAGTTCCTCCAGCCGCTGCTCGAGTTCTCAGGCGCTTGCCCGGGATGCGGAGAAACTCCATACGCCAAGCTGGTTACACAGCTCTTTGGTGAGAGAATGTTCATTGCCAACGCAACTGGATGTTCCTCCATTTGGGGTCTGTCAGCACCATCCTGTCCATACACAGTAAACGCTGAGGGGAAGGGTCCTGCATGGGGCAACTCACTCTTTGAAGACAACGCTGAGTTCGGATACGGCATGGCAATTGCTGTTAAGACAAGAAGAGAAGAGATGAAGCACGTCGTTGAGAGACTGGCTGAAAAGGCTGAATTCGCAGAAGCAGCCAAGGCTTGGCTCGACAACATGGATTGCGCAGACTGCGCAGGCAAGATGGGCGATGCCCTCGTAGCTGCATGTGAAGGTAAGGCTGATGAAGATGCAGTATACGTTGTTGAAAACAAGGATATGCTGCCTAAGCCATCCATGTGGATCTTCGGTGGTGACGGATGGGCATATGACATCGGTTATGGCGGACTGGATCACGTACTGGCATCCGGCGAGAATGTAAACGTTCTGGTATTCGATACAGAAGTTTACTCCAACACTGGCGGACAGTCATCCAAGTCAACTCCAATCGGAGCAGTTGCTCAGTTCGCAGCAGCAGGTAAGGCTGTTACAAAGAAGAACCTGGCACAGATCGCAATCGCATACGGTTATGTATATGTAGCCCAGGTAGCAATGGGTGCAAACCCTGCACAGACTCTGAAGGCAATCAGAGAAGCAGAAGCATATGATGGTCCATCTCTGATCATCTGCTACGCTCCATGCATCAACCACGGAGTCAAGAAGGGCATGAACAAGGCTATGCTGGAAATGAGGGACGCTGTAAGAGCCGGATACTGGAACCTGCTCAGATACAACCCTGCAGCAATCGTAGAGAAGAAGAATCCTCTCTCTGTTGACAGTGCGCCTCCAACAGACAACTATGAAGACTTCCTTATGGGAGAAGTAAGATACAACTCACTGAAGCTCAAGAATCCAGAGAGAGCTGAAAAACTCTTCACCGAATCCGAGAGATTCGCTATGGAAAGATACAGAAAGCTGGTTGAGCAGAAGAAGGGCCTTGAGAATAACTAAGAAAGGAGTAGATTCAATGTTTAAAGTAGTTAAAAGAAGACAGTTGAACGATAACATGTTTTGGCTTGTGATTGAAGCTCCTCTCGTAGCTCGCAAGGCAAAACCAGGTCAGTTCGTAATCCTGATCACAGATGAATTCGGTGAAAGAATTCCTCTTACCATGGCAGGACACGATTCAGAAGCCGGAACAATCGATCTGATCTTTGCAGCAGTCGGCAGAACAACAATGCTCATGTCACAGCTGCAGGAGGGCGACGCTCTCATGGATGTAGTAGGACCGCTCGGCAAGCCGACCAACATGGATGGACTGAAGAAGATCTGCGTTGTCGGCGGCGGTACCGGTAATGCGCTGGCATATCCTCTGGCTTGCGGCATGCACGATCACGGCGTTGAAGTCGACATGATCTGCGGCTACAAGAGCAAGGATCTGGTCATCCTGGAAGATGAATTCAGAGCCGGCGTTGACAACCTCTACATGATGACAGACGACGGAACATATGGTGAAAAAGGTTTCACAACAGATAAGCTGAAAGAGCTCATCGAATCAGGAAAAGAATACGATGAAATCGTTGCAGTAGGACCTCCGATGATGATGAAGTTCACTTGCAAGATGGCATCAGATTACGGCATCCACTCCATCGCATCACTGACAGCATACATGATCGACGGCACAGGAATGTGCGGCGGTTGCAGATGCAAGATCGGCGGAGAAGACAAGTTCGTATGTGTTGACGGTCCTGAATTCGACGGTTCACTCGTAGACTGGGACGACCTCATCAAGAGATCCAACTACTACAAAGAGCAGGAAGCTGAAGACAGAGCTCATGTATGCAGATTGACAGGAGGTGTTCGTTACCATGATTAATCTCGTAAAAGAACAGAATCCAATGCCTGAACAGGCACCAGACGTTAGAAATAAGAACTTCCTGGAAGTTGCAGAAGGCTATACTGAAGATATGGCAATCAGAGAGGCGATGAGATGTCTCAAGTGCCGCAAGAAGCCTTGCGTTTCAGGATGTCCTGTAAACATCAAGATTCCTGATTTCATCGCGCAGATTGCAATCGGTGAATTCGAGGAAGCATATCAGATCATTTCAGAAGACAGCTCACTTCCTGCTATCTGCGGAAGAGTATGTCCTCAGGAAAACCAGTGCCAGGGCGTATGCACACGCTGCGCTAAGGGTGAGCCGGTAGCAATCGGAAGACTCGAGAGATTTGCGGCTGACTGGCACGCAGCACACTACGGTGACGAAGAAATCCAGCCGGTTGAATCAAACGGCCACAAGGTTGCTGTCATCGGAGCAGGCCCTGCTGGACTTGCCTGCGCAGGCGATCTGGTAAACAAAGGCTACGAAGTTACAGTTTATGAAGCTCTGCACAAGACTGGCGGCGTACTGGTTTACGGTATCCCTCAGTTCAGACTTCCGAAGGAAATCGTTGCTGCAGAAGTTGCTAAGCTGGAAGCAAAAGGCGTTAAGTTCGTAACTGACGCGGTAGTCGGAAGAGCAATCACTGTAGACGAGCTCATGAAGGAAGAAGGATTCGAATCAGTATTCATCGGAACAGGAGCAGGACTGCCGTCATTCATGAACATTCCTGGCGAAAACCTGATTGGCGTTTGCTCAGCAAACGAGTATCTGACAAGAATCAACCTCATGAAGGCTTATCTGCCTGAATATGACACACCAATCATGCACGGCGACAGAATCGCTGTTGTTGGCGGCGGAAACGTAGCAATGGACGCTGCAAGATGCGCAAAGAGAATGGGCGCAAGCGAAGTATATGTCATCTACAGAAGAAGCATGGAAGAACTGCCTGCAAGAGCAGAAGAAGTTCACCACGCAATCGAAGAAGGCATCATCTTCAAACTGCTGCACAATCCTGTACAGATCCTCGGAGATGAAGAGGGTAACGTCAGAGCAATCGAATGTGTTCAGATGGAACTGGGCGAACCGGATGCTTCCGGCAGAAGAAGACCAATTCCAATCGAAGGTTCAGAATTCGAAGTTCCAGTAGATATGGTCATCATGTCTATCGGTACGAAGCTGAACACTCTGATCCTCGACACAACTGATCAGCTGGAAGCCAACCGCAAGGGCGGCATCGGCACTGATGATGAAGCAGCAACAAACCGCGACGGAATCTTCGCCGGCGGAGATGCTGTAACAGGAGCCGCAACAGTAATCAAAGCTATGGGAGCTGGTAAAGTAGCAGCTGCATCCATAGACAATTACCTTGGATAAAAACTGAGATTAAACACTCGCAAAAACACCGGACAGGCTGGATACCTTCGTAACAGCATTGGTCCGGTGTTTTTGATTGCAAAAAACGATACTTGTTCAGCACTCTGAGGCTGTGCTCAGGTATTCATCGATGCCTTCGGTTGGATAACAGGGCCCACAGCACAATGATTCCGCCGAGCAGGAAGAGTACAACAGCTTTGTTCGGCGGTACGTTGCCGATCATGCCAAGACCGACGAGAGCACCGAAGATGAGAACACATATACCGAGTGTTCCGCAGATAAGATTCACGATTCTATATATATTCATACCGATTTGACCTTTCTTAGTTGTTATTTCCCATTCAGTTTACCATATGTGAGAAAGTAGGAGTACTTTTTTTCTTCTTTTGTGTGCTAAAGCATCAAAAAAAGAGTATAATAAACATGTCATTATAATTAATAGCATTAATCATTATTATCTTTGTCAGGAGGAAAGCTATGAACGAATTACAAAACCAGGGCGAACTCAAACGAACCCTAAGCTTGCCGCTGCTAATCGGTTTCGGTCTGGCCTATCTGGCGCCGACTGTTGTTTTCAACTACTACGGTATCTGGACAGCGGATTCCGGAACCGGCGGTCATTATCCGTTGGCTCTTCTGATTGCAACTGTACTAATGACATTTACAGCGTACAGTTACACCAGAATGGTAAAAGAGTATCCTACCGCAGGTTCGGCTTATGTATATGTAAATAAGTCCGTGCAGCCACATATAGGATTTTTGACAGGTTGGGTCATGCTTTTGGATTATCTGTTGCTGCCGATGGTCTGCTACCTGCTGATCGGTATTTATGTCAATGAATACTTCCCGGCTCTTCCTGTATGGGTCATTGTAGTAGGGTGTGCAGCATTAGGTGCGATATTCAACATCGTTGGCGTGAAAACGGCATCGATCATCGACTCGATTATCATCGCCGCACAGATTATTTTCACAATCGTTACAATCATCCTCTGCATTATGTACGTATGCGGCACAGACGGATTATCATTGCTCAGTTCAAGAGCCATCGTCAATCCGGACACCTTTGATACAACGGCAGTACTGAACGCAGCTGCGATTCTGTGCGTATCATTTGTCGGTTTCGATGCAGTCACTACGATGGCTGAAGAAACGAAGAATCCGGACAAAGTCATGACGCCTGCCATCATGGGCGTCTGCGTCGGCGCTGGCATCATGTTCTTCATTACGGCTTATGCACTTAACGTCGCGTGGCCGGATGCGCATACAGCGATTACAGATCCTGATGTTGGTATTTATGAATTCTATCCTGCCATCGGATACGGATGGGCTGCGGACGTCTTCTTCGTCGTCGATGAATTCGCATCCTTCGTATGTGCTATGGCCGGTATGGGTGCTGTATCCAGAATCCTGCTCGGTATGGGACGTGACAACATCCTGCCGAAGAAGTTCTTCGGATCAGTTTCAAAGAAGTGGAACACGCCAGTGAAAAACATTATTCTGGTATCTATCATAGGATGCACCGGTATATTCTACGCAGATAACCTCATAGGCGCTGCAGAACTGGTATCCTTCGGATGCATTCTGGGATTTATCATGGTAAACCTTTCGGTTGTCCTGCACTTCTACAAGCATAAAGGACTTCGCGAAGGTGCAAAGAACAAACTCATGTACCTGATCGTCCCGGGAATTGGAGCAGTAGCTCTGGCAATCGCATTCATCTTTGTCGGCAAAGGAGCCAAGATTTTAGGATGCATCTGGCTGCTGATCGGTTTGGTATATCTGGCTGTCAAGACCAAGGGCTTCAAGGAACTGCCGCCTGAAATGACATTTGAGGAATAAATCAGTTTACAAGGAAAGGGAGATCATTATGGCAATCGAGAAAATACTGATTAACGGCAAAATTTATACGGAAAATCCTGATATGCCTTGGGCGGAAGCAATGGCAATCGATGGAAAGAAACTGGCTTATGTAGGGGATAATGACGGTGCGAAAGCACTGGCGGAAACCGACACAGAAGTCATCGACCTGGCCGGTAAAACGGTCATTCCGGGACTTCTGGACGGACATACTCATCCGTCAACAGTATCCAAGACCTACTGGTGCGTCAGAGGACCTCTGACGATGGATAAAGAGCAACTCTTCAAAAATATCGCAGAATGTGCGAAACAGTACCCGAAAGAAGAGCGGCCGTACTTCTACTATGAGAGTTATTTCACCGAGACATTTGGGGAAGAAGGTCCGAACAGAAAAGACTTCGACAAGATCATCAGCGACCGTCCGGCAAGATTCCAGGACTTCGGCGACCACGCCTGCTGCTACAACACCGTAGCACTTGAAATGCTCATGGATGAAAACGGAGTTCCACATAGCGACAGTCCAATTGGTGAGCCTGAGTTCAAGATGGATGAAAATGGTGAGTACACAGGCTGGTGTCTGGAATCCGTTTACGAAGGGGACAATGGAATCTTCGAAGCTATCGGATGGCGTCCGGAGTCCATCATGAACGACAATATGTCCAAACCGTTATTCGATTATTTTAGGCAGTATGGAATTATGGCCATGATGGATGGATTTACAGAAGGCGAAGAGAACTTCAAGTACATTTATGACCTGGATCAGAAAGGTGAGCTGGGTATGTATTATGAGGGCTCCAGCATCATGGGAGAAGTGAAGGATCTGGAAGATTCCATCGCGACCGCCAGAGAGTGGCAGAAGAAGTACACAACAGATCACATCAAGTGCGATGTCATCAAGTTCTTCATTGACGGAACCAACGAGATGGGCGACTGCCTGAGCACAGAGCCGTTCCACAATGATCCGACAGGAACGAACTGCGGTGAAGCATATGCTACCAAAGAGGAAATTCGCGACGTGCTGGTACGTCTCAACAAGGAGAAACTGGATTTCCACGTCCATACGATTTGTGACGGAGCGTTCCGATTGATGTGCGACGCAGTGGAGGAAGCCCAAAAGATCTGCGGGGATGACTGGTGCATCAAAGTCTGTCTGGCACACTGCGAGATCATCCATCCGGATGATATTAAGCGCGTCAGAGAACTGGGCATCTACATTGATTACTCAACCCACTGGGCCGGCGGCTACTTTGGTGAAGGTGCCATTCCATTCCTAGGACAGGAACGCTGGAACACTATGCATGATTTCCACAAAGTCATTGAAGACGGCGGTAAGGTCGGATTCTCCAGCGATGTATTCAGCTATCAGGAAGCATCCCGCGCCAATCCGATGGTCGGCATGCAGGTGGCGATGACTAGAGTCGATCCATGGGTACCGCTGGATCCGGAAAAGTATCCGGGAAGCGTACGTCCGCCTGCTGACGGCAAATTGTCCATTGAGCAGCTGATACATGGATATACCATGGTAAATGCGGAGAGAATGCGCTGGGATGACATCATGGGATCACTGGAAGAAGGCAAGATGGCGAACTTCGTTGTATTTGAAGAGGACATCTTCAAGGCAGCTCATGAACATCCTGAAGACTTCTCTGCAATCGATCCTGTATGTACGTACTTCGAAGGAGAAGAACGGCACATCGTTTCTGCACTGAAGAAGGAGAGATAGAAATGGCTGAAGTAACAATCAAGAAGATCCCGGCACATATTGTATATTCTGCGGAATATGACATTGAAGATTTCATGGATTTCTTTGATCTGGAGACAGAAGCCAATCAGCTTTATGATCTTCAGTTTGAAATGGAGGCGGACAATCCTGATGTCACGGTTCCGGAAATTGGAGAGGATTACAACTACTTCGAGTATCCGGTCAAAAGGAATGAAGACGGCACCATGCATGTCGTCTACTGTGACATGGTAGACAAGGTGGGCAAAGACAGCCCAAAGGGTTCCTACCACTTTGTTGAGGTGCCGGAGGTGACTGCTGCATGCCTCATGCACAAAGGACCATTCAGCAGTTTTGAAGAAGGTTTTGCTGAACTATTCGACTGGCTGAAGAACAATGGCTGTGAAACAGAAGGCAAAGGCAGAATCAGCGCAATCAACGGACCATGGGACACAGAATCCGAAGAAAACTATGTAAACGAGTGCCAGGTCATCATCAAAGGCTGAATAACAAATAATTACAAAGATAGTACCTGTTAGGTACTATCTTTTTTTGCCGTTTTGCGGTAAATTAGATATGAACTTTTTAAATACAATTATTGAAAGGAGCTTCTGATGGAAGATAAAAAAACTAGCGTAGGCACTTATGGCGGCGTGGCGAACATGGAAAAGGTAGCGATGAAACCGATACAGGTTGCATTCATGCTCTACTGCCTCGTTGCAGCTGGTGCCTTCGGAATAGAGGATATGATTCCGCTGAGCGGACCGGGACTGACCATCATCATGCTCATTGTATTCGCACTGATTTGGGCGCATCCGATTTCCCGTGTCTGTTCTGAACTGAGTGCACTGATACCGGGAGAGGGAGGCATCTACGCCTGGGGTAAAGAAACACTCGGTGAATTCTGGGGCTTCTCCCTGAGCTGGTGGGGCACATGCTCCATTTATCTGGGAATCTCAGCTTATGTCGTGCTGATTACAGATTATGCATCCACATTCATCCCGGGGCTGACAGATCCGACCATCTGCTTTACTGTCAGGTTAGCGATCATTGCAGTATTTATGATCATCAACCTAATTGGACTGAGAGAGGTAAGCTGGGTCAATACCGTTCTTTCGATTGCGATTCTTGTTGCTTTTGCATTTGTAACAGTCGTAGGCTTCATGAACTGGGAGTACAGCCCGGTTACGCCTGTTGTACCGGAAGGACAGTCCATCGTCGACAGCCTTGGCGGCAGCATCATGATCGTCATTTGGATGTACTGCGGATATGAATGTGTATCCAATATGGCCGGAGAATTGAAGAATCCGGAAGTTATTCCTAAGGGATTCAAAATCGTCATGCCGGTTATTGCACTTTCCTACATTCTGCCGACAATTGCAGGGCTTGTTTCCGTCGGACACTGGGAAGAGTGGGGAACGGATGGACTCGGATACGGCGATGTGCTCGGACAGTGCCTGGGATATGGCTGGGGCGTCGGATTCCTCGTCATCGCTATCCTTTCACAGGCAGCGATATACAATGCTTATGTTGCAGAAGGTTCCAGAGGATTCTTCGCAATGGCAGACGACCATCTGGCTCCGAAATTCCTTGTTAAGACAAATAAGAAGGGACTGCCGGTTCTGTCGATTCTGCTTCTGTCAGTTGTCACAGCGATTCTCTGTCAGTTCGATTTTACAACGATACTGATTATGCTTGGACCTCTGGCACTGATGGTTTATGTTATCATCGGCATCTGCCTCCTGAAGGCCAGAAAGGAATATCCGGTTGAGGAGAGAAACTGCTGGTACATTAAGAGCCCAATACTTGCTACGCTTTACGCAATCGTACCGATGTTCATTGCAGTCATCGGATTGCTGGTCAATGGTACAGAGTACTTCCTGCTCGGATTTGTTTCCATCGGATCTGCAGTCGTGGCGTATATCCTCATCAAGTGGATCTACGGCGGACTGTACAAAGTCAATGCAGAGAAATTCCCGCTCAATCCTAAGACGAAGCTGGCACAGGGCGACCTGCAGAGGTTCGGCGCATTCTTTATTGCCTTCGGGCTGTATGCCATTGTAGGTACATTGTTCCTCCAGTGGTATGAAGGATCCTGGGGCGCTGAGTATTACCTTGAAACCTATGAGACAGGTCTGATCAGTGATTTCTGGCTCATGCTCAAGGTAGGACGCATCGGCGGCGCCATCGGAACCATTCTCGGTATCGTTCTGCTGGCGATCGGCAAGAAGACAGATCCGACGACATGGCACGGTACCGGTGACTGGGGCGTATGGGCATCTGACAAAAAGTGACGAAATCAAGTCATTTGTGGTATGATATTTTCATCATAAAGGAAACGGACTATAGAGCACATGAAATTTGATTTACATTGCCATACGAAGGAAGGATCCTTTGATTCCAAGGTGTCCATCTTCAAATATATAGGTGAATACAGAAAACTTGGTTACGACGGTTTCATGATCTGTGACCATAATTCGTATAAAGGCTGTATTGCCTGGGATAAACTCAGAAGTTTGCCGGAGTTGGAAGAAGATCTTGAAAACTTTACGGTAATCCGCGGCGTGGAATACGATACCAAGGACGCAGGACATGTTCTTGTTGTCCTGCCTGATGATGTGTATCTCAGATTGCTGCACATCAGAGGTATGCGGCTGCGTAAGCTGATCCACGTTGTACATTCTTGCGGCGGAGTACTGGGGCTTGCCCATCCATTCGGGGCGGCATCTTCCTCGGCCATGGGGTTCAACAATATGGACTTCGACCTTCTGGAAGAGCTGGATTTCATTGAGACGTTCAATACCTGTGAAAGTGAATTATCCAACTATCTGGCGAAAGAATTGGCTGCTAAATATGACCTTCCGGGCACAGGGGGAACCGATGCTCACAGGGAAGAATACCTGGGCATGGCATGTACGGAAATCGATGCGGAGATCCGATGCAACAACGACTTTATTCAAGCCGTGACAGAAGGCGTCGCATTCCGTGCTACAGGAACAGAACGTGAAGTGCCGAGAAGCGGCAAAGCGAAGGAGCATTGGACTGGGATTCTGGGCTATAAGGCATATAATCGCGGCATCGGTAAGGTCAGATCAGCGCACCGGAAACTCGGGCATTACAGACTGACCCACACAAGCGAACTTGCCGAAAAGTTTGAGAAGAAGTGGAAGGACGTCAAAAGAGAAGCTAAGGAAAAAGCCGAGCAAAAATAAGGATTATCAATTCACTGAATAAAGATAGTTTGATCAAAGAGGGAGTTTACGTCCCTCTTTTTTCCATTCTCTGAATTCTGCAGTTGCAGTGAAGATCGCATCACCGGATGAGTTCAGAGCAGTTTCCATGGAATCCTGAATCACGCTGATGATAAAGCCGACACCAACGATCGCCATGGCGACATCCGGAGCAACACCAAAGAGAGAGCAGCCGAGAGGAACCAGCAGGAGTGATCCGCCGGCTACACCAGAAGCGCCGCATGCGGAGAATGCTGCTACGAAACTGAGGGCGATGGCCATGAGCAGAGTAACGTGGACATCCATCGTATAGGCGGCGGCAAGTGAGAATGTGGTGATGGTAACAGCCGCGCCATTCATATTGATAGTAGCACCGAGAGGAATGGATACGGAGTACATATCCTCATCCAGTCCGAGTTCTTCACACAATTCCATATTGACTGGGATATTCGCGGCAGAACTTCTCGTAAAGAAGGCTGTGATACCGCTTGTGCGGATGCACTTCCAAATCAGAGGATATGGATTATGGCGGAGCAGAAGTCCAACAATCAGAGGATTTACTACAAAAGCAATAAACAACATGGTGCAGACGAGAACGGCTACAAGATGACCATAGGTCTTGAAGATATCAAGGCCGCTTGTGGAAACAGAATTGAACACAAGGCCGAGGATACCAAACGGAGCGCAGCTGATAATGCCGCGTACGATTTTTGAAATAGCATCGGCCAGATCATCCAGGAATCTCTTGGTGCTGTCAGAGGAACGCTTGAGTGCAAGACCAAGTATGACGGCCCAGAACAGAATGCCGATGTAATTTGCGTTGAGCAAGGCGTCGATAGGATTTGCGACGACATTTGTCAGAAGATTTACGATGACCTCAGACATACCGCTTGGTGCAACGTATTCTTCGGATGCAGTGACTCCTTCCAACGGGATAAATGTCGGAAACATGAAGTTGGCAATGACGGCAATGACCGCAGCCAGCATCGTACTGAACAGGTACAGGATGATGACAGTACGGAATTTATTGGCGTGTCCGCCTTTCGCATTTGCGAGAGAGGAGGCGACAAGTACCAATACCAGAATTGGTGCAACAGCTTTCAATGCACCGACAAACAGCTGCCCAAGAACTGCGATGCCGGTTGCATTCGGAACAAGAAGGCCGAGTATGACGCCAATAGCGAGGCCGCATAGTATTCTGATAATAAGGCTGATCGAGTTCCATTTACGTATGATTGTCATGTCTGTTCTCCCTAAATGCAGTAAATTATAAATGCCGTAATGTTTTATCTATATGCCAGTAGGCTATGTAGTCTTTGATGAACGAGGAGGCCTCGTGCAGCGAGTAGTTAACGGATGAAGTATCATGCAGTGCGCATTCATATTGTGCTTTGTAGCGCTCGCGGTCCTTTGTCGGTGTCAGCCCCCACAGTTCCTTGAAAGCAGAGTAAAAGTACTTCGGATCGCTGAACCCGCATTCAAAGGAAATATCAGCAATTGACATATCTGTTGTCAATAGCAGTGATTCCGCCTGATAGCATCTAATATACTTTACCATATTGCTGAAACTTGAGAAAACAGTTTTGCTGATAAACTGGGAAAAATAGTTTTTGTTGATATGTTCCATGGATGCGAGCTGTGAAACAGTAATCTTTTCCTTGTAATTGTCTACGATGTAAACAAGCACACGTGTGAAACGGTCATACAGTTCTTTGTTCATATACTCGTCATGGTTTTCATAGTTGAACCAGTTGAAATAGGTGATGAGGGTATCAATAAAAGAATCCAGTGCAGCGGTACAGTCATCGATCGTTATGTTGCTCTCAGAGAAATAAATATACGAAAGAGAAAGGATCATATCCTTGACTTTCCGCATCGCTTCTTCCTGATAGGGATAGCAGTGATTGCTTTCACATGAGAAAAATACATATTTCATATTCTCCCAGTCCGGAAGCTTAGAAAGATCAATGTGAAAAAGCAGTGTCAGGTTGTCTTCCTCCGCATTCAGATAATGAATATCGTTGAAATCTATGGAATGGACCTGTCCTGCGCGGATAGTGAATTCCTGCTCCGATGCAATCAAATGAATACTGCCTTCCAGACAGTACACCAGTTCAAGCTCTGTAGGGTGCCTATGGGGAAGCTGTCTGCCGATGCGGCAGAGCTGTGCCTCGAATGGCAAACCGTTTTTATATTGAAAAGCCGGTGTTTCAATTCTCATGTTCACATTATAGTGAAATCTACACCTATAGTCAAATTTTAGTTAAAAACTCCTGTCGACGATAAAAAACAGCTATAGCCTTTGCGCTGAAAGTGAGTGATAATTTTTGTAGCAAAACAATTCATCTTTTTAGAAACAAAAAAGGAGATACGATTTTATGGGTAAGAAAGTATTAGTATTAGGAACAGGCGCACAGGGAACTACAGTTGCCAAGAGACTGGACCTGGAACCAAATGTAGATAAAATTATATGCGCTGACTATGACGAAGCAGCTGCCAAGGAACTGGCAGACAGCCTGAAGAAAGCAGAAGGTTATTTCTGCGATGCTTCCAAGAAGGATCAGGTAGTGAAACTTGTCGAAGGATGTGACCTCGTAGTAAATGCTTTACCGTTGGCATTCGGTAAGAACGTCATTGACGCCTGTCTGGAAGCTAAAGTCAACTATCAGGACTTCGCTGCTCCGGAAGGATTCGAAGACACTTGGGAAAAATGCATGTACAGACTTCTGACAGACTACAATGAGAAGTTCAAGGAAGCCGGCATCCTTGGTATCATGGGTACTGGTTCTGCACCGGGAACGATGTGCGTTGTCGCCAGAGATACCATGAAGGATATCGATGAGTGCGATACTATCTACATGATGGTATATGAAGGCGTTGAAGCTAAGAGATTCCAGCCTTACTGGTGGTCCCCTGTAACAGCTCTGGCTGACATGGATGACCTTCCTGTAGCTTGGATCGATGGGAAGATGGTCAACACAAAACCGTTCTCACTGCCAATTGAAAGAAATATTGATTATGTAGGGTATCCAGTCAGATTCGTTGAGCATGCTCACGATGAACCGTTCTACGTTGGCATCAGGGCAAATGAGCTGTTCAAAGGCTGCAAGAACGCTTACTTCAAATACGGCGGTGTCGGCATTGAATTTGCAGAGCCTCTGGCAAGAGCCGGACTGCTCAAGAGAGATCCGGTTGAAGTTGATGGACAGATGGTCAACACACACAATGCAATTCTGAATGCACTTCCTCATCCACCTCGTTTCGCGCATGAGATCCAGGAAATTATCGATGAAGGGCTAGTATCTGACACAGGCGCATTCGTATGCGAGGCAATGGGTAAGAAGGATGGCAAGGATGTAAGAGTTGAGTCACATCTCTTCGCGCCTGGATTTGTTGAGTCCTTTGAGAAGTTCGGCGTAACCGGCGAACAGTATCTGACTGGCCAGGGCGGATTCCTCTTCACGAAGCTCTTCGTTAACGACGAACTCGATCAGACAGGCTTCATTTCCTCAGCGGAACTGACCGAAGAAGCCAATGACAGATACCTCGAGTATGCTGCAGAACTTGATATTACAGTAGAGAGAAGAATCATATGGGATGATCCTTACTATAAGAACCAGGAGCCTGTTAAGGAATACAAGCCTTGGTGGGATGGTCCGACAATCACACCTGTTGAACCGCTCTAGTACGGCGATCGCAAAGAAAGTAAGGGGACAATGCACAGAGGCATTGTCCTCTTTGCATTTTTCTGCTATAATTTCATACATCATATGACTAAAGGAGATTAATTATGAGTGAAAACAAAATGAACATCGTATGCCTTGATATGGAAGGCGTTCTCGTACCGGAAATATGGATTGCCTTTGCAAATGAAACAGGGATTCCTGAGCTGAAGAAGACGACCCGTGACGAGCCGGATTACGACAAACTCATGGAGTATAGAATCGCTATTCTGAAGGAACACGGTCTTGGTCTGAAGGAGATCCAGGCTGTCATTGCAAAGATCGATCCGCTGCCGGGTGCGAAAGAATTCCTGGATAAGCTGCGTGAGAAGACACAGGTACTGATTCTGAGCGATACATTTGAGCAGTTCGCCATGCCGCTCATGAAGAAACTGGGTTATCCGACGCTCATGTGCAATACCCTGGAAGTTGCTGAGGATGGAGAAGTGCTGAAACACCACATGCGTGTTGCGAAGTCAAAGCTGAGCACCGTCAAGGCGCTGCAGTCAATCGGATACAACACCATTGCTTCCGGAGACAGCTTCAACGATCTGGCTATGATTCAGGCGAGCAAGGCAGGATTCCTCTTCAGAAGCACGGAGCAGATCAAGAAGGATTATCCGCAGTATCCTGCATTTGAAGAATTCGACGACCTGTACGAAGCGATTATCGGAGTACTGTAGGACATCACAGTTGCACATTGCAGACAAGGACCCGCAGCGGTTGATTCCTGCGGGTTTTATTGTGCTTGACGGAAGGAACAAATGTTCGTATAATGTAAACATGGATGGAGAAAACAGATACATCTGCATAGATCTGAAGTCATTCTACGCTTCTGTAGAGTGCGTAGAAAGGGGTCTCGATCCGATGACGACCAATCTTGTTGTTGCCGATCCGGAGCGCAGCAACAAGACTATTTGTCTTGCGGTTTCACCCTCCATGAAGAAGCTTGGGGTGAAGAACAGATGCAGGGTTTTTGAGATACCGGAAGGTATCGATTACATCATGGCGCAGCCGAGGATGCAGAAGTACATCGACTATGCTGCAGAGATTTACGGCATCTATCTGAAGTGGTTTTCCAAGGATGATATCCATGTTTATTCCATCGATGAGGCTTTCATCGATGTGACGCACTATCTCCATGTTTACAGATGCACTCCAAGAGAGCTGGCGGTCAGAATCATGAATGAAATCAGCAGTAAGATCGGTGTGCGGGCTACTTGCGGAATCGGCACCAATCTGTATCTGACCAAGATCGCCCTGGATATCACAGCTAAGCATGCAGAGGATTTCATCGGTGAGCTGGATGAAGAGAAATACAGAGAAACCCTTTGGGATCACAGGCCGCTTACCGATTTCTGGAGAATCGGAGAAGGAACTGCACGCAGACTGGAGAAAATCGGCGTTCACACCATGGGCGAGCTGGCGGCAGCAGAGCGAGATGAAAATCTGCTCTATCAGATGTTCGGCGTGGACGCGGAGCTGCTCATTGACCACGCATGGGGCAGAGAACCGGTGACGATGGCCGATATCAAGGCGTATAAGCCGAAGGACCACAGTCTGACAAGCGGTCAGGTGCTGATGCGGGATTACACCTTTGAAGAGGGGAGGACCATTGTCAGGGAGATGATGGATCTCATGTGCCTCGATCTGGTCAAAAAAGGAGTAACAGCTGAATCCGTAACCATATCAGTAGGATATGCGAAATCAACACAACCCGGATCTGGAGCTGATGCGGGAGGCGGCAGATTTGGCAGATATGGTCATCGGGACGGGGGAACGGTCCGCTTCGAAGGTGGAAGCTGTGAAGCATCGGTTATGGTGCCGGAAGTCGTAGCGCTGTACGACAGAGTGATGGATCACAGCCGCATGATCAGAAGAGTCAACATTTCCTGCAACAACATCCGCAAAGACAGAGGAAACAGGCAGTTGAATCTGTTCGACATGATGAAAGACGAGGCCAAAAGCAGGCCACAGGAAGAAGTTCTGGAAAAAGACAAGAAACTGCAGGAAGCTGAGCTGGCAATCAAAGATAAATTCGGTAAGAACGCTATACTCAAAGGGACCAACTTCAAGGCGGAAGCAACCACCAGAGAGCGGAATATGCAGATCGGCGGCCACAAGAGCGGAGAATCAGGAGGGCATAAGAATGGACAGAAAAGATAGAGCCAAGCAGTTTATGCCTTTTGCGGCAGTCACAGGACTTGAGGAGGCCCTCCGTCAAAAAGAGAAAGAACTAGAGTCTGATTATGGTATAATCAATCAGAATGTGCGGTATGAGCCATTTAATGAAGACGAAAACGGAGAAGGAGAGGATTAACGGATATGCCTGATTTCAAGGTTTATTCAGATTTTGAACCGATGGGGGATCAGCCTCAGGCCATCGATACGATTGCCAGGGGAATTCTCGAAGGCAAAAAATCACAGACCCTGATGGGTGTCACAGGAAGCGGCAAGACATTCACTATGGCGAAGATCATAGAGAAAGTCCAGAAGCCGACACTTGTCATATCCCACAACAAGACACTGGCAGCCCAGCTGCACGGTGAATTCAGGGAATTCTTCCCGGAAAATGCCGTGGAATACTTTGTGTCCTACTATGATTACTATCAGCCGGAGGCATATGTTGCTTCCACGGATACCTATATTGAGAAAGATTCCGATATCAACGCCGAGATAGAGAAACTGCGCCATTCAGCGACGGCAGCCCTCAGCGAGCGGCGGGATGTCATTATCGTAGCATCTGTGTCGTGCATCTATGGACTGGGAAGCCCGATCGATTACGAAAACCAGGTCATATCCATCAGACCCGGCATGGAAAAAGACCGACAGGAGCTTCTGCGCAAGCTCGTGGATATCCAGTACACCAGAAACGATATGGCCTTCGAACGGGGTACATTCAGAGTGCGCGGTGATATCATAGATATTTATCCTGCAGGAGCAGAAAATGCCGTTAGGATTGAACTGTTTGGGGACGAAGTGGAGTCTATTAAAGAAATCAACCCTGTAACAGGGGAAATTCTGGGACTCAGACAGCATGTTGCAGTGTATCCGGCGTCCCATTATGTCACCAGCCCTGAGAAGATAGAACGGGCGACCCAGACGATCAATGAAGAACTGCAGGAGAGAATCACCTGGTTTAAGGACAGGGGGAAGCTTATCGAAGCGCAGCGCATTGAGCAGAGAACGAGATACGATGTGGAAATGCTCAGAGAAATCGGTACATGCAAAGGCATCGAAAACTATTCTCGTCACCTCGTGGGGCTCCCTCCGGGAAGCAGACCATACACGCTCATCGACTACATTCCGGATGATTTTCTGATTATGATCGATGAATCCCACGTAATGCTGCCGCAGCTGCGGGCCATGTATAACGGAGACCGGTCCAGAAAGCAATCTCTTGTAGATTTTGGGTTCCGGCTGCCGTCAGCATTGGATAACAGACCGCTGAAATTCGAAGAGTTCAACAGTCTGGTGGATCAGATCGTCTACGTAAGTGCTACGCCTGCAGAATATGAGAGAGAACAGTCCGGCGGAATCAGCGCAGAGCAGATCATCAGACCGACAGGGCTCTTGGATCCTGTCATCGAAACACATCCAACCGAAGGTCAGATTGACCATCTGATCGGCGAAATCAACAAAGTCACAGACAGGGGAGAACGTGTACTCGTCACGACACTTACCAAGAAGATGGCGGAGAGTTTGACGGACTATCTGCGTGGAAATGGAGTCAAGGTCAGATATCTGCATTCAGACATCGATACGTTGGAGAGAATGGAAATCATCAGAGATTTGAGGATGGGTGTATTTGATGTGCTTGTCGGCATCAACCTGCTCCGTGAAGGCCTTGACATCCCTGAAGTTTCTCTGGTTGCCATACTGGACGCAGATAAAGAAGGCTTCCTGAGAACAGAAACATCTCTGATCCAGACGATTGGAAGAGCAGCCAGAAATGTTGACAGTAAAGTCGTTATGTATTGCGACGGAATCAGCAGCGCAATGGACGCCGCCATCAAGGAAACAGACAGAAGGCGAAAAATACAGGACGATTATAACAGAGAAAACGGCATAACACCTACCAGTGTTCAGAAAGGAATCCGTAAAGTCATTGAAGCTACCGTCAAAGCGGAAGATGCAGAAGGATATGATTCCTTCCTTGCCGGCCGCAAGCCGGATGAACTCACGAAGAAAGAGCTTCGCGATTATGTGAACAAGCTTGAGAAGGAAATGAAACAGGCGGCGGCAGATCTCCAGTTCGAGAGAGCGGCAGAATTGCGTGACCTGGTATTTGAATACAGAGCCAGAATGTAACATGGCAGAAATATAGAGGGGCAATTAGATAAAAATGGCAGAAATGAATAAAGACATCATAATTAAAGGTGCCAGAGAGAACAATCTCAAGAGTATGGATGTGACGATTCCAAGGAATAAGATGGTCGTCTTTACGGGATTATCCGGGAGCGGCAAGTCATCTCTTGCTTTTGATACCATCTATGCGGAAGGACAGAGAAAATACATGGAATCACTGTCCTCATACGCCCGTCAGTTCCTCGGCCAGATGGAAAAACCGGATGTTGAGTCAATTGAAGGTCTCAGTCCGGCTATCAGCATCGACCAGAAGTCTACAAACCACAATCCGAGGTCGACGGTTGGAACGGTCACGGAGATCTATGACTACCTCAGACTCATATATGCCCGCATCGGTATACCACACTGCCCAATCTGCGGCAGGGAGATTTCCAGTCAGTCTGTGGATCAGATTGTGGAGACACTGATGCTGGAAGAGGAAGGTACGAGGCTTACCGTACTCGCGCCTGCAGTGCGTCAGCGCAAAGGCCGCCACGATAAGATCCTGGACCGTATCAGGAGAGAAGGCTTCACCAGGGTGCGCGTCGATGGTGAAATCATGCATGTGGATGAAGATGAGATCAGTCTGGATAAGAACTTCAAACACACCATTGAAATCGTTGTAGACAGGATCAAAGTGAGAGACGGTGTTCAGAGCCGTCTGTCGGAAGCCTGTGAACTGGCAATCACCCATGGGGAAGGTCTTGTACAAGTTATTATTGCGGCGCCGGATAAGGAAGCGATGGAAAAGACTTTCAGCACCTCTCTGGCATGTCCGGAGCACGGTGTCAGCATCGATGAGCTGGAGCCAAGGATGTTTTCCTTCAATAATCCGCTCGGAGCATGCCCGGAGTGCAAGGGCCTGGGTTATCTGCAGAAGGTGGACCCAGACCTTCTGATACCAGATCAGAGCCTCAGCATTATTGACAAAGCGTTGGTCAATGCTTTTGCGACCATGGAATATACGAGTTATTACTGGCAGGTGATCAAAGCATTGGCGGACAAGTACAATGCAGATGTGACAAAGCCTTTCAATAAACTGCCTAAGAAGTTCAGAGAAGTGCTTCTCTATGGCACCGGCGACGAGAAACTCACCTATGACTACACGAACAGAAGCGGATTTGTGCAGCACAGGAGCCATACATTCGAAGGAATCATCCCGAATCTGGAGAGACGGTATCAGGAGACCAGTTCCGATTGGATCAAAGGCAAAATCGAGCAGTTCATGGATATTGCAGAATGTCCGGTCTGCCATGGAAGAAAGCTCAGAGAGGAGCTTCTTGCAGTGACAGTCGGAGGTAAGAATATCATGGAATTCTGCGATCTTTCTGTTGTTGAAGAACTGGAGTTTCTGGACAATCTGGAACTGAGCCCTGCTCACGAGAAAATCTCGGCAGAAATCATCAAGGAAATCCGCGGAAGACTGCAGTTCCTGGCAGATGTAGGACTGGATTATCTGACGCTGAGCCGTTCTGCCATGACGCTGTCAGGCGGTGAATCCCAAAGAATCAGATTGGCGACGCAAATCGGTTCCGGTCTCGTCGGTGTTTCCTACATACTGGACGAACCAAGCATCGGATTGCATCAAAAGGACAATCAGAAGCTTTTGAAGTCTTTGCGTGAGCTGACGGATATCGGGAATACTCTGATTGTTGTGGAACACGATGAAGATACCATGTACGCCGCGGATCAGATCGTGGATATCGGACCCGGCGCCGGACTGAACGGCGGCGAATTGGTTGCCCAGGGCACCGTGGAAGAAATCAAAGCTTGCGAGCGATCCATCACAGGGCAATTCCTCAGTGGAAAGCGCAGCATCAAAGTTCCTTCCGAGCGCCGCAAAGGCAACGGCAAATACATCACCGTCAAGGGCGCAGCCCAGAACAATCTGAAGAACATCGATGTGAAATTCCCATTGGGCAAATTCATATGCGTTACGGGTGTTTCAGGCTCAGGGAAGAGTAGTCTTGTAGGTGAAATCCTCTACAAAGCAGTCGCTGCTGAAATGAACGGTTCCCGACAGAAAGCTGGTCTGCACAAGAGTATCACGGGAATCAAGAACATCGATAAAATCATCAATATCGACCAGAAACCAATCGGCAAGACGCCACGATCCAATCCGGCGACGTATACCGGCGTGTTCACAAACATCAGAGATCTGTTTGCCCAGTTGCCGGAGGCAAAACTCAGAGGTTACGGCAAGGGAAGGTTTAGCTTCAACGTCAAAGGCGGCCGGTGCGAGGCCTGCAATGGTGATGGTATCATCAAAATTGAGATGCTGTTTCTGCCGGATGTCTACGTTCCGTGCGAAGTGTGCAAAGGCAGACGCTATAACAGAGAGACACTGGAAGTCAAATACAAAGGCAAGAGCATCTACGACGTTCTGGACATGAATGTCAGCGAAGCACTGGAGTTCTTCAAGAATCATCCGCCGATCAAGCGGCATCTGCAGACCTTGGAAGATGTGGGGCTGGGTTACATTAAGCTTGGTCAGCCGAGCACACAGCTGTCGGGCGGTGAAGCACAGAGAATCAAGCTTGCGTCAGAACTCTCCAAAAAGAGCACGGGAAAGACGCTGTACATTCTGGATGAACCGACCACTGGACTGCATTTCGCAGATGTGGAGAAGCTGCTTGATATTCTGGCTCGTCTTACGGACCAGGGCAATACGGTCGTTGTCATAGAACATAATCTGGATGTCATCAAATGCGCGGATCATATTATCGATCTGGGACCTGACGGAGGTTTCCGCGGAGGGCAGATCGTGGCCCAGGGAACGCCGGAAGAGGTGGCGAAGACAGAAGGCTCCTATACTGGACAGTTCCTGCGCAAATTGTTATAATATTACGCAGTCTGGCCGATGCGGTTGCAGGCAATGACGCCGAAAAATGATGCGCAGTAAGGCCGAGAGGAGAATGAAATGATAGAAAAAATCAATCTGACGATGCTGACGGACTTTTATGAAATAACAATGGCAAATGGTTATTTCGAAGCTGACATGCAGGATGATATCGCGTATTTCGATATGTTTTTCCGTAAGATTCCTGATGACGGCGGTTATGCGATTATGGCAGGTCTGGAACAGGTCATTGCGTATTTAGACAATCTGGAGTTCACGGATGAGGATATCGCATATCTGAGGGGAAAGGGTATCTTCAGTGAGAAATTCCTGGAATATCTGAAGAATTTCAAATTCACTTGTGATGTATGGGCCGTTCCGGAAGGTACACCGATCTTCCCATATGAGCCGCTGATCACAGTCAGAGGTCCGGTGATGCAGGCACAGTTTGTGGAAACGATGATCCTGCTGCTCGTCAACCACCAGAGCCTGATCGCCACAAAGGCCAGCAGAATCGTCAGAGCAGCCAAGGGCAGACCGATCATGGAGTTCGGTACGAGAAGATCCCACAGTACGACAGCTGCCATTTACGGCGCAAGAGCATCCTTCATCGGCGGCTGCGCCGGAACAGCATGTACGATTGCGGACGAAGAATTCGGCACACCGGCACTGGGAACCATGGCTCACAGCTGGGTTCAGATGTTCGACAATGAATACGAAGCATTCAAGACATACACGCAGATCTATCCAACGAACGCCACACTTCTGGTCGATACATACAATGTCCTGAAGTCAGGTGTTCCGGCTGCGATCAAGGTATTCAAAGAACTGGATCCGCCGAACAAAGGCATCAGAATCGACAGCGGCGACATTTCCTTCCTGACCAAGAAGGCAAGGAAGATGCTGGATGATGCCGGTCTGGAAGATTGTAAGATCGTCATCTCCAACTCCCTGGATGAATACATCATCAGAGATGTACTCGAAGAGGGCGCATGCATCGATTCCTTCGGCGTCGGCGAGAGACTGATCACTTCCAAGTCAGAGCCAGTATTCGGCGGCGTATATAAACTGGCTGCACTTGAAACAGATGGGAAAATGATTCCTAAGATCAAAATCAGCGAGAATGTTGAGAAGATCACAAATCCTGGTTTCAAGACGATCTGGAGACTCTTTGATAAGGATACCAACAGAATGCTCGGTGATCTCATCGCCCTTGATGAGGAAGAACCACCAACAGGCGAATCTATTGAAATCTTCGATCCGAACGCAATCTGGAAGAAGAAGACAATCACCAACTTCTACGCTAAGAACCTGCGTGAGCGCATCTTTGAGGGCGGCAAGAAAGTATATGAGAGCCCTGATATCAAAGAAATCAAGAAGTACTGCGCAGAGCAGATGGATCTTATGTGGGATGAGATGAAGCGTTTCGAAAATCCACAGACCTATTATGTCGACCTGTCAGATAAGCTTTGGAATCTGAAGAACGATATGATCAACGCGGCGAAATAACAAGTTGTGGAAGCGACCACCAGCCGTACATGAGGTATGTCGGCTTTGGTCCTCGTCGCAGACGGTCACAGCGACTCACTCAAAAACAAAAGAACCTCAGACAAACTCGAGCTAACGCTCTCAAACATGTCTGAGGTTTTTCTTTTGTTCTCTTTTCGTTTCGTCGGTGACCGCAACTGCTCCTGCGGAATCAGCCTTAATACCTCATGTGCGGCCGATGACTATCACAAATTGTTACGCGCCTTATGCTTTGCCGGCAGATCCGAGTACGTTCTGGATTTTGTGAGCCACCATATCCTTTACTGCCTGACGGGCAGGTTTCAGATACTGACGCGGATCAAAATGATCAGGATGTTCAGCCATATACTTACGAATCGTAGCTGTCATTGCGAGTCTGATATCTGAATCAATGTTGATTTTGCAGACAGCCAGTTCAGCGGCGTGGCGAAGTTCTGATTCCGGAATGCCGATTGCATCAGGCATGTTGCCCCCGTACTGGTTTACGATTTTCACGAATTCCTGAGGAACGGATGAAGAACCGTGAAGTACGATAGGGAAGCCAGGGATTCTCTTGATGCATTCTTCGAGAACATCAAAGCGAAGTGGAGGCGGCACCAGAATACCTTCCTCATTGCGGGTGCACTGTGAAGCCTTGAATTTATATGCACCGTGTGATGTTCCGATTGCAATTGCCAGAGAGTCACAGCCGGTTCTTGTGACGAACTCCTCAACTTCGTCAGGATGTGTATAGCTCTCGCTGCCGGCCTCAACACTTACTTCGTCTTCAACGCCTGCCAGAGTACCAAGTTCAGCCTCTACGACTACACCGTGGTCATGTGCATACTCAACGACTTGTTTGGTAATCCTGACATTGTCTTCAAAAGGCATGGAAGAACAGTCGATCATGACAGAAGTGAAACCTCCGTCTATACAGGATTTGCATGTTTCGAAACTGTCACCGTGGTCAAGATGAAGCGCCATAGGGATATCCGGGTTTTCCTCAACAGCAGCCTCAACCAGCTTCACAAGATAAGTGTGGTTGGCGTAATTGCGGGCTCCCTTTGAAACCTGCAGGATAACCGGACTGTTAAGCTCACCGGCTGCTTCCGTGATGCCCTGAACAATTTCCATGTTGTTGACATTGAAAGCACCAACGGCATATCCTCCATCATAAGCTTTTTTGAACATTTCAGTAGTTGTAACTAATGCCATTTTAAGCCTCCTTGCTGTATTTAATCGTCTGATTCTGACTCATCAGCAACCTTTGTCGCTTCTGTAGCTTCTGTTGGTTCAGTTGACTCGGTCGCTTCGACAGCCTCAGATTCTTCCAATTGCTGCTCTGCTTGTGCTTTTGCCTGCTGCTCAGCAAGCTTGGCAGGGTAGTCCATAATAACACCGATGCGGTTGTAGATTAGAAATGCTGCAGCGATCAGGATGATCAGAACGATTATAATATCATTCTTTTTGTAAAAAAAATCTTTCATTGTGGTCGTAATTTCCTCCACATAAACAATACCACAAAATATAGTGTTATTCAACTTGTATTGGCTTCTTGTAAAGGCTTGAGGTTTTATTGTATAATGATGCGGCAGGAGGGGTAGGTAAACGGATAATGGTCAACGTCGAAATAGGATCTAATGACGCAGGGCAGAGGCTTGACAGGTTTCTCCGAAAGTATCTGAAGAAGGCGCCGCTGTCGGCTGTGTACAAGATAATACGCAAAGACCTCAAAGTAAATGGCAAACGGGCTAAGGAGGACACAGTCCTTGAAGAGGGCGACGTGCTCACTTTTTATGTTGCGGAAGACAGGCTCAATGAACTGACCAAAGAGCCTGTGAAACACAGGGCGAAACGGCAGTTTGCTATTGCCTATGAGGATGAGAATGTCCTGATTGTGAATAAGCCTAAAGGCCTTCTGACTCATGGAGACGCAAATGAGAAGAAGAATACGCTGATGAATCAGGTCTGCGGATATCTGCAGGATAAAGGTGAATTTGATCCGTCCGGGGAGAAGACATTTACACCATCACCGGTGAACCGTCTGGACAGGAACACGACAGGGCTCGTCATCTTCGGTAAAACTGCGGAATCTTTGCGGCAGCTTACGAAGCTGATCAGACTGAGGGATTATGTTGCAAAGTACTATGTGACCATCGCTGCGGGGAATCTAACGGAAAATCTGTTCATTGACGACAGACTGACAAAGGATGCAGATAAGAACAAAGTCCATATATCTGATGATGGGCAGAACGCTGTATCCATCGTTCGTCCGATAGACCACAGCGCTGATAAGAAGTTTTCCCTTGTGGAAGTTGAACTTGTCACAGGACGCACCCATCAGATCAGAGTGCACATGGCAGGAAGAGGTTTCCCGCTGGCAGGGGATTCCAAGTACGGCACTTCCGCAACTGGCCGCAGAGCAAATGAACTCATGAAGAAATACGGAGTGACAACACAATTGCTTCACGCATACAGGTTGAGTTTCGGAGATATTCCGGAAGAATATACAGAACTTGCGGGCATACGGAATCTTGAAGTCAGAGCAGATATTCCGAAAGACTTTCAACGGGTCTGGGATAAACTGAAAGGATAAGCAAAAGCAGTAGCAAATGAATGAACAAAACAATTACAATAACATAGAAGAAGTCGAAAACACAGAAGAAACAAAACCGGCAAAAAAGAGCGGATTTGTAAAGGATCTGATCAAGGACATCATCATAGCGATTATCATTGTGCTTGCAATCACAGCAGTGATAAAGCCGACGATCGTAAAGGAAGATTCCATGCTGGACACACTGCAGTCAAACAACTATCTTTTTGTCAACAAGTTGGCTTACAAATTCAAAGATCATCCGGAACGGGGAGATATCATCGTCTTCCGCTCTGACCTGATTAATGAGCAGGATGGAAGCAAAAAACTGCTGATCAAGAGAGTAATCGGCGTGGAAGGGGACGTCATATCCTTTGAGGACGACTACGTCTACCGGAACGGCAAGCTTCTCGACGAGGACTACCTGTACGAGGAGGAGCCTGCATTCAGAAACTACCCGAACGGCAGCGAGTTCGTTGTAGGTGAAGATGAGATCTTCGCTATGGGAGATCACCGCTCCGTCAGTTGGGACAGCAGATCAGAGGATGTCGGGATGGTTCCTGAAGACAAAGTGGTCGGAAAAGCATTTATCAGATTGTTCCCGTTCAATGAAATCGGATTTCTGTAGAGGAATTGCAGAGAGAATATACGGATAAACAGAGAGTTATTACAGATAAAATGAAACTTGTAGCAAACAATAAAAAGGCTAGGCATGACTACTTCATCGATGAAACCTATGAGGCGGGCATTGAACTGACCGGCACAGAGATCAAATCTGTGCGGCAGGGAAAAGTCAGCATCAAAGAGAGTTATGCCAGAATAAGAAACGGTGAGGTGTTCATACTGGGGATGAACATCAGCCCCTATGAGCAGGGCAACCGGTTCAATGTGGATCCGCTCAGGCCGCGCAGGCTTCTGCTCCACAAGAGGGAGATCCGCAAGCTGATTGGGTATACGACTCAGGATGGCTTGACTTTGGTGCCTTTGCGGATGTATATTAACGACCGGGGAAAGGCCAAAGTGGAACTGGCTGTTGCCAGAGGTAAGAAGAACTACGACAAACGCCGTGATATCGCTAAACGCGATGCGGACAGAAGAATGCTTCAGGCAAGGAGAAAATAATGCAGAGTTTATTTGACAGATTGGGAAAAGCAGCTACATCTGCGGCGACAAATGCAGCCAGCAAGGCTGAGGAAATGAGAGAGATCAACAAGCTGAAGAGTGAAAGAAACGATCTCAAAAGTGAGTACACTGTCACTAAGAAAAAGCTTGCTGAATATGTCTTCAAACAGTATCAGGACGGAGAACTGACTGACAGCGCTCTGGTCGAGTTCTGCGATAAGATGCAGGAACTCAGAGACGAGATCGATGAACTGGGTCGCGAAATCGATGCCGTCAGAGCGGAGTATGAGGAAAAAGCTTCCGACAGAGCTGAAGAGAGACTCTAGAAGGTGTTCGGGACACCTTAAAACAAGGGGATGCACTGGTTTCGACGGGGGTGTGGAAACTGGATAAGCGAGCCGAAGTCGCCCAGTCTTCGTAAAAAGGGGCCGTTAAAGATAAACGCAAAAACTAATAATAATTTCGCACTGGCAGCTTAGTTCTGCCCCGCGCGTTCACCCGGATTCACCTGCAGGTTCGGTGTTGAACGTCAAACATGCAGGAAAACCTTATGCGTTCTCCCGGCCGCATAAGGGACTAACGGGATAGTCCTCCCGGCAGTTTGTTTCCGGACGGTCAGAAGGGTGAATCTCAAATCGGAAACTGCGCTCGGAGAAATTCCGGTGAAAATGCTTTCGGACATGGGTTCAATTCCCATCATCTCCACCATGACAACAACGAGGGTCCAACGGGCCCTCGTTTGTTGTCATTATGAAGCTGGGAATTGAAGCCTAAGAGGGCCATTAGTAGATTCGTTGACCCGATAATTAATATAAGGTATCATTTAATAGTATTTGTGGTACGCTTTTCAAGTGGATCATTATGATTGAATGACGGGAGAAAACAAATATGATGGCTAGAACAAAACACTGTCTCGTATATTGCATGGCACTGGCAATATTGGTTGCCTATAGTTTTTCACCTGCAGCACTTACTGCTTTTGCAGTAGAAGGAGAAGAGGTAGAGACCGTGCCTGTTGAACAGGCAGAAGAAGCAACTGAAGCGAATACAGAAGTAACCGAAGTTGTGCCAGAAGCGGATCAGGGAGAAAAATCAGAGCCAACAGAAGTAACAGATGCACAGACAGAAAAAGCTGGACCTTCTGAAGAGGTCGAAGTCATTGAGAAGGATACGGTTTCAGCCTTAGCTGAAGTAACTTCCATTGAAGAAAATGCAAGTGAAGAAGCTCTTATAGTATTGAAAGCCATTATACCAGAAGATGGTAGCTCAGGTCATCAGTATGGCAAGGATATTGAAGTAGTGACTCTGGACAAAACAGATCTTGATCAGAACTTTACGGGAACTGTTCAAGAAGCACTTTATAACGCCAAGAGTGAGAATAATATCACGCGAATCATCATTCCGGATGGCGAATATCAGCCATCTGGCAGGGCATTGGAAATCTATAGCAACACGATTCTGGACCTGCGCGGAAGCGGAGCAGAGACACCGTATGATACATCGGATGACTATGATAATGTTATTATCTATCAGTCGACCATAGACAATGACCCGCCATCCCTGCGGTGTGGACATCAGGATGCAAACGGTGGTGATAATAGCTATGATTATGGATTCTATAACAACATTACCGTTCTCGGCGGCACCTTTGTGGGTGAATGGCAGAACGAGAATCCGCAGACTGGTGCCACGGCGCAGACTCGTGCCACGGCTGGTAACCTCAGATTCGGTCATGCCACTAACATCAACATCATAGGAACAAAAATCAGGGACAACTATGGAGGTCATCACCTGGAAATCGGTGCCTGCAAAGATATCCTTGTGGCTGATTGCATTTTCAGTGGCTATCACGATGTTGAAGAGTCGGATATTAGTCAGGGACTCAGCCTGGAAGCAATCCAGTTAGATGTTTCCCACAGGGAAAAGAACAACTTTGCTTACTTTGGCGCACATGATGACCTGCCGGTTATCAATGCAACGATTACCGGATGTACTTTTGATAATGTCAGGAGAGGTGTGGGAACACATCATGCTGTTTTCGGCCATCCATATGACAACATTACTGTCACGAACAACACTTTCACTAATATCAGAGATAAAGCGATCTACTTCGTCTATACGAAGAACGCCAATATTTCGAAAAACACCATTGAAAATGCAGTTAGCGGTATTTCATTCCAATACCTGGTACCAAGCCAGCAATTCCAGCCAAATAACGGCGTTGGAAAAGTAACGAAACCGACAGATCTCGCGACCAATACGAAGATTGAAAACAATACCATTAGACTGGATGACACAAAAGCTTTAGATACAAAACTTGAAGGTGCTGACGCCAAATATGGAATTCGCGTAGGCGGGACCAAGGTTACGGCTGCACAGGGCAAGACAAACGGCATCACGGAAGGAATCTACCGAATCACCGGCGTTGAAACAATTGGCAATGACATCGGAATCACCTCCGGAAAGGGCAGTTTAAAAATGGTCCGCGCAGGCATTCTGGAAGACTATGTTTCTTCATGCCCAATTCGGAGCAATAAAATCGATATGGGTGGATATAACGAACCATATGATCCTGATAACGGAAAGAAAGGATCCGGAATCTTTGTTTCTGATTGCTATAATGTAGCTGTAACCCGCAATGAAGTGCGAGGTATTACCAACGGAGCAAAAACAGATTCCATTCTAATCACTTCCTGTGGCGGCGCCCAGGTGAGAACAATCTACATGAACAAGGTCTACAACGCTGCCCGTTATGGCATACATTGCTACAACACAAAAAATGAGAACTATTCCGTATGGACAAATGAGGTGTATGACGCTAAAGTTTGCGGAATCAAGCTGACCAACAGCAAGATGAAAAATGTGACTACCAATACAGTCAAGATGACAGGCAGCACAAAGATGACGGAACCAGGCATCAGCATCACAGGATCTACCGCAAAAGAAGTTAGTTATAACAAAATCAGCGGAACGGCTGACAGCGGTTTGCTTGTATCGCAAAGCAGCACTGTGCAAAAGGCCAACAGCAATACCATTACATCACCAGGAAAGCATGGAATCATCGCCTACGATGGCAGCAAAATCACTTATGTGAACAGCAATGCGATCAACTCTGCAAAGCAATTTGGCATTCTAGCCAGCAGTAAAGCAAGCAGCAAGGCATACATCTATCAGGCGAAATCCAATACGATTTCAAAACCAGGTGCAACTGGAATCGCTGCAACCGGTGGAAGCACGATCAAATACATCACTAGCAATACAGTCACCAGCCCAACGAAGAATGGCATTATGATTTACGACTCCGGCAGCTATTCAGAAAGCATTTATGGAAACAAAGTCACAGGCGGTGCGATCGGAGTACTGGTCGATAACAGTGCAAAGGCGTATCTGATCCAGGCCAATACCCTTAAGAGCTGCAAGAATCGCGGCATCATCAATAATGCATGGGTCAACGCCATCGTTTCCAATACATGTTCAAGCTGCGGAAACAATGCTGTGTATATCAAGAAGGGACTGTCTTTGAAGAAGTATCAGATGCCGATCACCAAAGGCAAGACAGCGACCGTTACTTGGCACAAGGCAAATGCTACGAAGAGCGGAGCTACGTACAGCACTTCCAACAAGAAGATCGCAACGGTTACTTCGAAGGGAGTCGTCAAGGGCGTAGGTAAGGGCACATGCTGGATTTACGCCAAGAGAGATAAAGTCACAGTAAAGGCCAAGGTCACTGTGAAATAACAGCTGTTGTTCGAACCAATCACAATTACAAAAAACCATCCCCGCGTCAAACGCGGGGTTTTTCATATGCGGGCAAAGCCCTTGTTCCCAGTTGATGTTTTATGTACTCCGCAATTCGGCTGGTGTTCTTCCCTGTCGTATCGACATAGTATCCTTTGCACCAGAATTCTCTGTTGCGATATTTATACTTTAGCTCGCCGAATTGCTCATAGATCATCGTTGCGCTTT